>NZ_JARBHJ010000042.1 GCF_028864145.1 Actinotignum schaalii | reverse complement strand
ACAAGGCGTGCAGGGCTGGCAGAAAGTACTGGGCGAGTTATCCCTTCACTACCCGGACCGATTCCCAACCAACTAAATAAAACCATTTACACAAAAAACTTGACAAGCCCAAATCGTACAACGCGCACGTGATGAGGCAGTTACACATGCCCGAAAATGTACGAATTAGCGGGCCAACCCCGGCTTCTCCGGCAAGAACACATCCAATTCGCACCAAGTCTTGTTTCCACCACTCTCCGACGCGCCTTTAGCCTGCCCGTAGAGAAAGGCCCCGGCCATTTGTGCATTGCTAAAAGCTAGAGGCCTGACCGGGGGTCTATCACTAGTCAATCTACTTGGACAGCTGACGAACAGCAATGGGAGATGCACACACTTCACCCTTTCCAACCTCCCCGCAGCGCATGGTCACGATACCGCGTGCGCAGCTCATCGCGATCTTGCCTCATCAACGCTTCGATAGCCTTCGCCAGCTTTGCGGCGTCGTAATGTTTCTTGAACAGCGCCTTGGCATCGCGCTTGAACTGATTCGTACGGAAGACGCTAGTCAGCCTCATTGAGATCCGCCATCAGTTCAGCGACGCTACCAAACGAAGCGCCGGTGCGGGACTCAACTTCAGCTCTCGCCACGGCACTGGCCGAGTTTCCGCGATGTGGTGTGAACGGAATGCCGTTGCTGGCAATCGACTGCCGCAAAAACATATTGATGGCAGTACTCATGTCCAACCCGAGATCGCGGAATAACTCCGCAGCTTGAGCCTTCGTTTCATCATCCGTCCGGAAAGATACATTTGCCATCAAAACCACCCCACTACGCGCAATCAACATTACTCTGTACATACAGTAGCATCGACCGCGCGAGATCGTGGGAGCTTTCTGGCCGAATCCCGTTGAATGCGCTTACACAGCCGGGCAGCACACCTGTTGCCACTACCCAACAATGACCGCAAACCCAGCCAGGCCAGATGTGAAACATAACGCACCTGGCCTCTAAATTTTGTTCTCGCCGAGCAACGATGTAAACTCTTATCTGTCGCAAAACGAGGCGGGTTAATCGCTCGCCTCCTCAATTTTTTATTGAGGAGCTTGCTGGTAGCCACCTCGTGACTGTGCGCTCGTAGCTCAGTGGATAGAGCATCTGACTACGGATCAGAAGGTCGGGGGTTCGAATCCCTTCGAGCGCGCGAAGCTCCTCCTCGGTGACGCAAATCCCGGTGGGGAGCAATTTCTTTTTCCGCACCCTTGCGCGAAGTTTGTCACCTCAATAATTTGAGTTTATACCTTTTTACGACGACGCACACCCGCTTCAGGCCTCCTTTTCGCACAGCACCGCCGATTCGCACACCGCCCCCCGCACCGGCCATTTACCCAGCTCACGTTACTTGAACTTTGTCCCACCATATTCGCTTTAACTAACACCAAATTTCATTTAGGGTTAGAAGCATAAGTAATCACAACTCTGGATAGGACATCATGGCAAAGATGCGCAAGCTCGCCGTCGGAACACTATCCGCCCTCACGGTCCTGGGATGCGGAATCGTAGCCCCACTCGCCGTCGCGGACGTTCCCACAGCAGATCACCCCAGCCCGGCCATCGTTTCGGGCCTGGCAGTCGGTGATGGCAGCCTCATCACCCCGCAAGACAAGAACGGCAAAGACGCAAAATTCAGCGTGGGCATGCAGCTGCGCGCAGCTGACGGCTCGGCTTCCAACAATTTCCCGATGCCTGTCGACCCTCGCGTGGATCCGCTCACGCGTTTGAAGTGCATGCGGAACAATCTCATTGACCTCACGCAAACGACCCAGCTCACCGCACGAATCCAGGTGCGTAACAATACCGCTTCTCCGCTCTATGGACTGACCTACCAGGTCGGGTTGCGCGATGGCGATGCCGAGTACGACACCACTGGCAGTCAATCCGAACCGTCCGGTTTCGTCGTCGACGGCCCCAAGCTCAAAGAATTCATCACCACTTCCGGCGTATCCTCCAAGATCACCATCTGGTTCATCCTCAAGGACGGCACTCAAAAGACCCTCGATATGATGACCGATGCGGACTGGGATAACGTGGCAACGGTATGGCTCCGCGGCACCCTCCCGGCTTCTACCGGCCCGGATGATGTGATCACGGTAGACGTTCCGCTCAAGTTTAATCAAGACCCGGCTACGTTTACTGGCTTGACACCAGTTGCTTCACTGCAGAACTACAAACTCGTTCTGGCTGGAACCGACTATGGCGAAGCTATGTCGAAGAAAGCCGAAGGATACAAGCGTATTATCCGCTTCCGCGGTTTCACTCCGCTCACCGAGCTCGATAACGGCGGGGCGGCCAGCCAGCACGGCACCACCGGGAAGTTCGTGGCTGTGGAGAAGTCCGGCGCTGCCAATTACAACGATCTGTCCGGCCCCTTTACCCAGGTCCCTCTTGCTGTGCAGCAGGCCATGCCCACGGTGAAGCACCGGGATGTGGATGCCGCGAAGAAGGTCCCCTTTGCTGATGGTTTCAATCTGCAATACCAGACCACCTACACCAACGGGCTGCGGTCCCAGTGCTCCGGTTATGAGAGCATGATCTCGAAGATTTCAACGGCCGAGATTAACTCCTACGACGTTGACCTCATGCCGATTCGGGATGCGATCCGAGATAAGGGATACTCCGTTGGGGCAACCGCCACCGAGATTATGCCGGCGTACACCTATAGCATGTCCGCTCAACAGCCCAGTTTTGTGGACGCCCAGGGCGCTCCCATCGCGATGAACGAGGGCGCTTATGCCCCGCTCGCCGCGGAGCTCTCCAATGCGCACGTGCGCTTGGTCAAAGTTGTTGAGGCCAGCGATGTCACGATTCCGCAATACAGCGCCTATGATGCACGCGCCCAGTTGAGCACGATTCGCGGCCTCGCGGAGCAGGCAGCGCAGGCGGGCAACCTCGACCTGGCCACCCTCACAAGCGACCGCAATCCGCAGGCGCTCACCGATGCGAAGCAGGTCATCACCTACTCCACCGCGAATTACGATGCCCCGGACGGAACCGGCATTCCCACCCGCGTGATTATCGACGCGTCCCAGGTGGATACTGGCACGCCCGGCACCTACCCGGTCACCTACAAGCGCGCCGTGAAAACGCAGGACGCCGCGGGTACCTGGGTGGAAGATATTGTCTCGACTACCGCGCAGGTCACCGTGACCGCGGTAAACGCTGCTTACCAGCCGGCCTCTGCAACCCGTGAGAATCTGGACCCGGTCACCGTGAACGTGGCCGCCCCGAGCTTCGCGGATGCTAACGGCGCTGCGGTCACGCCCGCGCTCAATGCGAACGGTGCTTACGCGCTCAATGACGGCACGACCCTGCCGAAGGGCTGGGATGTTGCGGTTAATCCGAACGACGGCGCACTTACCGTGACAATGGCTAAGGACGCTGCCACCGGAACTCACGAGCTACCGATCAAGGTGAGCTTCGCCGATGGGAGCAGCACTGTTCTCAACGCGCAGGTGAGCTTCACCCAGAAGGCTGCGACGCTGACCCCGGGAACACCCATTCCACCGGAGCCGACCGTTGAGCCCACGGTCGAGCCGACGAACGAACCGACCACCGATCCTACGGTTCAACCCACGAACGAGCCTACGGTTCAACCTACGGTTGAACCCACGGACGCGCCCACAGCTCCGACCGTAGCCCCCACGGAACCGACCGTTGCGCCGACTGCGCCAACAGTCGCACCCACGACCGCACCGGCTACCCCAAGCGCCGCGCCCACGGCCGAACCTACGGCTTCGAGCAAGCCCACCCGCATTATCAAGAAGAAGCTGACCGCCACCGGCGCGGAAAGCGCGTGGTTGTTGGCTGGTGCCATTGCTTTGCTGGGAACCGGGATGCTGATGCGGCGCCGGTATAGCTAAGTAGCGCTTAGCCAAGCACGGCGCATGGCTACGACACAGCGCAAGCTAAGCAGCGCATAGCCAGTACATCAAGCACTAGCAAAAACAGGTGTGGCCCAGGACCGCGAAGGTCTGGGCCACACCTGTTTCTTGGCGCACCGATATTTTAGGGGAAGGCTACCGCCCGCTAGCTGCGTCGTCGTACTAGATAGAAACCGCAGCGCGGGTGCGCGCGCCCTCGAGCTTCCCGCGCAAACCGTGCGGGGAAATCAACCAGACCACCAGGAACATGAGGCCCTGGGCCGTGACCACCGCGGCGCCGGAAGGCAGGTCGAGCCAGTAGGAAACGTACAGACCCACCAGCGCGCACACCGCCGCGAAAACCGGGGCGAATATGAGCATGACGCGGAAGCGATTGGTAACCAGGTAAGCCGTGGCTCCCGGCACGATCACCAGCGCGATAATGAGGATCGCGCCCACCGCCTGCATGGCTGTCACCACCGTGAGCGCCAGGCAGAAGAGCAAAATCGCGCCGAGCGTGCGGGCCCGGATGCCGATGGCTTGCAGGTGAGTAGGGTCGAAAGCGTAGGCGGTCAGATCGCGCCGCTTGAACAGCAGAATCGCGAGCGCGAGGGGGGCCAGGATGACCACCTGGATCATATCCGCGCGCGTGACGCCCAGCAGGTCACCGAAGATGACGTGGTTGAGGTCCACATTGGAGGGGTTGAGTTTGATAAGGATCAACCCGACCGCGAAGAACAAAGTAAATACTGCTCCCATGGAGGCATCTTCTTTGACTCGCGAGGTGGAGCGCAGCAGGAAAATCAGCGCCACCGCGATGAGCGCGGCAATGACCGCCCCCAGGGAGAAGGGCATCCCGAGCACATAAGCGATAACCACGCCGGGCAGAATCGCGTGCGAGAGTGCGTCGCCCATGAGTGACCAGCCAATGAGCACCAGCCAGCAGCTGATGACCGCGCACACTATCGCCGCGGTGAGGGTGACCGTAGCCCCGCGCACCATAAAGGGGTGCGTCCACATTTCAACGAAAAGTTCGTACCACACTAGCGATTCTCCTTTGCCTTGCGCAGATGCGTGGCCGGGTCCGCGGCCGGGTCCGGTTCGTGGTGATCGGGGACGACGCCGAAAGCCTGCATGAGGTGCTCGGGCTTCATGGCTTCGGCCACCGGGCCGTGGAAAATAACACGGCGGTTGAGGAGGAGCACTTCGGAGCACAGTTGGGGCAGGCCGGCCAGGTCGTGGGTGGCGACCAGGATAGTTACCCCGGAAGCCGCCAGTTTCTGGAGCAGCGCAATAATCATGGTCTCCGACGGTTTATCCACCCCGGCGAAGGGCTCATCGAGGAGCATGAGCTGGGCACCCTGGGCGATGGCGCGGGCAATAAATACGCGTTTGCGCTGCCCACCGGAAAGCGATCCGATCTGGCGCTCCGCGTAGGGGGTCATTTCGACCATATCGAGGGCGTGGCGCACGGCCTCACGGTCCTCGGCGCGGGCGCGGCGGGTGGGGCCCATGAAGCCGTAGCGGCCCATGGTCACCACCTCGCGGACGCTGACCGGGAAAGCCCAGTCCACGCCTTCGTTTTGGGGAACGTAGCCGACCAGGCCGGCTTTGCGGGCCCGGGTGCCGCTCTGGCCGAGGATCGTAATATCCCCTCCGTGCCGCACCGATCCCATAATTGATTTCATGAGGGTGGATTTACCCGAGCCGTTTTGCCCCACGAGGGCGCAAATAACACCCGGGGTCAGCCCGAAGCTCACCGAGGTGAGGGCTTGCACCGAGCCGTAGCGCGCGTGAACACCGCTCACCTCCAGAGCGTATTTCGGAGATTCTATTGGTGTTGCCACCGTTCCTCCGCCTTTCTGCGATTGTGCGTAGGTGCGAGCTGCATATATTGCGAACATCGTTGCCGTGTTAGCAACGTTCACGTGAAAGCAGCGTTTATATGCGAGCGGCGTTTACTTGCCGGCTGGTTTCGTGGGTTCGCTCGCGGATTCGCCGGCCTTGCCGGTGAGCCCGCGGGTGATGAGATCGGCGTCGTACCGAAGCAAATCAAGGTAGGTGGGCACGGGGCCGTCCGCTTCGGAAAGCGAGTCGACGTACAGTAAGCCGGCCACCGGAACACCGGTGTCTTCGGCAACGGACGCCATTTTGTCGTCCACGGTGGATTCGCAGAACAGCGCCCGCACCCCGGAGGTGCGCACGAAATTCTCAAGGTCGGCCTTGGCCTTGGGGGTTTGCGCGCCTTCGGCGTTGACTGCCCACAGGTACTTTTCTTGCAGGCCGTGATCGCGCGTGAGGTAGGAGAAAGCACCTTCGCAGCTCACCAGCGCGCGCTGGGATTCGGGAATGGTAGCCAGGGCCGCGTCCATATCTGCGGCGATGTTATCCAGCTGCTTCTTGTAATTTTCGCCGTTGGTGCGATAGGCCTGGGCATGATCGGGATCTACCTTAGAAAAAGCGGCGACCATATTATCCACGTAGAGTTTGCCGTTCTTCGGACTCATCCACGCGTGCGGATTCGGTTTGCCCTGGTAATCACCTTCCGCGATGGCGACCGGCTCAATTCCATCGGAGAGGTTAACGCGTTCGGCGGTGGAATTCTCTACGAATTTCTCAAACCATCGCTCCAGGCCCAGGCCGTTGTAGAGGATGATATCGGCGCCTTCTGCGCGCTTAATATCACCGGGCGAAGGCTGATAATCATGGATTTCTTCCCCCGGATTGGTGATCGAGGCGACCTCCATATGTTCGCCGGCGATATTCCGTGCCATATCTGCCAGTACCGTGAAGGTGGTGAGTACCTGCGGTTTCTCACTTCCTGCGTTTTTTCCTTGCGACGACGCAGTCCCGCAAGCCCCCACCACAGCAAGCATGCTCACCAGCAGCGCGGCCAGGCCGGCCCGTACCGCACCCCGTTTATATCCCATTCCCATCACCATCCCCTTTCTGGCTTATACTGGGCGTTGAGGTCCTGAGTGGATACACCCGTGAGGAGGCCCAGCGCTCGTAAGTAAGGGTACCCTTACTTTTTGGTGACGGGGCTTAATCCTACGCGAGTTTAGCCCCTCGCGCGAGGGCGTCACTCCACAGCCGGGACTTTCTCCCCGGTTATTCGCCATATTTTTACTTAATATGATATCGCCCACCGCCCCGCCGAACGTGAACACCACATTTTGCTGTCGCAGGCCCCGGGTAGACTTCCCCCATGGATGAGATGGACGCTATCGGACGGGAAATTGACACCATCGCCGCTTCCCTCGGTGATATTCCGGAAGCCGAACCCGGCGAACCTGGCTACATTATTAATACCTGGGAACGCGTGGTGACCGCGTGCCGGGCGGGGATGCGGCCGGTGGCCTCCACGGAAGGGCTGCGCCTGGCCGTGGCGATCGGGCACAACCTAAAAACTGTGGAGCTTTCCCCCGCCCGCGATGGGGAGGGGCGTTCCTATCTCAATCTGCGCTGCGGGGTGGGCCGGGCGGATCTCATCGATGTGACCGGCCTGGCCGGCTGGGTTTTTGAGACCTTCTCTCTGGGGGATGTACGCATTGTCGGGGATGAGGTGGTCCTGCATCTGGCTTTGCGCATGGCCGGCTTGCCTTTTTCGCGGCTGACCAGCATGGTGAAGTTCCTCGTCGTCGCCGCTATTGACGCTACCGCGGTATTCGTGCGCGGTCTCGATAACGTTCCCCCCACAAAGGATGATCTTTTTGGGCCGGAAGCGGTGGCCGGCGCGGGGGATATTTTGGAGGATACGTTTTCCGCGCGCCCAGAAATGAATCCTTTTGTGGGTAATGCACCCGGAGATGCCGATCAGTTCACAGACCCGGCCGGGGTGGATACCCGTTTCGATGAACTCCTGGGCACGGCCGGGGTGTATCGCTGGAATGGTTTGGTTTCCGCGCTCGCTCCGTTACTCGGGCAGCGCGATGCGGCTCAGGCCGAATACGGTTTTGGGGCCACGCTCCGCGTGGATGGCTCTGAGGTTCCGGTGGTGATGCTACGTAACACCCTGGTCAGCGGGGCGGATAGCGCGGCGGCGACCTTGCGCCTGGGTGATGCTAGCGCCGATGCGGTGCGGGAGGCAGCCCGCCAGGCTGCGGCTCTTCCACTCGGCGGGGTGGTGGTACACGGCACAGATCTTTATTTCAGCCACGCTTTTGAGATCAGCGGGCAGCGGCCGGGGTGGATTGCCAGCCAAATTGAAGGTGCGGCGCGGTATTCGTTACTGCTCGGCCGCGGGTAGTTCCAGCACCGCTTCCCGGAGGCGTTCCCACAGGTCAGCTTCGGCGTCATAAGCTTCGGCAACGATAGATTCGGGGAAATAGGCGGTATCGCGTTCCAGCCCCAGCAGGCAGGGATAAAAACCGCCGCACTGGCGATAGGCCACCCAGGCAAGCGGCGCATGGGCCACCAGCCGGTCCCCGATAAGCACTCCGAGCCCGGAGGCGAGGGCCTGCCGGGAGCGCTGGCCGCGCAATTCGGGCAGCAGCGCGCAAATATCCCGTAAATTCCGGGGTAGTTCCCGGCCGCGCGGCACCAGTTTCTTCGCTTCTTCGCGTGCTTCGTGTAGATAATTCTCATCCCCGGGGGCGAGCCAACCGATGCTACCTTCCGGGTAATAATCGGGGTTATCACATTCGCGCAGGGCTGGCAGTAGCGAGGCCTCCCAGCCCAGGTAGCGCCCGGTGGTGGCGGCGGCGACAAGTTCAAGGTAGGAACGCGAATCGGCAATAACACCATTATCCACGGCGGTGGCGGACCATAGCGTGAGCATCCAGGAATCTTTGGAGCGCCCAAATTGGGAGAGTTGCGATTGTTGCACCCAACCGTTGCGTTGCAGGCGGCTACGTGCAGCTACCGCTGCGCGGCGGGATGAGAAACGCAGGCGATTGATCCACATGCGCGGGGCGGTCAGGCGTGCCGCTTCGGCGACCATAGCAAGCAGGGCCCGATCCAGGGCGGAGGCATCCGCCTGGTTGTCACTCTCGGGGGCCAGATGTGCTCCATGCGCCATGGCTGCTGGTACCGTCCTTTGCTACTCGAGGGCCGCGGAAAAATCACGAGGACGCTCAGGGGCCGCCCGCGGGAAAGCACGGACGGGATGTTCTCTATTGTACGCGGCGCGCCCGGCCTGTGCCGCATTTTTCTGCCAACGTGGAATACTGGTGAGGTGGTATCACAGTTCACAACATGGGAGGAAGCCGCCGCGGCTTTGCGTGCTAGTTATGCGGGTGCGCGGGCGGATGAAACTCCGGCTTTACGTTTTGTCACTCACGGGGTGCCGGTAACAGCCTGGCCCGGGCAGTCAACCCGGCGCGATAGCCGCACCGTCGTTCATCTTGCGGCACCTGTACTCACCGGCGCGGAGCTGCGTAAGTACGACGGCGCCGCCGCATCCGCGGCGTCTGGTGCCGTTGCCACTCCGCCAGGCACGCAAGGAGGCACTCAGGCTGGCGCCACGCCCGCAGCTCAACCCGGGGCGCAGTCCTATGCGCAATCTGACTGGGTGCTTTCCCGCAATGCGGCGGCGGTGCTCGAGCATTTTGGTATTGACCCGACCGGCCCGGATCTTATCGCGGTGTTGCGCGCGGCGGATACGCTGCCAATTGGCGGGATTCGCTTGCTGGGTGGTCGTACCCATATTCATTACGCGGTGGCGCTGCCAGCCCCGGCTGCGCAGCTGACTGCATGCGCGGCATTGGTGGCGGCGCAGGCCCGGGCGTTGAGCGGTGCGGATGCACTGTCGGAATCTGCCCAGGAAGGGGAGGCTGATGTCTAAGAAGTCTGGGCGTGACGAACGCGATGCCCGCGATGTGACTACAGCGGCGGGCCTGTATGAGGTACTTGTTGCTGATTATCATGCGCAGGCGCAGCCGGATGGGGTGCATTACCGTTTCGAGGTGGTGTGGCGTTCGGAGTCAGATAAGCAGGAGATGATCGCGAGTTACGCGAATGTTCCGGGGCTGGGGGATGTGCTCTACGTGGCGGCATCGCTGGTGGAGTCGCCGACGGAGGCCCGTACCCGCGATGTTTTGGAGCGGATCGGCGAGTTTTTGGATGGCGATGCGGTGATGTCCGGCGGGCACTTGCAGTTGCGGATTTGTTTGCCGATGGCGGGTCTCACGGTTGAGACGTTGCGGGCGCGTTTGCGTAATCTTGCCGGGGCCGCTACTTCTATTCGCCGGGAGTTTGCCGACGACGACGAAACCGGCACCCTGACCTTTGGCTACTGAGGCATAGTCCGGGACGGCCTGAGTGTACTTTAGCTGCGGGACTGCGCCTACCCGCCCGCGCTGAGCGGCACGCACCCGATTTAGCGGCGCGGGCGGGCCCGCTTGGTGGGGCTGGCGGTAGCGCCATCTTCCGGCCAGGGGTGGCGCGGGTAGCGGCCACGCATTTCCGCCCGCACTTGGGCGTAGGGGCCGGCCCAGAAGCTTGCGAGGTCGTCGGTGATGGCAACGGGCCGGGCGGCCGGGGAGAGGAGTTCGAGGGTGACGGGGATGCGCCCGCCGGCCAGGCGCGGGGTACGGGCCCAGCCGAAAGCTTCTTGGACGCGCAGGCGTACGGTGGGCCGGGCTCCCGCATAGTGGATGGTGCGTTGTTCCCCGGTGGGGATAGTAATGCTGGCGGGGGCGAGTTCATCAAGGTGGGTGGCTTCCGGCCAGGGCAGTAGGCGTTCGATATTTCCGGCCCCCAGGTTTCCCCAGCTGCCGCCCCGGGCGAGTGCGGCGAGTTCAGGCCCGGCTAGTTCCTCGATGCGCTGGCGGAGTGCGGATTCTTCCATATCGGGCCAAGGTTCACCTAGGACGGTGTGAAGGAAGGCGAGGCGTTCGCGCAGGGCTTGGGCTCCGGCGGTGAATTCCAGCGGGAGGGTTCCGGAGCTGGCCGCGGCGCTCACCCACGCGGTGGCGGCTGCGCGCGGGAGGCGCTCCACATCCCGGCCACTGAGTTCGATGGCTCCTAGGCGGGTGGTTTGCCGGGCGCGTAGGCGGCCTTTTCGGTAGCTGATTGCGGTGCCGGTGGCGATGAGGCCACGGCCGGCTTGGCGGGCGAGTTCTTCATCTGCGGGTACGGCGGCGCGGATGAGTGCATCCGCCCGGCCCTGGCTGGCGCTCACTTCGGCTACCGCGAGCCAGGGTGATCCGAGGAGCGGGGAGCCTTGCGGGAGTATTGCCCCGCTGCCGTTAGCCAGGAGGTAGCGCCCTGAGGTGCTATCCACCGCGCGGGCCAGCAAATCCGGATAAGCCCAGGCGGTCACGAGGGCGAGGGCATCATCATTGCGAGCAGCCCGGCTGGGTTTCCCGAAGCCGGATACGCCGGTTTTACCGGAACCTGCGGTATCGGTTTTCCCGCGACTGGGTGTGCCGCTTCCCGATTGCTCAATGCCACTCTGCCTGCTCTTACTCTGCCCGCTGCCGGTTGCCGCCGCATCACCCAGGGCGCGGCGGGCTAGTTTCTCGAGGCGCTGGGCTTGCCGGGCCCAGGCCGGTGAGACGGCGGTGGGCCACCGTGCCAGATCGGCCCCGGGGAGCCGGGGTGATTCCGCGAGCGCGGCCACGATCTGGGCTGCTGTGCCCGCCCCTAACCGCGTGGTAGTTTCCAGCAGGCTGCGGCCTAGCCGGGTGCTGACCGGGAGCGGGGCGAGGGTGCGGGCCAGGTCAGTGACCTGCCAGGCCCGCTCAGCACCGGCCGTATCATCCCCGGCGCCGTGTTCTGCCACCACGCAGCCGAGGGCGGTGAGGGCGCGCATACCGGCCGCCACGCCCGGCTGCGGGGGCTGATCGAGGAGGGCGAGCCCGCGCCCTTCCGGAGCTCCCCATACCGCGGCTTGCAGGAGAAAATCGGTCAAATCAGCCGTGTATATTTCCGGGGTGGAGCGTTCAGTGAGGCGAGCCCAGGTAGCTTCACTCATGACGCGATACACGGTTCCCGGCCCTAAACGCCCGGCGCGCCCGCCGCGTTGGATACCGGCGGCTTGGGATTCCAGCACCGTGACCAGCCCGCTGATGCCACTGGCGTAATCGGTGCGGGGTTCCCGGGAAAGCCCGCTATCCACCACGATCCGCACCCCGGGGACGGTGAGGGAGGATTCCGCGATAGCGGTGGTCACAATAATGCTGCGGGTTCCCGCAACTTCACGTAGTACGGCATCCTGCTGGGCGCCGGTGAGGGAGCCGTGCAGGGGCGCCACCCGGGCAGGTAGATGGCTGAGCAATCCGACCACGTGTTCCACTTCCCGCACTCCGGGGAGGAAGACCAATATGTCACCGAGTTCCACTTCCCGGAAGGCCCGTTCCACCACCCGGGCCACGTGTGCCAGGAATTCCCGGCGCACCCCGAGCGCACCGTCCCGCGAAATTGTGCCGAGGGGCTCTTCCCCGCGCCCCGGTGGGGCGTACCGCAGGGTAAGAGGGTGGAGCACACCCGGAATATCCGCGATGCGCGGGGATTCCCCAGGCGCCGCGGCCCCAGTTTCCAGCAAAGCCGCGGTGCGCTGGGATTCCACGGTGGCGGACATGGCCACCAGCAAAAGGTCCGGGCGGAAAGCCGCGCGGACTTCCAGGGCGAGGGCCAGAGCAAGATCTGCATCGAGGTGACGTTCGTGCACTTCGTCGAAAATAAGAGCACCGATGCCGCGCAATTCCGGGTCGCTTTGCAGGCGGCGCACCGCGATACCGGGGGTGATCATTTCGATGCGGGTTTCCCTGCTCACCTGGGAATCCCCGCGCACACTATAGCCGGCGGTAGCGCCCACCGGTTCCCCGAAGAGTTCGGCCAGGCGCCGGGCCGCAGCCCGCGCTGCCACCCGGCGCGGCTGAATCACGAGGACCCGCCCGGGCCGAGTACCTCCCGCATCGGTTCCTCCACGCACGCCTTCCGCGAGCATGCCTTCCGCGAGCGCGCGGGCCACGAGCGGCGGAATGAGCGTGGTTTTCCCGGTTCCCGGCGGCGCACTCACCACCGCGAGCGGCAGCGCTGCGCGCACCTCATCGAGGTGGGCTGCTACCGGCAGCGCGGGCGGGGCAGCGAGCAGGCGAGCGCAGGGATCCGAGGTCATGCTCCCATTCTCCCACGGGCCTCCGACACAATTTTCACCCCGATCCGCGGCACGGGCGAACGGCGCACCACACGCTTACCCCGCACGCGAGGTTTCCGTCAGATAGGCCAGCACCGCCCGCACCCGGCGATTTTCTTCCCCGGGTTGCATCCCCAGCTTGAGGAAAATATTCGCCACGTGTTTGGAGACGGTCGCCCCGGTGAGGTAGAGCTCGGCGGCAATCGCAGAATTGGCATAGCCCCGCGCCATGAGCTCCAGGATTTCACGTTCGCGAGAGGTAAGCTCCGTGAGAAGTGACGGCGTCGTCGCCATTAATTGGGCCGCAACATCCGGATCCACAACAACGCCGCCCACCCCCACAATCTCCAGGGACCGCACGAAATCCGCCACCCGTGCCACGCGATCTTTGAGCAAATACCCCAGGCCTCCCGGCGCATCGTCCCCGTTTGCATCCGCGGTCGTAGTCGCGGGAGAACCGGAGGCACCGGCACCGGCTGCCGGGTGGAAGAGTTCGCGCGCGTAGGCCGGGGCGACGTATTGGGAAAGCACCATAATGCCCAGGGACGGGAATTCGCGGCGTAGCTCCACGGCGGCGCGCAGGCCGTCGTCGCTCATGGTGGGTGGCATGCGTACATCGGTGATGACCAGGTCGGGGGCCTCCCCGCGGGCGGTGGCCGCGCGCACCGTCTCGTTCAGTTCCGGTGCGGTGGCCGCGGTCGCCACAATGGTGTGCCCGCGCCGCTCGAGCAGCCCGCATAACCCTTCGCGAAACAGCGCGGAATCATCCGCAACTACCAGACGCATCTGTCCCCTCCGTTCTCGGATTTTCGCTGAGCGCCGCCACCCCGGCCCCGCTCCCCCACTCCCCGCGGTGGAGCAGCAGCGGGATACGCGCGCGAATTTCCGTGGGTCCGCCCACCGGACTGGAAATACGCAGACTACCGCCGAAAGTCGCGAGCCGCTCGCCGATCCCGCGCAGCCCACTACCCGGAATCACGCCGCCCGGGCCGGTATCGGTGATGCTGAGGTGGAGGTCATCGTCGGCGATGAGCAGCACGGTCACGGTCGCGGCGGGCGCGTGTTTAGCAACGTTCGTCAGCGCTTCAGCCACCGTGAAATAAGCGGCGGCGATCACGCCTTCGGGGATCTCGGGTAGCGGGCTCGGAACCCGCAGGGTGGCGGGCACCGGCGCGGAAACCACCAGATCGCGCACCGCCGCCTCCAGCCCTAGGTCAGAGAGCACTTTCGGATGAATACCGGCCACCGTGCGGCGTAGCGAGGTGAGGGCAAGTTCCGCGCGGTCCTGCGCGGACGCCATGCGTTCGCGCGCAGCCTGAAGATCCGCCGAGCTCACCGCGCCGCTCGCGTCACCTTCCAGCAGAAACGCCGCCTCACCCACATCCATTGAGGTCGCGACCAGGTACTGCTGGGCGCCGTCGTGCAGGTCGCGTTCGATGCGGCGCCGTTCAATTTCAAAAGCCGCGGCAATGGAGCGTTGCGCGTGCACAACGTCGCGGTGATCGGATGGTTCCGCCATCCAGGTCGACGACGCCGGAGCCACGTCCGCGAGCGCCCGCCCGTTCCCGCGCCACACTATCCACCCGGCCCCGCCCAGGGCCAGCAGGCCGACCAGCCCGATGATGATCGGGATCGGGCTGAATCCGCCGAGCAGCGAGAGTACCGCCACCGCCACGAATATCAGGGCGAAGGTGCCGAGGGCGCCCGCGAGCACCCCGCGCACCGTGGCGTGGCGTAGTTGCTGCGCCACCGCTCGGGTGTTATCCACGTGCATGGCGATGTCCACGCCCGTGGCGTGCTCACCGTGCTCGGTGCTCTGCGTTGTCATACCGCCATGGTAGCCGGCGCGGGCTCGCCCCCACGCGCGAATCCGGCAATGGTAGACCTAGCTCTACCATAAGTGTGGAGTACGAGCCCTGCCGTCGCCGGCCAATCGGAAGTTGACTAGAGCCATGGATACAACACAGAATGTCGCCCCGGATTTGGTGGCGAATAATCTCACGAAGAATTTTGGGAACGTGGCGGCACTGCGCCGGGTATCATTGCGGATTCCCGGCGGGCAGTCGGTGGCGATTATGGGCCCGTCCGGTTCGGGTAAGTCCACGCTGCTACACTGCCTGGCGGGGATTATTGCGCCCACCGCCGGCACGGTGCTGCTGGGCAACGAGCCGATTTCGGATATGTCCGATGGGCAGCGTTCGAAAATGCGCCTGGAGAATTTCGGTTTTGTTTTCCAGGATGGTCAGCTGGTTCCCGAACTGCCGGCCCGGGAAAATGTAGCGGTGCCGCTGCTGCTCCAGGGGAAGCCGCGGCGGGAGGCACTGGCGGCGGCGGATATGTGGCTGGCGCGGCTCGGGGTAGAACCCGAACGCCACCGCCGCCCGGGGGAAATGTCCGGCGGGCAGCTCCAACGCGTAGCTATTGCGCGGGCCTTAGCGGGCCAACCTGCGGTGGTGTTTGCCGATGAACCGACCGGCGCCCTCGATCAGGCCACCGGCCACGAAGTTACCCAGATCCTCACCACCGCCGCGAAAATGAGCGGGGCCACCCTCATTATTGTGACCCATGACCCGAATGTGGCCGCCTGGTGCGAACGCCTCGTGGAAATTCGCGACGGCGTTATCCACGCCGATTCGGCTAACTCCACCACCGCGAACGGAGGCGAGCTGCAATGAGAGTCCTTTCTTTCGCACCCCGCCTCACCCTGGCCCGGTTGCGCGCCCGCACCGGTAATGCCTGGCTGGATATCCTCGCGGTCCTCAGCTTCACGCTGGCAGCTACCATGGCACTGACCATCGCCGGCGGCATTTTCATGTTCTATAACTGGAATTTCCACCCGAGCCCGGCCATGGCCGCCCACCTCGACGCCCTGAGCGAAACCCTGGGCGCCGGCCTCACGGAAATGTATCTCGGCCTGGCGCTTTTTGCCGGGGCGCTCCTGGTTATCCCCATTTCTTCCCTAGCTTCCGGGGCCGCCCGGCTGGGCGCGCAGGATCGTTCCCAGCGTCTGGCCTCCCTGCGCCTCGTTGGCACTACCCGCACCCAAACGATTGCGATCTCCCTGTGCGAAACGGTGGTGCAATGGCTGCTGGGCACCGCCTTGGGCACGGTGCTGTACCTGGTGACCCTGCCGGGTTGGCGCGCGCTAAGTTTCCTCGGGCTGCCTATTAATCCGGCCCAGATGCTGCTGCCGGTTCCCTTTATTGCCGCGGTTATTGCGCTACTTTTCGTGGTCACGCTGGTATCGGCACTGGGCGGGCTGATGCGGGTGTCGATTTCACCCCTGGGGGTGGCGCGCCGCGAAACTCCGCGTGCGCTGCGGGCTTGGCGCCTCGCGGTGTTCGCCGTCGCCGGAATAATGTACGTGCTGGTGGCTAATGCTCGTGGTGGTTCCACTCCCATCGTGCAAATCGTGATGATGGCGGGCGTGCTGCTCGTCTTCCTTTTCGCACTCTCGGTCGCGGCTTCCTTTATTGTTCAGGCGCTGGCCTATCCGCTCGTGCGCTCACGCCACGCGTCGCTCCTCATGGCGGCGCGGCGGATTCTCAACGACCCGCGCGCGGTCTGGCGCAGTGTTTCCACTCTCGCGCTGCTGTGTTTCATCGGTGGCTACACCTCCACACTTCCGGAACGGACCGGTTCAGATTCGGTGGCGATTCGCTTGGTGTCCGCAGATATTGGCACGGGCGTCATGGTGACTCTCGGTTTCGGTTTTGCGGTGGTGGCGCTGTCCAGTCTCACGAATCACGCCTCCCTCGTTTTTGAATCGGCGCAGCAGACGCAGTCCTTGCGTTTCCTCGGTTTCCCCACGGCGGTTTTCACGCGGATTCGGATCCTGCAAACCTTTATTCCCTTGGTAGTAACGACGGCGCTGACCACCGCGCTCGGGGTGGGTATGTCTCTTATGACGAATTACTCGTGGGGTGCCCGGATGGATAGCGCTGCTTTCACGAAACTCGGGATTATTACGGTCCTTGGTTTGGCCATGTGCCTGGCGAGCATTCTGGTGGTTACGCCGCTGGAAACTCGGGTGGTGCTGGCGCGCGGACGCGCGAATGATTAGGGAAGTGGAGGATGAATGATGCGGGGCTGGTGGGTGCATGATGAGGTGCCGGCACCCGAATGATTGAGAACCAATTCAGGAATTAAGCGTCGACGCCCCGGGTATAAAGACCCGCTGGCAGCCCGGGCACGGTGGCAGAATGGGTGATGTTCAGGTCACAATTCTCAGTGCGGAGGGCTCACTTCGCGGGAAGGATATTCCGATGTCAGAAATTCGTGCGGCTCAGCAGGAAACGCCGGCGGATGCGCCCCGCCCGCGCTGCCTCGTAGCTTTCTTCTCGCGTGCCGGCCTGAATTTCTGGGACGGAGAGGTGCGCAATCTCGAAATCGGTAATACCAAAGTACTGGCCGAAAAAATCGCGGCGCGTTTGGGTGCGGATACTTTTGAGATTGTCCCGGTTCATCCTTATCCTGCAGATCCGAATGAGGCACATGCCCAGTGCACCCGTGAACTTGCGGACGGCATTTTCCCGGAGCTTACGGCCCCGGCTCCGGCTGCACGTGGGTACGACGTCGTGCTTGTCGGTTTCCCTGTCTGGTGCGAGCAGGTTCCCCCGGTGGTGCAGACCTACCTGAAGTCCGCTGGACTCACGGACCAGCTGGTGCTGCCGTTCACCACCTGGTCTGGCTCGCCGAAGGTGGAAATCGAATCGACGTTCACGAATCTGGCCCCGGAAGCAACCACCGGCGCGCCCTTCTCCGTGCGCGGTGAGAATATCCACGAGGCAGCCACGGATAGCGCGCTGGAGGAATGGCTGGCCTCCGCGAATTTGATCTAGATCATTCCTAGTTCACGAAGAACGATAAGCGCCTGGTCCGGGTGGGTTCGCACAACTGCCCGGGCCTGTATTTTCTCCCATTCCGATTGTTTACTTTCCAGGACGCATTTCGTTTGAGGTTCGCACGAAACACCCAGTTCTGAAATAAGGAAGAGTAATACTTCTTCCAAACTGGGGCGGAATCGTTTTCCACCGACCGGAAAATGGAGTTCCGATAACGTGGGCGTCTGGGAAGAATCAATAACTCTTTTTCGGGCACGCCGTGAGGTAGCTCCACCCTCTAGCATGACATGCGTCCATGCGTCACGATGCGCATGAATTTGCAGATGGGCCAGCGGAATATCTTTCGAGCGCGGGTTACGGTTGTAATCCCAGCGCACGAGCGGCTCACTGGTGGTTTTATTGAGGTGCAGCGCGAAGCTGGACCGCTCAACGGGAGGGTGTCAAATAGTTTGTGTAAATGCTTGATTTGAGTAAGAAATTGAGGATTAACTATGACTATGACTGATGTTCCTGATACTGCTAATGGCTCTACTGCTGATGC
>NZ_JARBHJ010000041.1 GCF_028864145.1 Actinotignum schaalii | reverse complement strand
GACAAGGCGTGCAGGGCTGGCAGAAAGTACTGGGCGAGTTATCCCTTCACTACCCGGACCGATTCCCAACCAACTAAATAAAACCATTTACACAAAAAACTTGACAAGCCCATGCAGGCGAGCAGCACCACCATGCTGAGGATGATGATCGCGGCGAGCACCCCGTCAGAAAGAGGGAGGAATACTGCGAAACCGCTGAGGACCAGGCATGCTGTGGCGGCGGCCGTCCACGGCCAGGCTGCGGCATGCGCTTCCTGCCACGTTTCCTGATTCGTCATGATGATGTCGGTTCGGTACCCGATGAGTTCGTTAAGCTTCAGGGTCTTTTTACGGGAAGCATAGGCAAGCCAGCCGCTCAACAGCGCAGAACCCCATAACGTACCCACTATCACTACCGCGATCTGCCAGGTCATTGGCCCTCCCATCATCCAGCTTCGTTGCTGGTGATCTTCTCAGTGAACGGTGTTTTCCCAGGGGCAAGTTTACTGAGTGGCAGCGTCGTCGTACCAGTACCCAACTCGAATTCGCGCCAGATAGAAGCTGTCGGAAATTTTGACAGGGTGCTTCCCACTGGGCGCGCTGCGATGCCGAAAACATCTGAATTCAGCGTGCCGCGAGCTGCGAAAAATCGACCACTTGGTCCGCCCACGCAATTGTGGAGGGGCGGTGAGCAACCATGAGTACCGTGCGGCCCACGGCGAGGCGCCGTATCGCTTCGCCGATGACTGCTTCGGTGATGCTATCCAGCGCGGAGGTAATTTCGTCGAGGAGGAGGATCGGGCTGTCCTTGAGGAAAGCTCGGGCGATGGCAACGCGTTGTTTCTCCCCGCCGGAAAGCGCATTCCCACCCGGCCCGACCTGGGTGTCCAGACCTGCGGGCAGCCGCTCAATAACTGAATCCAGCCCGGCCTGACTTACCGCCGTGAGGATTTCCTCCTCTGTGGCATCCGGCTTGGCCAGCGTCAAGTTTTCCCGGATGGACCCGCTGAAGAGGTAAACGTCCTGGAACACCATTGCGATGTGGCGCATGGGCTGGCATTCGTGAATATCGCGCCCGCCGAGCGTGATGGTTCCGCTTTGCGGCTGCCAAAAACCGGCGGCCAAAGCCAACGCAGTAGTTTTACCGGTACCGGAGGTGCCAACAAGGGCGGTTACCTTCCCGGCCGGTGCTTTCAAGTTGAGATCACACAGCACGGGGTAGCGCGGATCGTATCCGAAGGTCACCCCGGAAAACTCGATGGTGCTATCCGCGAGCGCGCCCGGATCCGTATTCGCAGGTACATCCGGGTCCACGCTCGCAGGCGTGGCGACAGTCGTGATATTGGGCTGTTCCTCGGCAGCCGCGATAATTTCATGCACCCGTTCGAGAGCTTGCATGGAATCTGTAAGAGCCGTGGAGTATAAAACTGATTGCGAGAGCGGCAGATTAATACGGGTCAGAACCACGGCGATGGCCAGGAAACTCAGAAAGTCCATATCGCCACCAACCACCAGGGCTCCGCTCCAGCCCAGGCATACGGCGAAAGCCAGCTCGACTAGCAGGAGGAACGCGGAGGCCGGGCGGCTTTGACTGCGCAGTGTCCTCAGGATTCCGGTGGACTCCGCCACAAGAGCCTCATCCAGGGGCTGCCATTGCGTTTGCCCGCTGCCGCGCAGGATTTGTTGGAGTTTCGCGAATTCGATAATCCGCCCGGCTACCCTGCGTGAGAGCCGGGCTTCGCTGGCTTGGGCTTCGCGCACCGCCCGGTGCATCCAGCCCCAGATGAACCACAATCCAATACTGGTCACCGCGAGGACCATCCCGAGGCGCCATTCCACCATCGTGACCACCACGGCCATAACGAAGGGAACCACCACCCCCGAGATCACCGCGGGAAATACCAGGGAAGCCAAGTGGGAGAGGGTGTTGACGTCTTTCGAGGTGGCATTTATGACCGCGGTGCGGCGGGATGGGGTGAACCACCCAACCGGGAGCCGTACTACCGCCGCACCGATTTTCTTCATGAGCTCGTCGCAGATCGTGTACACGCTCACCCGGTAGGACCAGCTCATCGTGACCACGTAGAGGAAAAATGTGATGGCGCCGCTGATGCATATCGCAAGGAGCCAGGAGGATAGCTGCCCATCGGCCGGCGCGCCGCCGCCAACGCCACCTTCGGTGAGCAGTGCCCGAAGGAACCCGATGAGCATCGCTAAGGTGATGCCCTGGGCTACCGCGGCCGCGGTGTAGGCCCCGATTAGGATTTTTATTTGGTGCACATCCACTACGGTGCGCATGGCCGTGAGCATTTTCAGCATAAGATTCCCTGCTCTTTCAGCATCTCGCGGTACAGGCCCGCGGTGGCCGCGAGTTCTTCGTGGCGGCCGGATTGCACGATCCGCCCGCCCGCGAGCACCAAAATCTGGTCGGCTTGGGCGAGGCCGCTTAGCCGGTGGGCGATCACCAAGGTGGAGCTATGCCCGCGCCGCGCCGCGATGACCTGGTGCAGCGCCTGCGCGGTACGGGTATCTTGGTGTGCGCTTGCTTCATCCAGTATGAGGAGCGGGGGATCCGCCAACAGCGTGCGGGCGATACTCAAGCGCTGCGCCTCACCGCCGGAAAGAACTGCGGCCTCCCCCAGGATCGTGTCATACCCGGCCGGGAGCGCAGCGATCCGTTCGGCGATATGCGCGCGGGCCGCAGCTGCCTGTATCTGTGCATCGGTAGCCTCCCGGTTGCCGAGCAGGAGGTTATCCCGCACGCTCACCGCGGCTAGGGACACATCTTGAAATACTGTGCCGACCTGGCTGTAGAGCCCCGCGCGGCTGTATTCGCGCAGGTCGTGCCCGCCGAGGGTAATGCAGCCGCTTTCCGGATCCCAAAAACGTGCCGCGAGCGCGCCGATGGTCGTTTTCCCCGCTCCCGAGGGCCCGACCACGGCGGTCAAGGTTCCGGGCGGGAGAGTGAAACTAATATCGTGCAGAACCGGGCGGCCCGGAGCATAACCGAAGGACACATTCTGGAAACGTAGTTCCGGGGCAGAAGCCGACGGGGCGGCCGCAGCCGGGGCAGGAGCCTGGTACTCCCCCACTTCCTGCGGTTTTTCAGCCAGCAACGCTGCTGTATCTTCCCCAGCCCGCAGCGAGCCTTGCAGATTCTGGGTGAGCGTCATAAGTTGCCCCAGGCCCGCGGGAAGCCCGAGCCAAATGGTGAAGAAAGCCAGGCTACTCGCGGGCGAGATCCAGCCACTCCACACAAACCAGCAGATGAGCGGGGCGCTCCACGCGAGGATCACGCCCGGCTGACTCAATGCGGATACCACCGCGATTCCTTTGCCGGCCCCGGCCAGCCAGCGGAAGGAGGCATCGGAGTTTTCTTCCCGCGCCGTGGTGAAGCGCCCGCCGACTCCGGTGGCGGGGAGTTGATAGTTTTTGATTTCTTTTATGCCATCGACGAGCTCCACGGTCGCGTCCGCGAGTTTCCGTTGGGCGACGTCGTAATCTTTAACGGCTTGATCCCCGCCACGGAAAGCAATCCCCATCGCCAGGCCAACGGCAACAATAAATACTCCGCCCAGGAGGAACGCCAGCTGCCAGTCGAGCACGCACAGGTAAATGCCGCCCACCAGCGGCGCCACGAGCGCGCTGGCAAGTTCGGCGCTGGCATGGGCAACCAGGGTATGAATGGCGCTGGTGTCATCGACCACGATTTTCCGGATTTCACCGGGGCCCAGCCGCCGCACCAGGCCCAGGGGTAAGGCGCCTAAATGTGTGATGATACGACGGCGCAACCGATGCCGCAGCCCTGCTTCGCTGATATGGGTGATACCAACTGCCCAGTTGTAACAGATGTGGTGTACCAGTAAGCCCACCAGGGTGAGCCCCAACCACCACCAGATACGTGCCGTGCCGCGGTCACCGAGCCAGTCATCAGCCAGACCAACTAATGCGATATAAGGAATGACCGAAGCACCGGATCCGATCCCGGCGATAATAAAGGAGACAAGCATTGATGTGCGCACGGGGGCTACCAGCTGCCAGGTACTCGGCTCGCGGGTGCGGGCTGTGTTGTTCCCTTGATGGTGAGACATGGGATCTTCTTTCTACCCGAGCGCATGCGTGCCGGAATATACCGGATCTTCCAAGAGGCTCCGCCACCCGGCTTCCCGGAATCTCTGAAGTAAGCCCAAGTATTTTTTGGCGTTCTCACGGTTGAGACCTTGCCTGAGGGCACCAAAGAAGCCGTACCAGCCGGTTTCACACATGACCTGCGCGAAGGCGGGCCATACCGCATCCCCTGGGCCGAGCTCGATATATAGGCGGGCTTCATATTCTGCCAGGTCAGCTACGAAGCTCTGATAGGGAGTGCCCGCGGATCCCCACAGAACTAACTGAAATACGGCGAGGTGGTCATAGACGTAATCGATCATCCACTCCGTGATACTGCTACCGAGATCCTCACCGGTGCTGCTACCGCTCTGCCGCAGTTCTTCCAGGCGAGCCTTTTCGGCAAGCGGATTTTCCGTGAGGGACTTTTCCGTGAGGGCAAGACCGCGCATAATGCCTTCGCGGTGCCGCTGGCGTAATTCCTGGCAGCAGGGTTCCACGAGAGCCGCAAACAAGGCTTGTTTATTATCAAAATGGGTGTATAGGGCGCCCGTGGTGACATTGGCTTCTTTGGCAATCACGCGCAAGCTGGCCGCCTCATAGCCGTGCTCGGAAAAATTCCGCAAAGCCGCGGCAAGGATCCGCTCCCGCGTTGAGCCATTTCCGCGTGCCACCATCACAACCCCATCTCACATAACACTGTTATGCGATCAGGATAGCTCGGCAGAGACAGTGCGGCAAGAGGTTTCACCACAGAGGAGTATCCGAAGCACAGACCTAGGAGCGAGACTTTCGGTATCTTTGATTTCGGCTGGTCGGCTTGTCCGGAATTGTGCGTTCAATAAGCCCGAGGCGTAAAGCGGGCATCAAGTAACCTTCGCGGAATGACCCACGATGTGACAATCCAAGAAGATCCATAATTTCAGCGGCAGAAAGCGTCTTATCCGACAGTACGGAAAGAAGTTGTTGGATTTTCCAATCGTGCACCGCGCCATCTTGGTCGGTATCTTGGTCGGTATCTTGGTCGGTATCTTGGTCGGTATCTTGGTCGGTATCTTGGTCGGTATCTTGGTCGGTATCTTGGTCGGTATCTTGGTCGGACGACCGACCAAGTACGTCAACCTCGGTCAGAGAATCGCGGATTATCTCCAGCATAAGCTCAACAAAATTCGAGCTATCCCCTTCCTTACCCGCAACAACGAAAGCCCGGTAATAATCCTGTTGCCGCGATTGAATAAGTTCCTCAACAGGAAGCCAGAAGAGGAGCTCCTTCCATTGCCCGAGCAGCAGGGAATGCCACAGACGCCCCACACGCCCGTTGCCGTCAGCGAAAGGGTGGATGAATTCAAATTCATAATGGAAGACCGCGCTTTTAATAAGCGGATGCAAGTTCGACTCCTGGTACCACCTAAGCAAATCTGAAATATGCTGCGGGACCAGATCCGCTGGCGGTGCTGCGTGCACAACCACGTTCCCCGCAAAGACCCCCACACCGCCAGAGCGGAAACGCCCGCTCTCGGGAACCAGCCCTCTCATCATGGTTCCGTGCGCGCGCAGCACATTCCGCACTGACATCGGATCAAGTTCGGAGAGCAGGTCATATGCACGGCCGGCGTTATACACCTCAAGAACCTGAGCTGTCACGTCCGCGGTAGATTCACCGCCAAGAATGGCCCGAACGGTCTCCAGCGACAAGGTATTCCCCTCAATGGCGAGGGTGGCGTGGATTGCGCGAATGCGGTTCTCACGCCGCCCAAGCTCTCCCAAAGAATCCAGCCAAAATTTCCCATCGCCACCTGGGCGTTCCAGTTTTTCAACAAGGTTGCAGACCTGGCCGACCAGCGCGTCGCAGGCAGGTGTTATGCGCAGAGGTGGTTCGTAACCGCTCATCTCCCGATGCTATCGAAGCGTCATTCCCGCCACCGATCCACACGCCGAGAAACTGCATAGCAGGACTACGCGCCGCGCACGCAAAGGGGCCGCCCCCGATATTTCAGGAGCGGCCCCTTGCGTTAGCCCTGCGGCTGCTTCCGTAACCCATTGGAAACTTCCGCAGCCACGCGGCTGCTTGGGTAGCTTTCAGCTACCTCAGCAACTGAGTGTTACTTCTTGCGGCGGCGAATCGCCACGCTACCCGCACCGGCAGCCAGCAGAGCGAAGACTACCAGCGATGCCACATCGGCACCGGTCGCGGTCAGGCCCTTGGCCTTCTTGACCTTCTTGGTCTTCGGTGCGGCCTTGCCCGGATCGTTCGGGTTCAACGGGTCGGTGCCGTTCTTAATTTCGTCACCGTCGTTGATACCGTCACCATCAGTATCGGCCTTATTCGGATTGGTCGGCTTGCCACCGTTCTTAGCACCGGTCACTTCGTCACCATCGGTGAGTCCGTCACCATCGGTATCCGGGTTGAGCGGGTTGGTATTACCAGGCTTGCCGTCCTTATTGAACTTATCATCCTGGAACGGGTTCTTGGTGCCATTGACCTCGTCGCCATCCGTGAGCCCGTCACCATCGGTGTCCGGGTTCTTCGGATCAGTACCGATCGCCTTTTCTTCACCATCCGTCAGACCGTCACCATCGGTGTCGCCCTTATTCGGATCGGTGCCATTGGCAATCTCGTCGCCGTCATTCACGCCGTCACCATCAGTATCGGCCTTGTTCGGGTTGGTCGGCTTGCCACCGTTCTTAGCACCGGTCACTTCGTCACCATCGGTGAGTCCGTCACCATCGGTATCCGGGTTGAGCGGGTTGGTGTTACCAGGCTTGCCGTCCTTATTGAACTTATCGTCCTTGAACGGGTTCTTGGTGCCATTGACCTCGTCACCGTCGTTGATGCCGTCGCCGTCAGTATCCGGGTTCTTCGGATCAGTACCGATCTTCTTTTCCTCACCGTCGGTGAGTCCATCACCGTCAGTATCGGGGTTCTTCGGATCGGTCTTCGTGGCCTTGGAGTCATCGACCTTCGGGGTGCCATCTTCATTGCGAGCCGGCTTGCCGTTCTCGTCAATGTCAGTGCCAACTTCCTCACCGTCGGTCAGACCGTCACCATCGGTATCCGGGTTCTTCGGATCGGTACCCAGGTCCTTTTCGCGACCATCAGAAACACCATCTCCGTCGGTATCCGGGTTCTTCGGATCGGTCCCGTCCTTCTTTTCGTCGCCGTCGTTCACGCCGTCACCATCGGTGTCAGCATTGTTCGGGTCCGTGCCGTCCTTGATTTCGTCAGCGTCGGTGACGCCATCGCCATCGGTATCGGCCTTATTCGGGTTGGTCGGCTTGCCACCGTTGTTCTTGCCGGTAACTTCGTCGCCGTCATTCACGCCGTCACCATCGGTGTCCGGGTTGAGCGGGTTAGTGTTACCAGGCTTGCCGTCCTTATTGAACTTATCGTCCTTGAACGGGTTCTTGGTGCCATTGACTTCGTCGCCGTCGTTGATGCCGTCGCCGTCAGTATCCGGGTTGTTCGGGTCGGTGCCGATCTTTTCCTCTTCGGAATCGGTCAGGCCATCGCCGTCGGTATCCGGATCCTTGACGGTCACCTTGGAGGTATCGAGGACCTTGTCACCATCCTTGATGGTCACAGTGATCTCGGACTTGTCCTTAGCACCCGCGGGTACCTTGACCACAACATTGCCATCGGTGCCGATGGTGCACGTAGCACCGCCGGTCGCTTCGCAGGTGGCCGAAGCCGGGATCGGGCCGTTCGCCGGGTCCTTCGTGAGCGTCACATCCGCGCCGGGCTTACCTTCGCCGTCGTTCCACGCCGGGCAACCATTATTGGAAGCCGGGCCAGCGATAGTCGGGCATTGATCCTGAGCATCGGGCACGCCGTCATTATCGCCATCCGGGTTCGGAACCGGGGCAGGCGCCGTGACGGTCACCTTGGACTTGTCGAGGACCTTGTCGCCGTCCTTAATGGTCACCGGAATTTCGGTGCCGGGGGTTGCGCCCGCCGGAATCTTGACGACGACGTTGCCATCTGTACCGATGGTGCACGTAGCACCGTTACCCGCTTCGCAGGTCGCGGTCGTCGGAATCTGGCCGTTCGCCGGGTCCTTCGTCAGCGTCACATCGGTACCGGGCTTACCTTCGCCATCGTTCCACGCCGGGCAACCATTATTGGACGCCGGGCCGGCAATGGTCGGGCACTGATCGGCATCTCCGGACACGCCGTCCCGATCGGGATCCGGATCAGCAATGGTCACGGTAGCCGTATCCAGGTCCTTGCCATTGGGGTCCTTGACCTTGACAACGATCTGGTCCTTATCCTTCGCGTTCGCGTTCGGAGTGACCGTAATCGAGCCGTCCTCGTTGAGCTTCGCGGTACCCGGACCGGTCACCTCAACAGTGGAGCCAGCCGGAACCGGGCCGCCCGCATTGGGCAGCTGGGCAGGTTCGGTCGGCTTGGTGGTCGTGTCATTCCAGGCCGGGTTATTCGGGGCAATCACAGTCACCTTGGAGGTGTCCAGCGTCTTGCCGCCGTCCTTGACGGTCACCGGAATGTCGGTGCCGGGGGTCGCGCCCTCCGGAACCTTGACGGTGATATTGCCATCGGTGCCGATGGTGCACGTGGCACCGTTACCCGCTTCGCAGGTGGCCGAAGCCGGGATCTGGCCGTTGGCCGGGTCCTTCGTCAGCGTCACATCCGCACCGGGCTTACCTTCGCCGTCGTTCCACGCCGGGCAACCATTATTGGAAGCCGGGCCAGCGATAGTCGGGCACTGATCCGCGTCGTCGTTCACACCGTCGTTATCGGTATCCGGGTTCGGAACCGGATCCGGGGCCGTAACCGTCACCTTGGGTGTGTGGAGAGTCTTACCGTCATTCTTGATGGTCACCGGAATGTCGGTGCCGGGGGTTGCGCCCGCCGGAATCTTGACGACGACGTTGCCATCGGTGCCGATGGTGCACGTGGCACCGTTACCCGCTTCGCAGGTGGCGGTCGTCGGGATCGGGCCGTTCTTCGGGTCCTTCGTGAGCGTCACGTCCGTGCCGGGCTTGCCTTCGCCATTGTTCCACGCCGGGCAACCATTATTGGAAGCCGGGCCGGCGATGGTGGGGCACTGGTCTGCGTCGTCGTTCACACCGTCGCGGTCAGTATCGACCGGGGCCGGGGTGGTGACGGTTACCGGAACCTTGACGGTATCGGTGCTGCCATCCGGGTAGGTGACGACAACCGGAACCTCGTAGGGGCCAGCTGCGGTACCCGCGGCCGGGGTCACCGTAATGGCGCCGGTTTCGGGGTTAACCGTGGCGGTAATCGGGGAGTTGTCGCCGAGCTTGAAGGTGGTCTTCTTGCCCTTTTCGGTCGGAGCGGGATCCGTTTCGACCTTCTTGGTAGCGAGCTTATCGAAGGTGGGAGCCGGGACCTCAATGGTCTGCCCCGCCTCGACGGTGTTGTCCTGCTTGTAATTCGGATCGTAAGTATCGGTGATTTGCGCCAACACCTTGACCGGAACCCAGGTCTTCAGCTTGAGCTTGTTCTTGGAGTTGAGCGGATCGGTCACGGTAGCAACCACCGGGATACGATAATCACACGGAGCAACATCCGCGCCGGGATTGACGGTCACCAGACCGGTGGCCGGATCCACGCTCGCCCAGGACTTCGCACCTTCGCCCAGCTCGTAGGTAGCATCGGCGGGTAGCTGGTACTTGTTGTTACCAATCTGCGTAAAGCCCTTGGCTTCTCGCGTTGCGTAGGGAGCCTTGCTCTTTGCGCTCTGCGTCTTCTTCACCTGGACGGGGTCGTACTTCACCGGAAGTGCGCGCACGATGAACGAATCGGAAGAAACAGCGTTATCGGCAGCGTAAAGAGTTGCCGTGTAGATTTCGCCGTCCTTCGCGTTCTCCGGAACGGTGTAGAAAGCCTTCTTGGCATCGCTGAGCTTCTTCAGGTCGCCATTAGTTTGAACAACCTTGCCCTTGGAATCGGTCCACTCGATCCGGTTGGAAAGCGGGGAAAGCGCCTTGCCGGTGAGCTTGATTTCAGCGGTCTGACCCGGCAGCGCGTAGTTTTCCTGGGCATCGAAGTTCGTGATATCCAGTTCCACCTGCACACTGAGAACCAGCGCCAGGTTGACGTTGTACCAGTTATTGGTAATCAGGTTCACTGCGGCGGAGGTCTGCGGAGTCCACGAAGCATGCGAGTTGAACATATTGAATGTCTGGCGCATGAAGGAAGAGTAGTTCGGGACTACCCGTCCGTTCGGGTCCAGCACATACATGTAAATACGGTCCACGTCCGCACCGGCGTTCTTCGGCAGGCGGATCGTGTACATACCCTTTTCGTTCGTGGTGGCCGTGTAGGTGCCCTCGATGTAATCGGGGTGCTCGGTGAGCATGTCACGGACCTTGACCTCGCGGTCATTGACGGACGGGGTGGCATTACGCAGTTCCTGCAGCGCGGCCTTGCCCGCGGGGGTCAGCTGCGAGAGCACCACCGTGTAGCCGGGGGCTACCACGTCGCCGGAGGAGTTGAAATTCGGACCGGTTGCGGAGTTGGCAAGATCGCCCGCTCCAGATTCGAACCATACCTTGCCAGAAACGGAATCCCGGGTGGAGAGGGTTACGGCCGGATCGGGCAGCGCGCCCTTATCGTCGTGAATCCACTCGTTCTTCGGGCGGGTGAGGTAATCATTCGGATCGGTGTACATGAACACCGCGGTACGCTGCATATTGGTACCGATGAGCGGGAACTGGCCAAGATTATTAGCCGTCACGCTGTTGACGAAAGCGCCCGGGAAGAAACCGCCAGCCTGGCGCACCATGGTGACAGGGTTACCGGCCGGGTTGGTGAAATCATTGATCCACAGGCGGTAATACTGGCCAGCAACAGCCTTGTAAAGATGCTGTTTTCCGGTGTTATCCACCCAGGGCGTACGCAGATCGAAAGCGTAGGCGCCGGGGCCGATCTGGCTGCCGTCGCTCTCGTCAATCGTCTTGACGGTGGTGGAGTAAATCGGGGAGGCTGCGCCGTCGGTGTCACGCCACTGGAGATACACCTTGGTTCCATCCGGAACCGGGGTCGCGCCATTGGAGGTGGTTGCCGGCGTGCCAACGCCACCGAAGAACGCGCGCCCAGAGAGCGTGTTCTTGGCGTTACTGGCATCTGTTGTGCTCTTAATCCAGCCGGTCTTGAAAGCATCGGCTTCGATAATGACATCTTGCTTGAAAGGAATATCCGGTCGGTTAGCGCCAGGTTGGTTCGCGCCTGCTTCGACAGCGGTGTCACCGACATACGTCGGGCACTGTGCTGCGGGAGCAGTTGGCGCTGCACCGGAATTCCCTTGCGGTGCAGCGTAAGCGAATCCCGAAGCAAACGTCGTCATGAGCGCCGCGGCGGTGAGACCGGCCCACACTTTCGTGCGACGACGATGCCCACCCTTGCGGGACACAGACGCGGAGACTCCGGGCGCCGACTGAGTCGACTCCGTGTGTTGGGACATTATTTCTCCATTAGTAGGGATATGGATTGTTAGGGTGAGATCGCTACGAGCGTGTGCATTGTGAGAGGGCAGCACTGGAGCACCCCCCCCCCGCAATCCAGCTGACCCGGTCCGCTAAATCGCCTAAACAGTTTCCGAGCCTAACACAAGAAGCCGTATTCAATTATTCAGCACAAAAGGTTATATAAACCACGTAGCAACACGCACTTCTCTCGCGAAGATAACTAACTTTTCATCACGCCGTTTCAGAGTTGTTTACTAAGTATTAACTCGCGGCACGTTGCGGTTTTGAGCCGGGCCCCTCGCTGCACCCATACCTACCTCGCCGCTTTTCGGCGGCGCGGCCGCGCGTCCACCTCGCCATAATGCCGCCCGCACCGGCGTGAATAATAATACTTTCCGGTAACAGCACGGGCCTTCAATCTCCACCCACACCACTCGGCCGGCACTAAAGTCCCGTACCACCGGGGCGAAAAAACGGGAGCGCGCGAAGCAATTCCCATCTCACACCGCGCCCCGCCACCTGCATACTTATGTGCCGCCGCGGCTCCTACCAGGGGCATCACCTCGGGAAATGTACCCAATCTCTCGTTTTTTCAGGGCGGCCACCCGCGCGCAGCACATGCGCAGGCAACCGCCCCGATGATCACGCCAAGGGTCAGGACCTTTGGACTACTTTAGAAATCCCAATCGTCGTCGGTGGTATCTTCCGATTCTCCAATGATGTAGGAGGAGCCCGAGCCGGAGAAGAAATCGTGGTTTTCATCCGCGGCCGGGGAAAGTGCGGTGAGGATCTCCGGGCTCACCTGCGTTTCTTCACCGCTGAAGCGTGCCGGGTAGCCCAGGTTCATAAGCGCCTTATTGGCGTTGTAGCGAACGAAAATTGCGACGTCGTCCATCAGGCCCACAGGCTCGTAAAGTTCACCTGAATAGTCGAGTTCCATCTGGTAGAGCTTCTCGAGCAGCTCGAAAGTGAATTCCTCCATTTCCGCACGCCGCGCTTCGCTGCACTCCTCCAGCCCACGCTGGTATTTGTAGCCGGAGTAGTACCCGTGCACCGCCTTATCGCGCAGGATAAGACGAATGAGATCCGCCGTATTCATGAGCTTGCCGCGGCAGGAGAGGTAGAGGGGCAGGAAGAACCCGGCGTACAGCAGCAGGGAGGAAAGCAGTGTGGAGGAGACCTTGCGCTTGAGCGGGTCGTCACCCACGTAGTGCTCAAGCACCGCCTTGGCGCGCTGCTGAAGCAACGGATTATCCACGGCCCAGGTATAGGCTTCCTCGATCTGGGTGCTCGAGGCCAGGGTGGAGAAAATCGAGGAATACGAACGCGCGTGCACCGCCTGCATAAAAGCAATATTGGCGTAGACAGCCTGCTCATGTTCGGTGTGTGCGTCCTGAATCTGACTAATTTCACCAATACTTGCCTGCACGGTATCCAGCAGCGTCAAACCGGTAAACACCCGCATCACGAGGGTTTGCTCCACCTCGTTCATGCGCTGCCAGGAGGGCAGGTCATTGGAGAGCGGCACCTTTTCCGGCAGCCAGAAATTTGCGGTGAGCCGGCGCCACACCTCCAAGTCCTTCTCCTCCGGGACGTAATTCCAGTTGATCGGCCGGAAGGGCCCCTCGGGATGCTGGATGTACTGCGGCGGCATGAAAGAACGCAGGGTGTAATGCCGTCCATCGGGTGAGCTCATGACTTCTCCAATTTTCATCAAAACACTAGATATTGTGGTCACCTAAATTTCGACCACTAGATATAGTGTCGCATTGCGGGCGCCTAGGACTTAAGGCTCGCCGTAGTGGTGTGTGTCATAACGACGACGCCGCGCCTTCCCCACCAGCATTCCGGCTACGAAAAACACCCCCGAGCCGGCTAGACGCCAACTCGGGGGTGCATACGCGATTCGCGCGAGTTACTTCTTCTCGACGAGGGCCACGAAGCGATCAATATAGCCGCGCACGAAGTCCGCGGTATCGGACTTCAGCTTGCCGGACTCATCAAAGAGTTCCGGGGAGCGCCCCAGGAACACTTCGGGCTGCCCGGGCATGGGCATATCGAAGTAGGAGAGGGCCAGGCGCAGGTTCTTCTGCGAGCTGTAGCCGCCCATGCGCCCCACCGAATGGCTAATAATGCCGGCCGGCTTATTCTTCCAGGCCACATCACTATTGGGCTTGGAGCCGATGTCCACGGCGTTCTTCAGGCAAGCCGGCACGGTGCGATTATTTTCCGGCGTGACGAAGAGGATGCCATCGCTGGCCTTAATGGTTTCCCGGAAGCTGGTGTAGCTTTCGGGCAGGGGTACGTCCGTCACAGCTGCGTCGTCGTAATCGAAGTTGTAGAGCGGCAGGTGACCGATCTCCACAATCTCCACCTCGTAACCCTCGGGGAAATAGCCGGCCACTTCGCTCGCAATTTTGCGCGCGTAGGAACCGCGCCGCAAACTACCCACCAGAATTGAAATCTTCATAAGTATCCCGCGCTTTTCACTCGTATCTTGACTGGGTGTGCCGCGCCCGGCCGCCGCCACAGGCGCCGAAGCGGACGCTGCCACCATCATAGGCTAGGCCCGCTTGCGGGTGTAGAGCACCACCCCACCCACGCAGAGGAGGGCCAGGGTAACCGCGAGGGGGTCGATAACCTCGGAACCGGAATGGGCAAGGTTATTCCCGAGTTTCTTACCTTCACGTTCCAGCTGGGCGATTTGCTCGGGCGATAGCTCGCAAGGCTGACCATCGGCAGTGCGGCCTTCCCACACCGTTTCGGTGCCACCGCCGCTGGAACCGAACCACTGCTGGCCCACCAGCTGTCCGAAGGTCCCCGATTCGAAAACGGCCATCTTGCCGGGCCCGGAAACGCTGGTGACGCTCAGGGTGAGCTCGCCGGTGGTCGCTTCGCGGAAGCTGGGATGCTGGGTATTCGCACCCAGCCACGGCACTCCGGAGACCTGGCTGGAGGAAATCATGTAGATGCGCTCGCCGGCGCCGGCCACGAAATCGATGCCGGCCGGCGCGGTGGTGGCCGCGGCCTCCCCCAAGCCGAAGCTCAGGGAAGCCGGATCGAGCCACTGCCCGGAATTATCGTCCTTGACGGCGGCGCGCAGCTGCCCGCCGTCCACCACCGCGCCCAGGTCGTAATGGCCGCTATTGGCGGTGCCACTTCCCCCGACGTTGAAAGTCAGGGTGGTGGTGGTTGATAGGCGGGTGCCGTCTTTCGCGGTGGCGTTCAAGGCCAGGCCCACCGTGTAGGTACCCGGCTGGGTGAAGACCCAATTGGGATGCACGTGGGTATTGGCCGGGATCGTATGCGAGCCGCTGGCACCGCCGCTCGCGGCACGCTCCACCGGGGTGGGGATGCAGACCGGCGCGGCGGGCGCTTGCGCTGCTTGGCCGGCCGGAGATTGGGGCGCTTGAGCCGCGGGCGCCTGGCCCGAGGGTGCCTGCGTAGCGCCGCCGCCCGGTGCCGGGGCACCGTTCGCACCGCCCGCGCCGTTCGCGCCATTGGCACTGTTCCCACCGTTCGCACCATTAACTCCACCGGTCGGGGTGCCACTCGGAGCCGCACCGCTTCCCCCGGCGCCAGCTTCCGGTGCGGTTCCGCCGTCCGGAGTAGATGAATCGCCCGGCGCGCCAGCGGCGCCGTCGTTCCCACTATCGGAACCGCTACCGGGGCCACCGTTATCGTGACCCTGAGCGGCCGCAATCGCGGCGTCGCCCACCGCCCAGGTGTACGTGCGGGCGGACGAGGTGAGGGTACCGCCGGGGGTATCCACTTCGGCCCGCACCGTCATGCGGTAGGTGCCGGGCGCGGAGAAGAGCCAATTCGCGTGCTGGTGCGCGGGTTCGGACTGGGCGATCACACTGCCCGGCACCATCTGGAAGCTCGGAGCGCCGGCAGCGTCGCGCAAAATCGGATTGAGGGTGGCGAAATTCGTTTCCCACAGGAAGACCTTGCCGGGGCCTTCGAGTTGCTCCACCACGAAACGTACCGCGGTGCCGCCCAGCTGGCGCGCCGCCCCGGAATCCCAGCCGGGCCATACAATTCCGTACTGCTGCACCTGGTCGAGCAGAAAGCCGGGTGTACCCAGCTGCGGAACCACTGCGGATTTGGTAGTAAAAGTTTTCTCCACCACGCCGACCACGGTTTCTTCAGGGGCGCGCTCCACCCCGGTGCCGGTGGCATCCTCTTTGAGATTGAGGGAGATGCTGCCGTCCGCTCCGGCGGCGATATTGAAGAGGTCCATATGCCCGGAGGTGAGAACGGTGGGCTGCCCGGCCCCCGCCCCCGCGGGCGCTGCCGGCGCCGGTGCAGCCTGGGCGGCAGGAAGGAATGCTCCCCACCCGGCCAGGAGCGCCGCCATGGCGCCCGCCAGCCCCGCCGCAGCACGCCGTGTGAGTGCTGTCATGACTTTCCTTTCCTTGCGGTACTTGCGTCACCTAGCCTATTTGATAACAATAATGATTATCAATAAGGGGTGATGTGGTTGTCGCGCACGCGGACTGCCGCACACCGAAACGGAAAGAGACAGAATGGCACGACGCTTCCTCGCGGCCCTGGCCGCCGCCGCACTCACCGCCGGGATAGCTCCGGCCGCCGCGGCCGCCCCGGATGACGGAAAGATTGTCACAACGACGGCGCATGTTGACGCCCCCAAGGTTTTTTGGGAAAACGGTACGTTCGTGCTGAAAAACGAAGCCTATGACGAGCTGTATCCGCTGGAGAAGACCGTCAATTGGGTGGGGCGCGGCTACGCGCGCTCCGGCTCGAATCAGGGCGGGCAGCAGTACATTTTCCTACCTCCGGATAACGAGGCTTACGGGCATCTGCGCAAGGTGGCCGAGCGCTGGTATTCCGCGCCGGGTATGCCCAGCGGTCCCTTCCCCATCTGGGCCGGTTTCGGTGCGGATGCCGGCATTCCGGTGGAGCAATTCCGCAACGGCACCTTTGCCCTCGAGCTGACCAAGTTCGACGGCCCGGGGCGCATGGAAGCCTTTATGACCAATATGGACCTCTACCTCCCGCTGTTCTCCAGCCACGAGACGGGGCGGCGGGTCTCCTACCTGGTGCCCGGCAGCCACACCCATAACGAGACCGCTTTTACCAAGCCGGGGCGCTACACCCTGACCTACCGCGCCATCGCGCGCGGGGTGGACGGCAAGATTATTGCCTCGCAGGAGATTCCGTTTGTGTGGCAGGTGGGTGGTACCCGCCCGGCCAAGGAGGCGGGCCCCGATCTGGCTACCGCGTTCAACGCCGCACCCACCGGGGATACGTCCGGTTACCGTTTCTCCCTCGCCCCGTATGAGGGCCGCGAGCATGATGCGGATGACCAGCTCACCGAGCTGCGTTTCGATGCCGGTTCGGAAACGGTGGCGGGGAAGGTGCAGTTCTTCCTGGATGGTTACTTCTTGGCCGAAGTCCCGGTGGAGAAGGGGAAGGCGCGCTGGGCGGAGATGATCGGCTCGGGCGCCTCGAATTTCCAGGCGGTTTTCGTGCCCGCCACCCCGGGAACGCAGGGCGCGGCCGACGCGCCCAAGGCCGACGGCGCAGCTAATTCGGCTCCCGGCGCTCAGGCCACCACCGGGGCCCGCTGGGTTTCCGCCCCGGTCTCCTACACCTTTGGCGATGCGGAGGCCAGCACCTCGGAGAGCGCCACTCAGCTGCCCGAGCCCCATTCGCAGGACCCGGCGCCGGCTATGGCGGGCGGGGAATATACGCCGTCGTCCTTCGATTACACGGTGCGCACGGAAAAGACGGCTACCGGAAACGTGACCACCTCGGTTGCTTTCACGGATCCGAAGGTGCGCGCGTACGTGCACGGCGGTTACTACGCGAAAGCGGAGGATAAGTACCCGGATTGCGAAGTGAATATGGTGACGGATTCGCGCGGTGTGGCCACCGTGACCCAGGGCGATTCCTGGTGCGAGGGCTACCATCTCAAGCTCAGCATTGACCCGCATCCGGAAGTGAATATGAGCGCGGCGGCGGACGTGCGTTTTGGCACCATGGATCTGAGCGCCCCGCAAAGCTATTCCGGGCGGCTCGCCGCGGCTCCCGCGATTGGTACCGGCACCCAGCCGGCCCCCGGGCCGCAGCCTGAACCGGCGCCGGAGCCTGAGCCCGGGCCGAACCCGGGTCCGAATCCTGCGCCGAACCCTAGCCCGAATCCTGGGCCGAATCCGCCCGCGCCGGCGCCCACACCTTCCGTTTCACCTAGCGCTCCCGCACCAAAGCCCGCCCCATCGCGCACCATTTTGCGGCGCGGCCACGTGGATCTGCAGGCAGTGCCGGGCGAAGGCGGCCCGGGCGTCACCCTCAAGGACGACACCCTCGAGCACGCCACCACCTCGGTGCAGCGCGATGTGAGCACGGTGGCGCTGGCGGTGCCCGATTCGGCGAAGTCGCCGCGGGCGAAGGGCGCGGTTTTTGATTTCCTTGGCGCGGAGGGCGAGCGGCTCTACCAGCTGCCCCAGAACTGGGATCGTTCGCATATTTGGCCCGGGTGGTCCACGGAGAGCTACCGCAAGCCCACGCGTTTCCATGTGGAGCCGGAGTCGATTCCGGCCGGCGCGCAGTATCACGCCTACGCGCTGAGCGGCTTCGGGAACGTGGATCGGCTTTTCGACACCTCGCGCACCGCTCTTGACCTGCCCGATCCCACACATCAGCACGCCGGTTGGGCCTTCACGCAGCCGGGCGTGTACGTGCTGCGGGTGTGGTACGACGACGCCCCGCCCCCGGCCGGAGATTTCGGCGCGGGGGGGGGCCAAACGGCGGGCCCCCCCGTCCTCATTGTTTGGGTTTATAACATAGCCCGTTTATAAACTCGGCCCCTTATCAAACACG
>NZ_JARBHJ010000040.1 GCF_028864145.1 Actinotignum schaalii | reverse complement strand
CGTGTAAGCGATCAATACGCACCAGTTGTAGGCGATATAGGTCCCGTCGATGAAGACCTGGTCGTAGACCTGCCCGGTAGGTGTCCAGATAGGGCGGGTTTGCCAGCACCAGGCATGCTTGCGGTCCCAGGTTCGGGTGTTGGGCGCGCCTAGGCGTCGGGGTGTGGTTGTGGTGATGTAGGTGAGGAATTCAGCGAATTCTTGGGCGTGTTTTTGCCGGTCATCGGTCGCGGTGAAACTGTAGCGGCATTCCTTGCAATACCAACGCTGACGGCCGTTTGGGTGGTGGCCGTTTTTCTTCATGGGGGTATCGCATACAGGGCAACGGCGGGCGCGTGTGGAAAGGGTTTTCACTACATGGGGATATCCCGGTGTTTGTCAAGCATGCAAGGTTATTGAGGTCGAAAAGCTCAATAACCCGGACTTTCTGTTGGTATAGCAAGGGAAAGTCCGGGTATTAGCAACCATTTCTGTCTATTTACCCTACGCCATCACCATCCCAATCGCCCACGAGCAGCTGATCGCCGGGATTTCCGTACGACAGTGCCACATCAGCATCGCCGCTCTTGAGCGAGTTGGATAGGAACACCTGGTTGCCGCGGCGCACGGCGAAGGTGTCCATGCCATCACCATTCCAGTCACCTACCAGGACGCGGTCACCGGCCCGGCCATAGGAGAAGGATGTTTCCGCCTTACCACCCGCGAGGGCGTTATTCACGAAGAACACATTCCCACGCTGAACCGCAAAGCTCGACTTGCCATCCCCATCGAAATCACCGGCCAGCAACACGTCGGCCTCGCGCCCGAAGCTGAATACCTGGTCAGCGTCCCCGGAACGAATCGAGTTAAGGACAAATACTTGGTTGCCGCGCCGAACCGCGAAGGTGTCCTTACCGTCTCCATCCCAGTCACCAACCACGATGGTGTCATCGGTGCGTCCGAAGGAAATCACTTCATCAGCAACTCCGCCGGCGAGGCTGTTCTTGATATAGATCTGGTTGCCGCGCCGGACAGCCAAGGTTTGCTGGCCATCACCATTCCAGTCCCCGGCCAGGATTTCGTCACCGGCTCGCCCGTAGGAGAAACCTGGCTGGGCTGCCGTGGAGTCCCAATCATTGGATAGATGGAACGTATTGCCAGTGTTACCCGGCTGCACCGGGGGAGTGGGCGTGGCCGTGGGTACGGGCTTTGGTGAAGGGGCCGGTTTCTCGGTGGGCGTCGTCGTTACTGAAGGAGTAGGCCCCGGATCGGGTTGCGCAATACCTGCCGATTGCTCAAGCCCGGCCAAGGTAAATTTCGCTTGCTTGATATACGCAAGATCGGTGCGTACATCGTACCCGCGCCCGGCCGTGCCCTTCCAGGAATGCGAGAAGTCCTTATCCCAGTGGCCGTAGGAATGCATGATGAACGTGCCATCGGGCAGCGTTGTGACGCCCGTATACCCGGTATCCCCGCCGTAACGGTTATTCGACCAATCCCGCTCCAGCAGGATGCGATACTGGCCCGGGCGCTGCTGCATTAAGTCATCGAACGTGCCGACCCAGGCCACCCAGTTCCCGGCCTTCCAATCACTGGCACCATCGTGGCGGCCGTTACCGTTGAGGTCGTAGCGGATTTCCCGCATGGGAACCACCACCCGGCCGGAGACGGGATCATAGACCGGCTTATGCCGCTCGCCGGCAAGGGAACCGGGAAGCTCCACTGGCTTCGACCACGTCTTGCCCTCATCCTTGGAGACGATCATCGTGGGGAGATGCGCGTGGGACTGGCTGCGCGCCAAACCAATAATCCGCTTGCCATCGGGAGAGCGGAACATGCCGATCTCACACATCTGATGGGACTTTTCAATATCGCGATGTTCGGCCAGGTAGGGAACCGGATCAGACCACTTCTCAACTCCGTTTTCAAAGGTGAGGTAGGTCTTGTAATTGACGAAATCGTAATCGTGATAGACGCCCATCCATTTTTGGATTGGCTGGCCGGCGTCGTCGCGCAATTGCACCAGGGAAGCCATGGCAACAATCGCGGCATTATCCTTCCCATCGTGCTTGCGGACCGGGTGGAAATTGGTGTATTCGCTCCACGTCTCGCCATTGTCATCCGAATAGGAGGTATTCCACCCGTAACGATGGCCGGCATTATCAACACCCCACCCCGGATTAGCGGTAATGAGCATGAGGCGCTCCGAGCCGTCCTCCCGGATGAGGGAATACAGGGTGGGAGTTTCCTGCGAGCCGGTCCACGACTTCGGGGTATCGGTCTTTTCCGTCCACGTTTGCCCCTGGTCATCCGAGACCATCATGACCAGCGGGCCCTTGCCGTGCCCGGCCGGGAACGCGGAAATCAAGCGGCCAGTTTTCGTTTGTACCAGATCGGGTTGGCCCAAATACTGGCGATTCCCGCCCGGCTGGCGCATAACAGTGCTGATATTCGCGTCATTGAGCTTGTATTCGGGGATCGTATTGCGCAGGGGGAGCTGGGGTTGGGCAGGTCCGTTTTTGCCGGGATCTGCTTTGCCGGGGGTATCTTGACCGGGCTGACCCGGAGTCGGCTTTCCCTGGTCCGGATTGCCTTGCGCGGGATTCTGCGGGCGCTCCTTATCGTAGAGAGCCTTCACATCGGCCGCGCTCAGCGCGGAGTTGTAGACCGCCAGTTCGTCAATGGCCCCGGTGAAACCAGTTCCACCAATAACATCCGCGGGAATAAGCACGCGATGGTTCTTCGTCCAGGAGTTCTTATCAACCGCCTGGCCATTGACGTACATCGTCATCCCAGCGGTTTTCGACTGCGTCCAGGCAAGGTGATACCAGGTACCACCGGCAAAATCGTATTTGAAAGTAAGCACATCGCCGCGGCCCTTACCCACATGGAATCCAGCCTGGCGGTTCGCAGCTAATTTCAGATCAAAAGAAAAATCCTTCTTGCTATCCATGAGCACGGAGGTGCGCTCACGGGGTTCCGCATCCGAGCGCACCCAATAGCTCACCGACCACGGATCATTCTCAGAAATAGATACCGGCTGGGAAAAACTGAGACCTTTGCCGTTCTCAACTCGCAGGGCGGTGCCCGATACGCCATCCACCAGCGGCGCCTGTGCCTGATCTGGATTGCGCTGCCCCGCAGAATCCGCGAGATTCGTATCGAAGGTGTACTTATGAATGGGGGTAGCTGCCTGCGATGCGTGGGCGATAAGGGTATTGCCGCCCGGCAAGGTGAGGAGTAACGCACCGGCAACAGATATAAATCGGTATAAACGTTTCACCACTATTCGCTTTCGATGAATGTGACAGTTATGAGCACGAAGCGTCCGCGACACTGCTTGCGCCACAACCCAGGCCAGGGGTTGCCGTGCTCGTCTACAAGATCACCGGTTCTTGTTCTGAACATACTAGGAGCGTGGCCGGGCGGGAGTAAGTGCCTTTTAGTCCTAAAGTCTGACAACTTTTTGTGAGGTGAAATACGCTTAGGCTGAGTGGTGGCGGGGAAGGCACGTAGCTGCGCCGTCGTTCCAAAAGGATCCGGGGGTCGTGAGCGAAATTTGTCTGACCTGCGCAAATGTGCGCGTTTTAAGGGTGTTGTCTCTTTTCTCGGAGCCGCCGGCGCAGTACTTTAACTTCCATGTGCGGAATTGTTGGGTACGCGGGCCCGCGCTCGCGAGCAGAACAGGGAAGAACGAACGGTGCCGAAACGGCAGGCATCAGTGCCGCAACCGAAGCCGCCACGGGCGTCGCAACCGGCACCACCGAGCGTGCGCTGCAGGTGGTCCTCGAAGGTTTAGCCCGCCTGGAGTACCGCGGCTATGACTCGGCCGGGGTAGCGGTAGCAGGGCCGGAGGGTCTGCGCGCGGTCAAGCGTGCCGGGCGTCTCGATAACCTGCGCCAAGCCCTTCAGGACACCCCGCTGCCGCCCGCGCAGGTGGCTATCGGGCACACCCGTTGGGCCACCCACGGCTCGCCCTCGGATACCAATGCCCACCCTCACGTTTCTTTCGACGGCCGGGTTGCTATTGTCCACAACGGCATTATCGAAAACTACCGCGAACTTGCCCAGGCACTCGCGGGTGAAGGTATCAGGCCCGTCTCCGATACCGATTCGGAAATTGCGGCGCATATCCTCGCCCAGCAGCTTGCCGCGGTTGAACAAGAAACCGCCGCGGCCAGTGTCACGGCCAGCACTGCCACCACCGCGGAGCCCGGCTCAGGCTCCGCCCTCTTCCGCGGTATGCTCGCCACCGCGAATATTATTGATGGTTCTTTCACCCTCGTCGCTATCGACCGGGATCACCCCGATACCGTGGTGGCGGCGCGGCGGAACTCGCCGCTGGTCATCGGCCTGGGCGAGGGGGAGAACTACCTGGGTAGCGATGTGGCCGCTTTCATCTCCGAAACCCAGCGCGCCCTGGAAGTCCCGCAGGATACCGTGGTGGAAATCAGCGCGGATGCGGTGCGGCTCCTCGGTTTTGACGGCTCGCCGCGGGCGGGTAAGGAATTCACGGTGGATTGGGATGCTTCGGCAGCTGTCAAAGGCGGATATGCCACTTTCATGGACAAAGAGATCCACGAGCAGCCGCGCGCCGTCGCCGATACCCTGCGCGGGCGCGTGGTTAATGACTCTCTCCAACTTGACGAAATGCGCATCAGCGAATCCGTACTGCGCACCATCGATAAAATCATCGTGATTGCCGCGGGCACCGCTTCTTATGCCGGGCAGGTGGCGCGTTACGCCATCGAGCATTGGTGCCGCATCCCGGTGGAAGTGGAACTCGCCTCTGAATTCCGTTACCGAGACCCGGTGGTGGGGGAGAAGACGCTCGTCGTCGCCATTTCGCAATCCGGGGAAACAATGGACACGATTATGGCGGTGCGTCACGCGCGCGAACAGGGCTCGAAAGTCCTCGCCATCGTCAATACCTACGGCTCAACCATCGCGCGCGAATCCGACGCGGTGCTCTACACCCACGCCGGTCCCGAAATCGCGGTGGCCTCCACGAAGGCTTTCGTGGCCCAGATCACCGCGTCCTACCTGCTCGGGCTCTATCTGGCCCAGATTCGCGGTAATAAATTCCGCGACGAAATCACCGGCTACCTCGACGAGCTCGAAAAAATGCCGGCGCGCATGGAAAAAATGCTCGCCCAGGAACCGCAAATCCGCGCCCTGGCCCGCGAACTCAAGGGCGAAAACTCGGTGCTTTTCCTCGGCCGGCACGTCGGTTTCCCCATCGCCTTGGAAGGCGCCCTCAAACTCAAAGAAATCGCTTACGTACACGCCGAAGGTTTCGCCGCCGGGGAACTCAAGCACGGCCCCATTGCGCTCGTCACCGAAGACCTGCCGATTTTCGTGATCGTCCCGACCCCGCGCCGCCCCGAACTGCACGCGAAAACGCTTTCGAATCTGCAAGAGGTCCGTTCGCGCGGGGCCCGCACCATTGTGGTTGCGGAGGAGGGCGACGACGCCGTGCGGGATTTCGCCACCGCGGTATTCTGGGCCCCCCGCGGTACGCCCACCCTTATGATGCCGCTCGTTACCGTCATCCCCCTGCAGATCTTCGCTTCGGAGATGGCGGCGGTGCGTGGCTACGACGTGGACAAACCGCGCAACCTGGCCAAATCCGTGACGGTCGAATAGCGGGCCTGACAGGGACCGGCGCTCACCCGGCTGACCTGGCGCGAAGGGCCGGCCTCGGCACGTTTCCGAGCGCCGGCCCAGCTGTGTTGATTTTCGCGCGCCGGCCGCATTGGAGTTATCAGCTTGGCGCGATAACATGGGAAAATGGATTTCGTGAACGATTTTGCTCCTCTTGCTCTAACCTATGACGATGTGTTGCTTGTTCCGCAACCAACTGATGTTATTCCTTCCGAAGTCGATACCTCTTCCCACCTGACCCGCAATATTGTGCTGAAAACCCCCATGGCTTCCGCGGCCATGGATACGGTCACGGAGCGCGATATGGCTGTTGCGATGGCACGCCAGGGCGGTATTGGGATTATTCACCGTAATCTTTCCCCGGAAGATCAGGCCCAGCAGGTTCGCGAGGTCAAACGTTCCGAATCCGGCATGATCACCGACCCGGTGACCGTTGCCCCGAATGCCACGATTGCCCAGCTTGACGCCCTGTGCGGGCAGTATCGCGTGTCTGGCCTTCCCGTTGTGGATGAGCAGAAGCACCTGCTCGGTATTATTACCAACCGTGATTTGCGTTTCGTTCCGGAAGATGAGTACGCCACCACCCGGGTTGAGGACGTGATGACCCGCATGCCGCTGGTGACCGCACCCACGGGCGTGTCCCGCGCGGATGCCCGGGCGCTCCTCAAGAGCCACCGGATTGAAAAGCTGCCCCTTATTGATGAGGATGGGCGCCTCACCGGCCTTATCACCGTCAAGGATTTCGTCAAAACCCAGCAGTACCCTAACGCTTCCAAGGATTCTCAAGGCCGCCTCCTCGTGGGTGCGGGCGTTGGCTACCTGACCGATTCGTGGGAGCGGGCCGGGATGCTTGCTGATGCCGGCGTAGACGTGCTCGTTATCGATTCGGCGAATGGGGAAGCGAAGCTCGCCCTTGATATGATTCGCCGCCTGCGTGCCGATTCCGGTTTCGACGGCGTGGAGATTATTGGCGGCAATATTGCTACCCGTTCCGGTGCCCAGGCACTGATCGATGCCGGGGTGGATGCGGTCAAGGTCGGGGTGGGCCCCGGGTCTATCTGCACCACCCGCGTGGTGGCAGGTGTGGGAGTGCCGCAGGTGACCGCGATTGTTGACGCCGCGCGCGCCTGCAAACCGGCCGGGATCCCGCTGATCGCGGACGGCGGCCTGCACTGGTCCGGTGACATCGGCAAGGCCATCGTGGCCGGCGCGGATACTGTTATGCTCGGTTCGCTCCTGGCTGGCTGTGTGGAGACCCCCGGGGATGTTATTTTCGTGAACGGCAAGCAGTACAAGCACTTCCGCGGCATGGGTTCCCTGGGGGCGATGAGCTCGCGCGGCAAGAAGTCCTACTCCAAGGATCGCTACTTCCAGGCCGATGTGACCTCCGATGCCAAGCTCATTCCGGAAGGTATTGAAGGCCAGATTCCCTTCCGCGGCCCGCTGGCTTCCGTGCTCTACGAACTGGTGGGCGGCCTGGGCCAGACCATGTTCTACTCGGGTGCCTCCACCATTGCCGAGCTGAAGGAAAAGGGCCGCATGGTCCGCATGACCGGCGCCGGCCTCAAGGAATCGCATCCCCACGACGTGGAGATGACCGTAGAAGCCCCGAATTACTCCGGGCTCAAGTCCTAAATATTCCTACTCATAACCTCCTTTAGCTCGCTGCCGCGAGTGGCGTGGCTGGGGTGGTAGCGAGGGCCGGGAACGTAAGAGCGCGTTCCCGGCTTTTCACTATGCGCCGCAAGGTACGACGCCGCAGCCCGGCTTCTTGCATGGCTGGGTGACGCGCGTGGCCGAATTGTGCGTGGTCCGGTAGGAAGAACCCTGCGAACTACACACGTGGCTGGGTTTAGGCGCGCGGGACGGGCCAGCCTTCCTTGGGGCCATCCGAGCGGCCTACCTTACGCAAAAACTCTTGGAATTCGCGTTCGGCAGCGATCTGAATATCCACGATTTCCCGCAGCTCCTTTTCCCGCAGCTGGGGGAACCGTTCCAGCATGGCACCGAGTACCCGCAGTGTTGCCACTACATCCGCTTCCGCGTTATGGAAAGAATCATCCTGGAACACCCCGTAGTGCATAACGAGGTTTTCTAGGCGCCGCTTACCCTTCCGGTAGCGATCTACCCCGCGATCAAGCAGATAAGGATCAATAACCGGGAAAATCTCCCCGCCCAAGCGCTGGCTGAGGGTGGGGAGCCCGTGGCGGGCCAGTTCACTTTCGAGCAGCGTGAAATCATAGGAGGCATTAAAAGCCACCACCGGCTGGCCGGCTGCTAGTTGCGCACCCAAAATATCCGCGATTTCACCGAGCACTTCCGCGATGGGGCGGCCCTCCGCGCGGGCTTGCTCCGTAGTAATGCCATGCACCTGGCTGGCGGCTTCCGGAATATCCACCCCGGGATCCGCCAACCAATACCGCCGCGAGGTTCCCTCACTATCCACCCGCACGAGCGAGCAGGTGACGAGGCGATCACGCCGGGGATCCACCCCGGTTGTTTCTGTATCAAAGCCGATAAGCGGCAGCGTGGTCCACACGGTTCCTATCCTTTCCGCGGCCCGCGCCGCGCTTCTGTCCTGGTGCTTCGTAGTCTAATCCGCCCCTACGACACGAAAACGTACCGGTTCCTATCTGCGGCTACGTCCGCCGCGTAACGATATCCAGTGTTTCAACACGGCGACACCGATGAGCAGCAACCCGTAGAGGAGCAACAGGACAAGTCCAGTTCCGGGTGGAAGCATATTTCCGGAATCATCACCCTTGAGGATACTGATACCGGCAATTCCGGGAAGGTACTTTCCTACCTCGGGAAGAAGGGTCTGGACAAGAGGAGCGATAACCGCCACAATCGTGAGCAGAACGGCCACGCTGGAATATCGAGATCGAAAAATAAGACAGATACCCACGCAGAATATGCACAGGGTGGCAAGATACCCGAGTACCGCGCCTACCGAAGGTAGCGAGGCTAACAACAGTTCGCGATACTCTGCGGCGCTCAGATTTGAGGCATCTATACCGCGCGGTGCCAGAAATCTGTACATCACCGCGGCGCCAGTGGCCTGACCCAATCCCCACAAACACACCGCTACGCCACTACATATGGCTCGGGCTAGCAGGGTCAGCGGCGTGACGGGGAGAACCAAGGTAGTGATATCACGGTAACGCGGTTGGTCATCGAAATTTAGTAACACGCATGTTAGGACAGCTGCAATGGGCTGCGCAAAAACAATGCTGACCGCGATGGCGGTAGATAAAGCTGCACTATCGGCGTGAAGTTCGCCGGCTCGGGGGAATAGTTGCAGGGCGGTCATCATGTTCCCGGCAACTACACACAGCCCGAGAACGACACCGATCCGTACCTGAGAAGCCACCTGAATGAGCGCACCGCGCAGGTGCCAAATCGCCCTATCGCGGGCACGCAAAGAACTCATCATGACGAGACCTTACGGTGTTCGGACCAGGAAAACCCGAGTGCAATGACAATCATCCACGCGAGCAGGACGAAAATATTTGTGCCCCAATGCGCGGCCACATCCGCAGCAAGTTCTGGTGACATAGCCGAATTGGTGAGCATATCACCCTGCAAAATCAGGCCGTAAGCGGCCAGGTCCGGACTCCAACGTGCGAGGGGCGTGACCCGAGATAAAAGGAACGACAGCGGAACAACTGACTGATTGAGCAGGAGAAAAAGGAGAGGGATCGTCCCGGATTGGAATACCGAGGTGAGGAAAGAAGCTAACCAGCACAGCACAGTCCAGTAGATGAGGAGGCCACATAACGCTTGTACATTGAAGTGGCTCCACTGGAAAGCACCCACGCCGAAGCCGGCAAGCAGCGCGAGGCTGAGGTATATCACGACAAAGAAGAAACCTACTAATAGATGAGCAGCTGCCCAAGTGGAACGACGTGGCACCGCCACCGCGGTGAGAGTTCGGGTAGAAGCGTGGTGGGGCTCCAGGGGAACCAAGTTTTCAGAGATGGATCCTACCCCGGAAATAATTGGGGCGAGGGAAAGCATAAGGAGCGCCTGCAAGAATAAAGAATAATCAGCGTGCCAGAGCTTACCGTCGCTGTACTGTACGAATAAGAACAATGCCGCCGGCAAGAAACATGCCACAAATGCGATTCGCACAGATTGTGAGGTCCACCAGAGAATCCATTGCGCGCGTACTAATCGCGGAAATGACCTAAGCATCTGTGTCTCCTTCGCGGTTCGTAGCTCCGCTAGCCTTATCGGTTGTAGTCGGGTGGGAAGCCCAACGGCCGGATGACAGGTTGCCGTGAGCCAACGTGGCGGCGCCGTCGTACACCACTCTGCCTTGTTCCAGAACCACTAGACGATCACAGGTATCGGCAAGGAAATCCAATAGATGACTGGAAAGCACAACCGTTTTCCCATCGCGCCGCCACATCGCAATCAGCTGTAGCAGTAACTCAATTCCTTGCGGATCAAGACCATTGGACGGTTCATCTAACAGCAGGACGGGAGGGTCGCCGAGGAGCGCGGCCGCTAAACCGAGACGTTGATTCATGCCCAGAGAGAGTTTTCCGGCTTTTCGAGTGGCCACGTGATCCAAACCAACCGTATACAGCACTTCGTCAATGCGCTGACTCGAGAAGTGGTGGGTGGCAGCGATCCATGCCAGATGCTGGCGCACAGTACGCGAGCGTGTTGCCCCCGAACCGCCCAGAAGCGTTCCCACGTAGCGAAGCGGGTAGTCCAGTTGCCGGTAGGGACGCCCAAAGATGAGAGCTTGTCCATGCGTGGGTGGTTCCAGGCCAACTAAGAGGCGTATGAGTGTGGATTTTCCGCAACCGTTATGGCCAGCTAAACCCACGATCTGGCCGGGAGTGAAACTGAGGTTGAGTTCGTGGAGCGCGTTTTGGCCACGATATATTTTGGATAAGTCCGTGGTTTCTATGGGAAGTGTTGTCATGCTTCTATGCTGGCGGCTCACCTCACGGGACGCATCAACCTGGTGTTCGATACTCGTGGCCCTAGCTCACCCCGGGTTCCGAGGGAAAAATCAGCCCGTGGGCCGATGGGGTGGGAATGCTGGCCGGGTAGCATATGCGCTATGTGTGCTACCACCTCTCCATCGCGTCCCGCATCCATTCGCGTGACCGCCGCTCACACGGCGCAGAAGAAGGAAAACCGCTGGGGAGTGCTGGGCAGGGCGGTGCTACCACTACTTGTTCTGGGATTTATGGTCTTTGTGGCAGTCCCGGAAAAATACGAAATCTGGTGGCGCCTAGCGATATTTGCGCTCTGCGGGGCGCTGCTGGGGTGGCGGTATTGGCAGTGGCTTGTGCAAAGAAGACGCAATAGTGAGTTGCAAGCACAGGCGGAAACTGAAAAAATCCTATCGGAAGATCGCCTAGCCCTTGCCGCGGAGCTGCACGATATAGTTTCCGACGGCTTGGGATTACAGCACTTGCGACTTACCCGGGCTCTCGAAGAAGTGACTGATCCGGCAGCCCGTGCAGCGCTGAGCGATATCCGGGACTCTAATAAACAAACCATCGCTCAGATGCGTGCCGTTCTTGACCGCTTGCAGGGCCGTGATACTAGCCCTCCCGGGATGCCGGATCTGGAACAGATTTTTGCAGCAGCACACCGGCACGGCATGGAGCTCAGGGGCACTTCCGAAGTGCTCGCAACTATCCAAGGGCTAAATCCGCAACTGCGCAGGCTCTTCATCGCCACCTGCCGGGAAGGACTCGCGAATACCGCCCGCCATGCCGGACCCACCATCGTCACCTTCCAGATTGAAGAAAAAGGCACAGGCGTGAGCCTCGAACTAGTAGATCAGGGGCCGGCACCGGATTGGCAGCCCATCATCGGCTCCGGGATCGGCTTGGATCACCTACGGCAACGCGCCGCTGAATGTGGCTATGTCGTGGGCGCCGGGCCAGTGGGCGCCGGGTGGAAACTATGCATTTACCCCGAGCGAGAACGGTAATACCCGGGATGTATAAGGAGGTAGCACATTATGATTCGGATTGCGATTGCAGATGATCAGGGACTACTTCGGGAAAGCCTCGCGGTTCTCCTAGAACAACAGGAGGACTTTCGCGTGGTGGGCAGCGCCGGAGACGGCGTGGAAGCCTGCCGTATGGTGCATGAGACAGATATTGACGTTCTGCTGTTGGATATTCGCATGCCTCTGCTGGACGGGTTGGACGTACTCAAGGAGCTGAAACGGAATGCCTTCCCTGGGCGTGTTGTCATGCTGACCATGTATCAGGATGACCTGTATCTGCGAAAGGCCTTGAGCCTGGGCGCTGACGGGTACCTTCTCAAAGATAGCGAATCCGAGACGATTATCTCGACGATCCGCCAGGTATCGGTGGGAAACAGGGTGCTTGACCGCCAGGTTCTGGATCATGTAGTACAGGGTTACCTCCACGAAAGGGGCCGGTCGCCTGGTGCGGTACCTGAATTACAGAATTTGACCGCACGGGAACTTGAAGTCTTGACCCTCATCGGTAGCGGTTTAACTAACCCAGAAATTCGGGGGCAACTATATATTTCAGAAGGTACCCTCAAAAGCCACATCAACGCGATCCTGCGCAAGACGGGCGCTCGCGACCGCTCGGCAGCCATCGTCCTGGCCTTCCGAGCAGGATTGGTGACACCTAGCTGAGCCGGATTATTCGCATCGAGCTAAGGAAGCTTTCCGTCCCGCATTTCCAGGGCTGTTTCAGCTTAAGTTACTCTAATAGGGAGTTGCGAATCAGCTCTGAGCTGCCCGGTAGGAAAGGAACGCTATGCAATTCGCGGTGCTATCCGAGAATGAGTACAACGACTATATGAGTGCGCAACGGTGTTTCCTCTCCCAAACGGTCAGCTACGGGCGGGTGCGCCAGGCCGAAGGCTACCGGGTGGAATATGTAGGCGTGCGTGATAACACCGGTACGGTTTGCGGGGCCGGTCTCATTATGTACCAGCCCTGGAAAAAGCTTTTCACCCGGGCTTCCCTCGCCTACGGTCCCACTCTGGACTGGAGTCAGCGCGAGGTAGTTGCCGCTTTCTTCAGCGGGCTCAACCGGCATTTCGCTTCCCAGCCGCGCCTGCTTACCGCCCGGATTAACCCGATTTTGGCGCGCCGCTGGTACACGGATATTACGCCCCTGGAAGATAACCCGGTTGCCGACGCGGTCTCCCACGCCCTGGAACGCGATGGCTGGCGCCACCTTCCTTATGAATTCGGGGAACGCTCCGATATTCAGCTGCGCTGGATTTACACCAAGACGATCTCCGGGATGAACTTCGAGGAAGCCAAAGCCACCCTCGCCAAGGGGCTGCGGCGTCGTTTCAATAATGAAAACCGCTACGGGGTGGAAACCCGTTTCCTCGGGCCGGAAGATTTCGACGTTTTCGCCCAGCTCTACGCGAGCACTCGCGACCGTACCGACGGCATGCCGGAGCTCTCGGCCTCCGCGGTACGTTTTTACCGCGATCTGATGGCGGATATGGGGCCAGAACGCGCGCTGCTCGCGGTGGCCTATGTATCTCCGCGCCGCTACCTCGACCAGATCGCCGCCGAACGCACTGAGGTACACGAGCGGATTGAGGTGCTGCGCGGACGTAAAGAAACGAAGGCGCGTGATCGTGAGCTTGAGCAGGCTGCCCAGCGCCTGGAGGTGCTTGACGGTCAGGAAGAGATGGCGCGCGAAACCCTGGCCGAGCGCGGCGACGCGGAGATTCCCTTCAATGCCGCACTCGGATTCCGGGTCGGTTCCGAACTGATTTTGCTGCTGGGCGGGATGGATAAAACGCTGTCCGCCTACGCGCGGGATTATCCGGTCGAGCGTGCCATGTTCAAATACGCTTGCGACGAGGGCCTGGATATCTACAATACGTTCGGGATTTCCGGGGACTTTTCTGAGGACGCGGATGATGCCAATATCCTCGCCTTCAAACGCTGGCTCAACGGGCAAGTCGAGGAATTCGTGGGCACCTACGAAAAGACGTTCGCGCCCCGCTTCCTTGCCCGCGTGCTGGGTGCAGAAACGCGCTAGCCGCGCGGATGCGTGCCGCGGCCCGCTCCCTCGCCTCGCTTTGCCGGTAAAGTGGAGGCCGTGAGCGAAATCGAGATTGGGCGCGGCAAACGCGCGCGGATGACCTATACCCTGGACGACGTCGCTATCGTGCCCACCCGGCGCACCCGGGACGTTCGTGAAGTCTCCACCGCCTGGCAGTTAGACGCTTACCACCTCGATATTCCGGTGCTCAGTGCCCCTATGGATTCGGTGGCCTCCCCGGATATGATGATCCGCCTGGGGCAGGCCGGGGGCCTGGGCGTGGCAGACCTTGAGGGCCTGTGGACCCGTTACGAGGATCCCACCCCGCTGTATGAAGAAATCGCCGCGCTGCCTGCCGAATCTGCCACCGCGCGCCTCCAGCAGATCTACGCGGAACGCCCCATCGATACCGGGCTGGTGCGCTACCGGGTGGCGCAGCTGCGCGCTGCCGGAATCACGGTAGCAGGGGCCTGTTCACCGGGCCACGCGAAAGAAATTGTGCCGCCGGCTGCCGATGCCGGCCTGGATCTCCTGGTGATTCGCGGGACCACGGTGAGTGCCGAGCATGTGTCCACCACTCGTGAACCGCTGAATCTGCGCGGCCTTATTTACGATCTTGATATTCCGGTGCTGGTGGGCGGCGCGGTCACCTACCAGAGCGCGCTGCATCTCATGCGCACCGGCGCGGCCGGGGTGCTGGCCGGTTACGGGGGAGGGGCCGCTTCTGCGACGTTACGTACCGTGGGGATCGCTGCCCCCATGGCGACGACGATAGCCGATATCGCGGCCGCCCGCCGCGACTACCTCGATGAATCGGGCGGGCGCTACGTTCATGTGATTGCGGACGGCTCGGTCGGCAGCTCCGGGGACCTCATTAAAGCCCTGGCCTGCGGGGCAGATGGCGTGATGCTCGGAACTATTCTGGCACGGGCCAGTGAAGCACCCGGGCGCGGCTGGCACTGGGGGCCGGAAGCCCGCCACCCGCGCCTTCCCCGCGGGGAACGCGTATATGTGGGAACCGCCGGGACGCTGGAAGAAATCCTGGTGGGGCCCACCTCGAGCGCCCGGGGGCACACCAATATTATGGGGGCGCTGCGCCACGCTATGGCCGCCAATGGTTACTCCGATTGCAAGGAGTTCCAGCGCGCCCAGCTGGTGGTCACCCGCCGCTAGGCGCGCGCATTACGGCAGCTATGCGCGCTTCCCGCAGTGAGGCCGGCATCGCGGTAGCCACGCGGCCCACGCATTACGGTGTATCGCTTTTACTGCGCGTGATACCGGTAGACGTTGGTATCCCGCGCTTCGAAACCACAGCGCCGGTAAAGCCGGTTGGCAGCCTCCCGGCTGGGCCGCGAGGTCAAATCCACCGATTTCACCCCGAGTTGGGCAGCGTGCGCCAGGGCGGCTTCCACAAGTTGCTGGCCGGCGCCGTGGCCGCGGGCGGCGTCGTCGACCACTACGTCCTCAATCCAGGCCCGCGTTCCGGTGGGAATCTGGAAGGTGACGAGGGTGAGCATCCCGAGGATCGGGGCGCTTTCCGCTACCCGGTACACCAATTGGTAGACCCCAGGTTGGGCAAGCAACTCCGCGGCGGCAGCGCGCGAGAGCGGTGCGCTGCTTGAGGAGAGCTGCGGGATGAGGCGCTGGCAGGCAGCCAGGAAATCCTCGGTCACATTCTCTTGCAGGGAAATCATGCGTCCTCCGTGGGGGTGCTGGGGATATTCTCCAGATCGGCCAGCCACACCCGGCTGGTGGCATCGGATGGCATGCGCCAATCCCCGCGCGGGGAAAGCGAGCCACCCGAAAGGATCTTCGGGCCGTTGGGGAGAGTGGAACGTTTGAATTGCTGGGAGAAGAAACGGCGGTAGAAAAGCTCCATCCACTTCTTAATCTCCGCCAGGGTATAGGCGTGGCGGGCATTCCCCTCGATACCTTCCGGCCAGAAGCCGCGAGAGGAATCACCCCAGGCTTCCCGGGCTAGGAAAGCAATTTTCGAGGGCAGGAAACCGTAGCGCAGCGCGAAGTAGAGGGTGAAGTCCTGGAGTTCGTAAGGGCCGATTTTCTCCTGGGTGGATTGCAGCGCCCCACCGGCATCCGCGGGAACCAGCTCCGGGGAAATCTCCGTATCGAGAATATCCGTGAGGGCTTGCGCACCCGCGCCGGCCAGGAAGTCCTGGCGGGCCATCCACCGCAGCACATGCTGCATAAAGGTTTTCGGCATCCCCGCGTTCACGTTGTAGTGACTCATATGATCACCGACCCCGAAGGTGCACCACCCGAGGGCCAGCTCGGATAGATCCCCGGTGCCCAGCACGATACCGCCGTGGAAACCGGCCAGGCGGAACAGGTAATCCGTGCGCAGCCCGGCCTGTACATTCTCGAAGGTGAGATCGTAGACCGGCTCGCCACCCGCGAAGGGATGGCCCATATCGGCCAACATTTGCCGAGCCGCCGGGCGAATATCAATCTCCTCCAGCGGCACCCCGAGGGCTTCGCATAGCGCATAGGCATTGTTCTTGGTGTGCTGGGAGGTGGCGAAACCGGGCAGGGTATAGGCAAGGATATCCGTGCGCGGGCGCTCCAGCAGATCCATGGCCCGGCAGGCCACCAGCAGCGCGTGGGTGGAATCGAGCCCGCCGGACACCCCAATAATCAGCTTCGCGGAGCCGGTGGCCCGCAGCCGCGTGATAAGCGCGTAGACCTGGATGGAAAAAGCTTCGAAGCAATCGCGGTCCGGATTGTGTTCGCTGCCGCCCATAAAGGGGAAACGCACCACTTCGCGGTGCAGGCGCTGATCCGCAGGGCTCAGCGCGCTCATATCCGGGATGCCGGCAGTGAAATGAATGGTGCGGAAAGAATCCGTGCCCGGGTTGGAGTACGCATCGCGTTCGGTGCCCTGGGCGAGCGCATTGTCATTAAAGGAGCCGTTGCGCTGGCGTTCCTGGCGGATACGATCCAGATCAATATCACCCAGGGTGGCGCTGTGGCCGGCCGAAAAACGCTGCCCGGCCGCGATTTTCTCCCCGCATTCGTAGATCACGGTTTGGCCGTCCCAGGCCAGATCCGTGGAGGATTCCCATTCGCCATTCGCCGCGTAGATATAGGCCGCCGCGCAGCGTGCCGAAGCCCCGCGGATCAGCAGATCGCGGTCATCTTCACGCCCCACCGTGACCGGGGAACCGGAAAGATTGACGAGCACCTGCGCCCCAGCTAGGGCCGCGCGCGCCGAGGGCGGGATAGGAACCCACATGTCCTCACAGATCTCCACGTGGAAATCAAAACCGGGAATATCACTGGCGGAGAAAATCAGATCCGGGCCAAAGGGAACGGTATCCCGCCCCAGCGTATAGGCCCAGGCTTCCTCGGTGTGTGCGAATTCGGCCCGTTGCTCATCGGAAAGCCCGGTGCTCCAGGGCGCATCCGTGCACACCCCGGGCAGTTCAATATCCGCATTGCGCAGCCCCGCCCCGGAAGCGAAATGCCGCTTCTCGTAAAATTCCCGGTAATTGGGGATATAGGACTTGGGCACCACGCCCAGCACATTCCCGTGGTGGAGCACAACCGCGCAATTATAGAGGCGGTTGCGCCAGTGCAGCGGCGCCCCCACAATGAGTGCCGCATCGAATTCCGCGCTGGCTGCCCGCACGGTTTCCAGGGCCTCCAGGGTGGCGCGCAGCAGCGCATCCTGGAGGAACAGATCTTCCGCGGAATACCCGGTGAGGCTCAGCTCCGGGAACACGGCCAGCACCGCACCCTGTGCGCTCACCACCCGGGCGGCCGCAATAATGGCCTGGGCATTGCGCTGCGGATCGGCCACCACCACTTCCGGGGAGCAGGTGGCCACGCGCACGTAACCGTGACTGTAGATCGAGGAGAAATCGCTCATGGGTCTAGTCTGCCATTGCCTTCGACACGCAGGAATCGTCAAACTCAGATTCGGGCAGCCCCAGCGCCCCGCTCAACGAATCAAAAACCCCGCGGTGGGTGATTTTCCCACCGCTAATATTCACGCCGCTAGCGAAACCGGGATCCGCGCTGGCGGCCGCGCGCCACCCCTCGGCCGCCAGGCGCACCACGTAGGGGAGTGTCGCCGTCGTCAAAGCTTCTGTGGAGGTGCGCGGAACCGCACCGGGCATATTCGCCACGCAGTAGAAAATCTTGCCGTCCACCGTGAAAGTGGGCTCAGCGTGGGTGGTGGGATGCGAATTCTCGAAGCATCCGCCCTGGTCAATGGCAATATCAACAAGCACGCTGCCCGGGCGCATGCCTTCCACCATCGCGGAGGATACCAGCTTGGGAGTGGAGGAGCCCGGCACCAGCACCGTGCCGATCACCAGATCGGCATCCGCCACCTGCTCCTCGATGGTCTGCGCGGTGGAGGCGAGGGTGGTGAGCATCCCGGCGTGACGCATCTCCAATTGGGCGAGCCGCTCAATATTAATATCCAGAATCGTCACGTTCGCGCCCATCCCGGCGGCCATAACCGCGGCGGATTCCCCGGCGATGCCCGCGCCGATCACGGTCACTTTACCCTTGCGGGTGCCGGCCACCCCACCGATAAGAATCCCGGCCCCGCCCTGCGCGTCGAGAAGATAATGCGAACCCACGATGGGGGCGAGTTTGCCGGCCACCCGGCTCATGGGCGCGAGCAGCGGCAGCGCGGTGCGTTCGCGCACAGTCTCATAAGCGATGGCGGTGGTGCCGGCATCCAGGAGCGCACGGGCGAGCTTCGGCTGGGAAGCCAGGTGCAAATAGGTGAAAAGCACCAGGTCCTCGCGCAGATACCGGTATTCTTCCACCTCGGGTTCCTTGACTTTGAGAACCGCATCGGCGCCCCACACTTCGGCCGCGTCTGTGCAGATACGTGCCCCGGAGGCAACGTAGGCGGCGTCGGCGCATCCGGAGGCCGCCCCGGCCCCGGCCTGGACCAGCACTGTGTGCCCGGCCGCGGCCAGTTCGCGCGCACCGGCCGGGGTGAGCGCGACCCGGTATTCGTTATTCTTCAGTTCTGTGGGAACGCCAATAATCATGTGCTTAGTCTACGGTGCTCGTGCGCGCTGCTCCTAGGTAGGAACGACGACGGTGCTGCGGGGGCGGCGCGGGGCGCGCCCCCCCCCCCCCCCCGCCCCCCGCCCCCCGAAAACACCCCCCCCGGCCCTCGCATTACCGTGTGTTCTTTGAACCAGCGCCGCGCGTGTCGTCAGCGC
>NZ_JARBHJ010000003.1 GCF_028864145.1 Actinotignum schaalii | reverse complement strand
ATCACCACCAGGCTTGGTCCCCGGATCACCACCAGGCTTGGTCCCCGGATCACCACCAGGCTTGGTCCCCGGATCACCACCAGGCTTGGTCCCCGGATCACCACCAGGCTTGGTCCCCGGATCACCACCAGGCTTCGTTGTTATTTTCTCCCATTGGCCAGTGAGAGTAATGTCACCCGTAACTGAAGTGGAGAAATCATAAGGCTGACCGTCCTTAAACCAGCCAATGAACTTGTATCCATCCCGAACAGGAGGTGCGATATTTTCGGCCTGTTTGCCATGAAGTACCTGCCGGTTACCATCCGGTGTTACCCCATCGTCATAACGGTAAGTAACGTTGTATAGAATCTGATCCCACTCCGCAGTCAAAGTAATATCAGATTTAACCGGGGTAGCGAAATCATATTGATGACCATTGAGATACCACGCGATGAAGGCATGACCTTCCTTAATCGGATTCTCAGGTTCTTGTGCGGGAGATCCAGCTTTAACCTGCTGGGAAGGAATGACGTTTCCGCCACGAGTATCGAAAGCAACCGTGTACTTAGCGACGGCAGCCCACTGTCCATACACAGTTGTGTCAGCCGTAATCGGGGTGGTGAAATCGAAAGGCTGTGTGAAGCTTTCATCTTTGAACCATCCCTTGAAAACGTGATCCTTTTCTTCCGTGTTAACGGTCGGGAAACCCGGCTGGGAAACCACAGTATTACGACTTACCTTAACTGAAGATTCGGCCTTGGTAGAACCATCGGGAAGGAGCTGCTTGAAATTCACAACAGGCTTCGGAACAACCCGAACCTTTACGGTATCTTCCGCATAGGAACGAAGGCCCATCTCATTGTCCTGCCAAATCCAATCAGCAAAAGGACCTGCTTGTAACGTGAGCTGGTACTCGCCCGGGGTGGACGTATCCACACTACCGGAAGCTACGCGATACATAGGCGCATCGTTTCCGCTAAGAATGGTGGTCCACTGATAATCAGGGTTCTCTTTAGTACCCGAATTCTTCAAATAGCTATACGAATCAACGAGTTTCTTTAGGTTAGTCTGGGCTTTATCGACCTCTTCCTGTTTCCGTTGAGGTCCCGTATAGAAGTCACTACCCTCCTCAATCTCGTATACGGTATCGATAGCATTGAACTTGACCAGATTTTGCTTTTCTCCCCACAGACCAATATTGAAATTCTGCGTGGAGCCATCCGGATAGATATAGTGCGCTTTCTCGATGGGAAGGCCTGGTGTCGAATCATAAATGGCCACCAGATGCGGAGAATAATTGAACTTCTCGAAAATCTGGAGGTACCTCATATGCGTCGCGGCATCATAACCGGTCAGATAATGCTTGTTGGGCTGGTCCGCTACGGAATAGGCTGCAAGTTCCTCACGAGTCATTGAGAAACCGATTTCACCATTAGCATCAGTGGTGAAGAATTTCCCTTTATTTCCGTCGATAATCTCGCTATTGCGTTCGAACCAGAGATTCAACCCGGAAACGGGTTCTTTCGTCTCATCATCGACGTATTTCAGCTTGAATTCATACGGCGTACGCTGATCAGCGGGGAATGCCACATTTGATTCGGTCGGGGTATTCCCGTACTTAGTATCCCGACCGAGGACATTCGCTGACGAATGGGAGCGCTCCAGGTGGCGCTTCGGAACGACTGTTACCGTTCCTGTAGCTTTGGTGGTCTTCCCTCCACTATCAGTGAGGGAGAATTCGACGGTGTAATCCCGAACCTCGTTATACACGGAATACTTAGGTTTATCTTTACCTTCCGTGAACCCACTCTTATTCGTAACGACAACGTCATCACTTCCGAGCTGAGAATCTTCTGCGTCCCCGGCTTTCACGATCATGCGTTTCAGATCGAAGGGATATGTGCTCGCGATTGTGACGTTTTGTATTTCCAGGGTCGGAGCGGTGTTATCCGGCGCAGCCCAAGCCGTGCCGAGCGTAGCGCCGGTAACCATAATTCCGGAAACCAAGCCCGCGGCGATGGTGCGAAGCCGATTCACCCCCTGTCCAATTTTTTCTTCCCGTAGTTTCATCTGCAATCCTTTCAACAGCGCCACCGAGGGCACACTTCGACGCGCACATTCTTGACACTGTGACTTGATATTTTGCACCAGCTATAGTGACAAGATGACAATACCGAAGTTCTTACTGTATTTGTTTAGAGTCATTTGATTTCGAGGAATACGAGAGCACTCAACGCTGCCCTTGCGGAATAAACAGCCCTCTGACCTTGGCAAATGCGAGGTTGTTTCATTTTAGTGATCTTCGAGCTACTAACCAAGAAAATGTTTCTCAGCTTTATCTTTAAGCGATGCAACAAAGGACCCCGATGTGTCGTCACCGTAAGTAGCGACGCATCGGGGTCCATTTAATCTTTAAAGGTGAAAATACAGGGGATCTCACCCTTTCTATCGGCGCACAGCCGGGGTATCCGTTCCGTTACCATCCCAGTCCCCGAGGAAGACCGCATCAGCGTGGCGCCCATAGGCAAGAGTTGCTTCAGCATCTCCTCCGGTGAGCTGGTTGCTAATGTGGAAGGTATTTCCGCGGCGCACCGCGAAAGTATCCTTCCCATCCCCGTCGAAGTCCCCGGCGAAGACCTGGTCATCGGCGCGTCCGTAGGAGAAGACCTGCTCAGCATTCCCACCGACCAGCGAGTTCTGGACATAGAAGGTGTTCCCGCGGCGCACCGCGAAAGTATCCTTCCCATCCCCATCGAAATCACCCACGAGGACTTCGTCGCCGGCGCGTCCGTAGGAGAAGACCTGCTCAGCATTCCCACCGACCAGCGAGTTCTGGACATAGAAGGTATTCCCGCGGCGCACCGCGAAAGTATCCTTCCCATCCCCATCGAAATCACCCACGAGGACTTCGTCGCCGGCGCGTCCGTAGGAGAAGACCTGCTCAGCATTCCCACCGACCAGCGAGTTCTGGACATAGAAGGTATTCCCACGGCGCACCGCGAAAGTATCCTTCCCATCCCCATCGAAATCACCCACGTAGACCTCGTCGCCGGCGCGCCCGTAGGAGAAGACCGCGGAGGCAACTGTCGCCGTCCAGTTATTGGAGACGAAGAAGGTATTACCGTGCGAGGCCGGGGGAGTGGCCGGCTTACTCGGTTCCTCGCTGGGTTCCGGTTCCTCGCTCGGAGTCGGGTCCGGCGTAGGAGTCGGCTGCGGATTTTCGCTGGGCTCAGGCGCCGGCGGTTCTTCCGTCGGCTCCGTGCTCGGCGTGGGTTCGGGGGCCGGCGTAGTCGGCGCGACCGAGGGTGTCGGCACCGGGCCTGGCGTGGTCGGATCGACCGTAGGTTCCACGCTCGGAGTCGGTGCAGGAGCCGGAGTTGTCGGCTCAACGCTCGGGCTCGGCGCGGGCGCGGTAGGTTCCGGCTTCTCGCTCGGAGTCGGGTCCGGCGTGGGAGTCGGCTGCGGCGTCGTGCATTCCTTGACGCAGAAGGGCGCCGTCACGAAGGTTTCTTCGCTGGCACTGCGGGTGAAGCCGGGAAGGGTGTCACCGGTCGGCTCAGTTGTTCCGCCGCCGGTACCTTTGACGACCCGCAACTCGAAGACATAGCGCCCCGGGGCGGCCGCGGTGCGCGTCGTCGCCGAAGCAGATTCGAGGTAGGTACCGTCCCAGGCGAAGCGCCCCAGATCGGTACGCCCCACACCGTCCTCACTATGCACCATGTTATTTTCCGAAACCGGGGCGCCCTTCGAGCCATCCTCGTTCGCGTGGAAGACCCGGATCTCCAGCTTCTGCACCGGGGAATCGATATGGTATTCCACCACCGGAACCGCGCCGTTGGCGTAGTCCATGGCGTAGGCGAACAGTTCGGAATTGGGAGCATTGGAGTACTGCGCACCCTTATCCAGGCACTCACCCTTGTAGATGGTGGCCGGGTTGGGGCAAGCAATGAGCTTCGTCAGCGAGGGCGGATCGTAGGCGAGCAGATTCGCCAGATCCGGGCGCCTCTGAGCGATATCCGGCCGAATATCCTTGACCTTCCACGTGGTGTGGAGGAATTGCAAGGCGTTTTCGTAATCGCCCTTGAGACCCGCGAAGGGCACCTGGTAGGTGGAATTATCATCGCCGTGGGCCACCACATACCCGCCGTAGATCGTACCCTCGGGCACGTTCGTCGGATCGGTGACGGACACCTGTACCTGGGCGTCTGCCCCGGGCTGCACCGTTACCTGCGCGGGGCTAATCGCCACCTGCGCATCGGTCCCGTTGTAGCTGGTGAAACGATCATGCGGCCCGCTGGTGGCGCGCACGTGGGTATCCGCCGTGAAGGTGTAGGTGACGGGCGCTGCCGCGGCGTTGTGCACGGTGAGCGTCGTCGTTTCCTGCACGTCAGAATCGCCCAGGGAAATCTTGGCGGGCGTGAAAGCGGTGGGGCTCCCACCACCATTCGTACCCGGTTCCGTGACCGCGGTCAGGGCCGCGGGAAGGTTGACGAGGCCAGCACCCTGGCGGTGCGTGGCGAGCTTCGGGGAATCCGCGCTGCCGTCCACCGTCACCAGATCAGCGGTGTTCTGCAAAGCCGCGCGCACCTGCGCCGGCGTGAGCTTCGGGTTAGCTTGGAGGAGCAGAGCCACGCTCCCGGCCACGTGCGGGGCCGCCATCGAGGTACCTGAAATCGTCTTCCACGAGGGCGTCACCTCGTCATCGACCGGCCACGCAGAATAGATATTGCCACCCGGGGCGACCACATCGGGCTTGAGCTGGAGATCCGCGGCCAGGCCCCAGGAGGAAAAATCGGAAATCTTCCCGCCGGTGGGGGAGGCGGCCACTCGCTTCGCGTCCGTCCATTCGAGGCTGGCGTTTCCGGCAGCTACGGCCTCTTCGAAGCGCTCGCCCTGTTCTTGGGTGACCGCGATGACCGGAATGGTCACGGCCGGGCTTCCGGCGATGGTTGCGTTGAGGCTCCCGGGTTGGTTGTTGTAGATAATGACCGCGGCGGCGCCGTCGTCCTGCGCGGCGCGCGCCTTCTGGTAGAAGGTCGAGGTTCCGCGCGAGACCAGCACTGCTTTCCCGGTAAACGGTGTTCCAGGCAGATCAACGGCGCCGGTTTTTTGCCCTTCGGGATAGGCGACGACGTCGAGCCTACCCGCAGTGGGTACCGCCGGTGATTCCGTTACATTATCGAATCCCTCGGCCGCGCCGTTGAACATAACAACCGGGCGTAGTACGTGGGTATTGTCCACCGAACCCACCGCGATAACCGAGGGGCCCACCGCCGGAGCACTACCGGAGAAAATGCCCTTCGCACCGGAATTACCCTGCGAAGCCGTCACGACCACGCCGGCGGCAACGAGATTTTCCGATGCCACCGCGGTGGGGTAGTTGGGCCAGGTGGCGAAAGCCGCGCCGATAGACATATTGACAACGTCCATCTTGTCGCGCTGAGCGCGTTCGAGAGCGGAAAGAATGACTTCGGAGCTGGTGGAACCCGTGCACCCGAACACTCGGTAAGCACCGATCACAGCATCGGGAGCCACGCCCTTGAACTTGCTTTCCGGGTCATTACCTGCGGCGATACCGGCAACATGCGAACCGTGCCCGCCGCCGGCTCCACAATCATCGGGAAGAGCATCCGGGTGGGGGACCGGCTGGAAATTCGGGTCACTGCGATCGGTATTAAAGGAATCGCCCACGAAATCGTAGCCGGTCACGATCTTGTCATTGGGGAAAGCGCGCTCGCCCTTGACACCATTCCCACCAAAGGCCGGGTGATCAATGGCCACGCCGGAATCGATAATTCCCACGCGCACGCCTTTGCCGGTGACTCCAAATTCTTCATTGGCCACGCTCGCGCCAGTCATCTCCCGCGCAGAATACATATCGGGAGTTTCGCCGGGGCGGTTTATTTCCGCATTCGAGTCCACCTCGGCGGGCCGTTCCACCGTGAGGACCGGGTAAACACCGATGACATTAGCGTCGTTAACGTAGCGCGCGAGTTCCACCGAATCAGCTTCGACGGTCACGCCATTCCACACGTGCTGGTAGGAGGTGTCTACCTCGCCACCGTCATCTTCGACCGTCTGAGTGAATTCCCGCTGTTCACCCGCGATGCGGGCGGAGGAACCACCGCGAATAAGAGGTTCGCTCTTTAGCTCAATAAACCATTTCCCGGTGAAATTCGGATCACTTTCCGCCGCGGCGACCGTAGCACGGATGTCGAGGGGCGCGTGCCCATCCGACTCCGTGGCCACGGCGGTTGCGGGAGCGAGAGCACCGCCCATGAGTGCGGCACACGCACAGGTGACGCCCAATCGGCGCCAGCGTGGTTGCTCAGCCATACATTTCCTTCCTGATAACTGACCGCAGGCCCGAGCGTAGAGATATGTACCCAGGTCAACGGCATGCCAGCAATTTTGCCGAATATCTTAAATAATCAAAATTGATAGTCCAGAGTGTGAACGACCGGCAGGGCAGGGAATGAGAGCAGGGGACGGGTGCGGCTCAACATACGCTTCGCGCGGCGCCGCCTGAGCCTATTTTGACATAATGTACATTATCGGCAAGTAGCGTTAGGCTACCAAAGTTCCGTCCAGCCCCTCTTTAAGGCGTCAAGGCGCCCATTTCCGGGACGTAACCACCGGGGCCCGCGGCGTCGTCGTTAATATGGAAACAGAGAAACGTAACGCGAGCAGGCATGCTCGCGAGGAAGGACAGCACGATGGCTGAACGTTCGTTGCGCGGTATGCGCATCGGAGCGAATTCGCTCGAAACTGATGACAATGTGGTTTTTGTGGATCGCCAGCAGGTGAAATACCGCTGCAAGAACGGCCACGAATTTGGCGTCGCGATGGCGGTGGACGCTGAAGTTCCCACCGCGTGGACCTGCCGCTGCGGCGTGGAAGCTGAACTCATCGAGGGCGAAGGCGTGGACGACCGCAAGCCGCCCAAGCCGGTGCGCACCCACTGGGATATGCTCCTGGAACGCCGTAACGAAGATGAGCTCAAGGTGCTGCTGGAGGAACGCCTCGAGCTGCTACGCGAAGGCAAGCTGCGACTGCGGCGCAATCGCTAATCGCGCTCAGTTTCGCGGCCGGCGCAGCTGAGTGACCACGCGTTTCGCGAGATTGCCCAGCCGCCTCCCCCGCCGTGTGACGCCCATCACTGTGGTGCGCTTGAGGGATTCGGTGAAGACCGAGCCGGAGAGCTTCGACTCCCCCGCCTCACGCTCTGAAAAAGTGATGGGCATTTCAACGATATGGCCCCCGCAACGTGCCACGTGATCCGTCATATCGGTCTGGAAGAAATAGCCGCGCGCTTCCACGGTATCCAGGTTGAGGCGCTCGAGGATATCCGTGCGGTAGACGCGGTAGCCCGCGGTGGCGTCGCGCACCGGCAGCCCAAGCATCCCTTGAATATAGAGGTTCCCCAGGCGCGAAAGCGCCTCGCGGGGCTTGGACCAGCCGTCAATTTTCCCACCCCGCACGTAGCGCGAACCGATCACCAGATCCGGCGCATCTGACATCGCGGCGCGTTCGAGCAGCAAGGGCAGCTGTTCGGGATGATGCGAACCATCGGCATCCATTTCCACCACGTGGCTGTAGCCGCGCTCCATGGCCCAGCCGAAAGCCGCAATATAGGCGCGCCCGAGCCCGTCTTTTTCGGTGCGGTGCAGCACGTGGATGTGCTCATCGCGCCCGGCCAGCTCATCTGCGATCTTCCCGGTACCGTCCGGTGAATTATCATCAACCACGAGGATATCCGCCTCGGGTACGGCCCGCCGGGCCCGCTCGATAATCCGCGGAAGATTCTCCGCCTCGTTGTACGTGGGAATCGTGATGAGAACGTGCACGACTAACCTTTCTTCCAGCGCAGCCTTGCGTACCCTACCCATGCTATACCTCCAACCGCGCCAGCCGCAGCCAGAAGTCCGTCCCGGTAGTACGGGTAGAAACTCGCCGCAGGAGTCAGACCATCGTGAAGGGCCACGGTCGTGGTATGTGCAGCTTGCGTCCACGGTTCGGTGCGTTCACGTACCGCACCATTTGTTTCGACGACGCCGGAAATTCCCACGGTGGAAACCTGGAGCGCAATGCGCTGGTATTCCACCGCCCGGAAACGAACCATATCGAATTGCTGGGCTGATTCGGCGCTATCGCCGAATGACGCATTATTAGTGGCCACCACGTAGAGTTGGGCGCCCTGGCGGATCGCCTCAGATCCCACATCGCCCAGCGCCACTTCGAAACAAATAGGGGTGGCCAGGCGCACGGTGGTACTCTTCGCGCCCGTGGTGCCGTTTTTGCCGCCGGGGCTGCTCTCCCTCAGCGCGCGCTCCCCCACCGGGATGTCAAGAACCGCAGGTTTCGTACCGGCCCGCATATCAACAGATACCAGATCAACCGCGGAACTAAACTTCCGGAAGAAATCCCGGTAGGGCATATATTCCCCGAAAGGAACCGGGTGCTGTTTGCTATATACAGCGCTTACCTCGCCCCCGGTCTCGGTGGGGAGATAGACAACAAGGTCATTGGTGCGGCTGATCGCCTTCCCGGTGGTGTCGCGCTCATAGGATTGGGTGCCCAGGAGCAGCGGGACGCCCAGGTAGGTGGAGGTTTCGCTGACCAGGGCGCGGGCGCGCGGATATTCGCGAATATCGTGATCGGAGGCGGATTCCGGCCACACCACCAGGTCCACCTCTTCCGGGTTAATCGCGCGGGTGGCGGTGCTGAGGTTTTCGGTGACCGTCAAGGCTTGATCGCGGCCCTCGGGAAGGCTGCCCGCCCGCGGGACAATCCCCTGTACGTAACCCAGGCGCAGCGTGCCGGCGGGTGCTGCGGTGGGAAGAGGAAGTGCCCAAGGTAGGGCGAAGATCAGCGCGCCACTGAGCGCCAGACCGGCCCCGACGAAGAGCCGCCCGCTGCGCACCCGCATCAGGGCCAGGCTGAGGGCCGCCCCGCAGATGACCACCGCTGCGGAGACCAGCATGGTGGAACCCCAGGGAGCCAGCCGCACCAGCGGGCTATCTACCTGGGAAAAGGCAAGGGTTCCCCAGGCGATACCGCCGAAGGGCCACAGGGATCGGGCGAGTTCCGCACCGGCCCACACCAGGGCTACCGCGGGGATGAAGAGAAGCGGGCAGCGGGTCCAGCGTGCTCGGCACATCGCGCTCCACGTGGCTACCACCACCCCGGTAAACAGTGCTTGCGACAAGGCGAGGGCGAGTTGGGGGATGAGATCCCCGGATGCTTCTCCGGCCCAGGAAAAATGCAAGGAGAAAAATATGCATCCGGCAAGGAGTCCGTATCCGAAGCCGGCGCTTGTGCGGCAGGATGCAGCGACGAGGAGAAGGAGGGCGATGCTTACCGGCGCGAGTATGCCGTAGCTCAGGGGCGGGAAGGCTGCGAAAAGCCCGAGGCCTCCTAGGACCGCGCCGCACAGCCGTAAGAGAACACCGCTCACATGAGCTCCGATCGCCGCATGAGGTCACGGGCTTGGCGCGCGATATCGCTCAGCCAGGTGCCCTCAGTTGCTACCGTGACCTGCCCGAGCACATCAATAATGCGGCGAGCTGCGGAAATGAAGTCCCCGGCGGTCATCCGGGCGGATTCCAAGCAGGCTTCCAGACCCACTCCCCCGGCCCAGGCCGCGAACACGTCCGCGCAGCCCGGGCTGAGATCCGGGGTGCGGGTAATCCCATGCTGATATTCCAGGGATTGCAGGTACTGTACCTCGGCACGAGCGACCCGCGCCGCATCACAGAGTCGGGTATCACGCGGTAAGGCAGTCCCCAAGCGCTCATCAGCCAAAAACATGGATACCCATCCGGCTAGGGCCGGCGCGCCCAAGCTACCTTCGGGGAGCTGCGCCAAACACTGGTACATGAGTAGATCGGCTTCGGTGTGCAGTTCGCGTAATTGCGCGGCGCCCGGGCCCATGCGGATGGCGTCATTATCACCCTGGAGCACCCCGACCTCGCGCAAGACGGCAGCCGTGGCATCAAATTCCCGCCCGGCCGAATCGGTGAAGGCCGCGATACGCTGATCGAGTTCCTCGATGCGGTGGTGCAGCGAGACCCAGGTTTGGGCCTCATCAAGGTGTGCGTACAGATGCGGGCAGGAAGCAACCGGGTGCGCGGCGACTTTGGGATCGCGCGGGGTGGCGAAACGCGCCCAGGATGCTAGCAGATCCCGGTCGATTCCCAGATCAGCCCGGCCGCACACCAGGTCGAGGATATCTTCGGCGATCTGCTCGCGCACCACCGCCTTTTTAGTGGACATTCCGAAAGGCACCGTGACCGGGCCAATTTCGCGCATCTCCGAGGCGAGGGAATCTTCATACAGCCAAGCCAGGTCCCCGAACCAATCGATCACCCGCACGCGGTCCGGGGCGGCAGAGAGCACCAAGGCGTAAACGAGATCGGTGCCCATCGCGTAAGCGTACACGTAGCCCTGGCGCACAGCCGCGAAACTCTTTGCGATGCGCTCCCGATAGCGCCGTTTCGCGGCTTTACGTTCGGCTTTTGCGGCCCGCCCGGCATTCCCGCGCAGGCGCAGGTAGTCAAGCAGATCACCGCGCGAGCAACTCAAGCGGGTTTCTTCGGTGTCCACCCGGCGTTGAATCCGGGCGCGCCGCGCCGCCAGGCCGCCCAGCTCGGCATTGCGTTGGAATTGCGCGAAGGAGCGGCCCATCAGATCGCGCGCTGCCGCGTAGCTCATGCGAGCCAGTAGATTCGTCACGGTGTTATAGGAGGGCTGGAAAGCGGATATCAAGGGCTCCACCCGCCCCGAAGCCAGATCCGCCAGATACTCCGGATCGGTTTCCGCATCAGCGAGGACCACCCCGTAGCCCACGGTATCGCGCCCGCGCCGCCCGGCCCGCCCGATGAGCTGGGTGTATTCGGTGGCGCTCAGATCCACAAAACCATGCCCGTCCCAGCGCTGGAGCTCCTCGAGGACCACCGTGCGCACCGGCATATCAATACCGAGAGCCAGGGTACCGGTCGCGTAGACGATACTGAGAAGCCCGCGTTCCATCAAGCGTTCAGTTAGCTCTTTGATAGCGGGGAAAACCCCGGCGTGATGGGCACCGTAGCCGCGTTCCAGTGCCGCAGCTGCCCGCTCAAAATGCACGGCCCGCCGATCCGATTCCGTGAGTGTTTCACGCAGGGCCGCGATTTCTTGTTTAATCTCCGCACGCTGGGCGCGGGTGGTAAGAACTTCGTTATGGCGCAGCAAAGCTTCAACCGCTTTATCGCAGCCTTTGCGGGAAAAAATGAATTCGATAGCCGGGAGCATGCCCCGTTCGCCTAGCTTGTCGATAATGGCACGGCGTTCGCGATCCGAGACCCGTTTTTTGCGTTCCCCGCTGCGCCGGCCCAGCGCATTGACGAGGGCCGGGTCCGGCTCCAGAGTATCTGCGCGGTAAAGCGGGAAGAGTTTGCGGCCCACGTTGACGTATTGCGCGAGGGGGACGGGTCGTTTCTTTGATACCACGACGTCCGTTGGCCCGCGCACGGAGCGCATCCACGCTGCGAGTTCCTCAGTATTGGCCACCGTGGCGGAAAGCGCCGCCAAACGCACATGCTCAGGAAGCGACAAAATCGTTTCTTCCCATACCGGCCCGCGGTCGGGATCAGCCAAAAAATGCACTTCGTCCAGAACCGCGTAGCCCACGTCAAGGATATCCGGGGATTCGTGCAGCAGCATATTGCGCAGCACTTCGGTGGTCACCACCAGAATCTGCGCCTCGCGATTAATACTCTGGTCCCCGGTGAGCAGCCCCACCTGCTCCTCGCCAATCTCTCGCGCCAGTTCGGCGTATTTTTGGTTGGAGAGCGCTTTTATTGGTGCGGTATAGATACATTTTTTCGACGACGCTAACGCCAGATACACCGCGTAGTGGGCCACCACCGTTTTCCCCGAACCGGTGGGCGCGCATACCAGCACATCATGGCCGCGCCCCAGAGCCGCGCAGGCCTCCAGCTGGAAATCATCGAGGTGGATCCCGCGGCTAGCGTAGCTTTCCCGATAGTCCTCAAGTAGCAGATCCGTCATCGCTCCCCCTCCGGTGTGCTTTCCAGCGTATATTCACGGATGGCCGGCGTAGCGGCGTCGTCGCCCTCATTCGCGCGCAAGCGCGCGCAATAATCTGCCACCGCGCGCGCAACTTCCGATGGTTCTAGGGCGACCACATCGTCAATTTGCACGAGCAGTGAGACGAGCCAGGGAAGGGAGCGGGCCCGGACCTCAATGGTGAGCAGCTCCTCGCCCCGCGCGTTTGGGGCGCCGAGCATGTTCACCTCACCACACGCATTCGCGATGCAGGGCTCTTCATTCGCATCGCGCACCCGCGCTCCGGGCAGGGTTTCCGCCACCCAACGTGAGGCTCCAGTGACGATAATACGCACGTCCGTGCCGTTCGGCTCCCAGGTATCTTCCCCGCGGGTGCGCTGCGTTTTCTCTTTTTTCTCCACCTCGGCGAGGACCCGGCGAGCGGCCGCGCGTTCCGATCTGCTGAGCTTCGCACCGGGGCGGGCCGCGGTTATGCGATCCAGGCGGAAATGGCGCAGGCCGTGCTCGGTGAGGGCGCGCAGCAGCGGGGCATCGCCGGCCAGGATAACGAGGGGAATAACGTGTTCGCGCCCGGCGCGCGCGTGCGGAAGCGGGTCGCTGAGCGCACGTTCGTAGCTAAAGTCGAGGTAGAAGCCGCCTTGGAGTGCGGCCTGCACGGCCTTCATCGTGGCTGCGTCTGCGGCCGGACGGGAGGGCGGCCAGAGCGCACCTTCATATCCGGCTTCCCGCACCGCCTCCCCCAGCGCGGCGCGAGTGGCGGTGAGGGTTGTAGCAGCTGGCCCGGGTGCGCTGACATCCCGGGCAGCATCGAGCAGCGCAGCTACCACCATCGCATCGTCCAGAGTGAAGGGAATAACCGGATCATCCGTCATGGAGCGCAGGTAGACGCGGCTCTCCGGCCCTGCCGCGGTATTCGCCTGCGCCATGTTTTCCGGCAGCTCCGCGCTACCCGAGCGGCCCGCCGTATCCGCCTGTGCCGCACTCCCCGCGCAAGCACCACGCTCGGGCAACTCCAATTCGAAGGGGACATCGAAATCGGCGGTTTCGGCCAGGTTGGCATCCCAAAGGTAGTCGAGGGTGCGCTTCCAGGAGGGGAATTGGAAATGTGCGGTGAGCTCGGCCAAGGTGGCGCCCTGGGGGCGTTCGTGCAGGTAGAGCAGCATGCCGAGGGTGGTGACGATATCGGCACTCATCGAGTTTCGCCCTCCCCCGGCCCGGCAGCTTCGCCCAGGTTAATGAGATTGTTTACGCGGCGGTCCCATTCTTCGCGCAGCTCGCCGGGTGCGGCCAGGCGCACATCCACCCCGTAAAAAGCCAGATATTCGAAAATACGATTAAGGCCTACGGTGGAGAATCGGTAGGCCGTCCAGCCCGCGGGGGCCGGTACGTGCGCGGGGGCCGAATCATCCGCTACAGCCGGCGCATCCGCACGCCTCAGTTTCTCCCCGCGGGAGGCAAGGGCAGCCGCGGCGCCGTCGCGAATATGCAGAATAATGTCCACGTCAAAATGCTCCCCGCTTACCTCCCCGCGGGGGAACTCGCACCGTTCACCCACGCTGAGAGTTCCCGAGATCACGCGACTGAGGCGGAAAGTTCGCTCATCCCAGGGGCCGAAATCCTTGCGGCCGCTCTCCCGCGAGCGTGCCAAGCCGGACACATAGAACATTCCGTAGTGTTCGGCGAAGTTCCACGGCTCCACCTCATAATGTTTGACAAGGTCAGCACCCCGACGGTAATCGAAACTGACCCGGCGCCGGTACTGCAAGGCGCGCGCAACCACCCGCGCTGCTGCACCGCCCGGAATCCGGACCCGCAGGTGGGTGGGGGCTGCGGCGTCGCCGCTTTCCGGAGGCGCGCCCGCAAGAAGTTTCGCCACCCCCAAACGCGCCGATTCGCCTTGGGGATCGCCGGCCTCGATACTGGAGCGCAAGCTGTGGAGCACCCCGGCCCCAATCCCGGTGACCCGCGCGAGCACCGGCGCAGCGGAATCGTATGAATAACGCCACTGGTCGTCAAAAATAATGGGATATCCGGCTTCGCGCAGCGCGTCAATATCACGTTGGAAAGTGCGCAGATCAATTCCCGCTTCGGCGTAGGCCGGAATGCGCTCCATGAGTTCCGCCGCGGTGAGGAAACTGCCGCGACGAATCGTGTGGAGGAGCGCAAGCTGCCGTTCGCGATGCCGGCGTGTCTCTTTCTGCTTCACGTACCCAGCCTAGCCGACGGTAGAGTTAAAGCCGTGATGATGTGGCGCAGAGGGAAAATTCTTTCCCTGGGGAAAACATGGCGCGGGGCGCGCGAAGCCGAGGTGGAACTTGAGGACGGCAGTCGCGCTCGGGCGCTCGCTTATCCCGAGCTCGTGGGCGAACCTGCCGCCGGTGATACTGTGCTGCTCCAGGCGAGTGCCGCCGCGCGCGGGCTGGGCACCGGCGGGTATTTCTTCGTGTGCGCGATTCCGGAGCGGCTCCCCGCCGACTCCCCCACGCCCGGCCATATCGTCAAGGCCCGCTACACCCCACTCCAGTACCTCACTCTGGGTGTGGATGAACAGAATTCCCCGTACCACGAGCTGCTGCGCGAGGCGGATTCCATTGCCGGGATGCCGGTGGTGGCTGCGGATTTGCATTCGGCGCTTCCCGCCATTGTTGCCGGGGTGCGTGCGCGCGTGCCGGGGGCGCGTATTGCATATGTGATGGACGACGGCGGAGCTCTGCCAGCGTGGTTCTCCCGCACCGCTGCGCTACTGGAGGATCTTGGCCTTATCCTGGGCACAATTTCGTGCGGGCAGGCCTTCGGGGGGAAGCTCGAAGCTGTCACGATTTACACTGCCTTGTTGGCGGCGCGCCTGGTGTGGCAGGCGGATGTGGCCGTGGTGGCGCAAGGGCCGGGGAATCTGGGGACGGATACCCGGTGGGGTTTTTCTGGCACGCGCGTCGGTGAGCATCTCAATGCCGCTGACACTCTGGGCGGAATCCCTATTGCGGCTTTGCGCATGTCGAGCGCGGATAAGCGGGAGCGCCACCTGGGGCTCTCCCACCACAGTGTTACCGCACTCACGCGGGTGGCGCGCTGCCCGGTACGCTGCCCGGTGCCGGTGCTGGGTAAAGATGCGCTCTCCCGCGCGGTTCCCGCGGATGTGGGCGCGCGGCTGGCCGGGCAACTGGAGGAGCTTTTCCAGGCGCCGCACCTGGAGCGGGTGAACGTGGAGGCGGATGCGGTGGCGAGCGCCCTCGCGGACTTCCCGGTACGGCTGTCCACGATGGGACGCTCACTCAGCGAAGATCCCCTCAATTTTTTAGCGGCCGGCGCGGCCGGCTACGCGGCCGGGGAGCTGGTGGCGCGGGCGCAGCCGAGGTGAGCTGCGCGCCTGATGGGCCGGTGGAGCACAGCTGCGTCGTCGTTCTTAATGCGCGGCGCTGCCGGTCAGATCAACGAAAGCATCGGCCGCAGCAACCGGTTCGCGCAGAAGCTTCTCGGACATGAACGCGGCCATCGCGTCCCAACGCTGCGCATCCTGCACTCCGAGCGGAGTGCGCCCGGCGTAAAGCTCGATGGTATTCGCGAGGACTTTTTCAGCCGCGGCGGCGTTATCCGCTTCACGCAGGGCCGGCACATACTTCGCGGTGATCTCCACGGTCTCCTTCGGGTTACTGCGCGCGAAGTTCACTGCCCGGTCAAGAGCTGTGAGCATGCGGGTGAAATCATCGCGATGGGCATCCACGGTGGGACGCAGCGAACCGAGTCCCACGCCCACCAGCGGCAGTCCGCCCGGCAGCATCTCAATGGTGCGCACCGGCACCCCCTGGCGTTCCACGCTGGGAACATCGGAGTTACGGAAGCCGATAATCGCGTCCACTTCCCCGCTGGCCAGGGCCGCGGCCTGGGTGTAGCCGATGTAATTCACGCTGATATCCGATTCGGTCCAGTTATGGGCGGCCATGAGCGCCTGGAGGGCATAGTAGTTTTCGCCGTACGGGCCGGGCAGGCCGACGCGGCGTCCGGCCAGGTCGGCGGCGCTCTTGATCGGCGAATCAGCCGGGACGATGAGAGTGACGGGGTAATCCTGGTACATCGTGGCCCAATTGACCACGTCGATGCCATTGGAGCGGCCTTCCATCATTTCATCGCCTCCGGCGAAGACCACATCCTCGCTGCCGCTGGAAAGCGCGCCGAGGAGCGATTCTTGGGCGCCGTGGTGACGCAGCGTGATATCGAGCCCGGCTTCGCGGAAATAGCCCTGGTCTTCGGCCACGTAGAAGGGCGCGAATTGGATATCGGGAACATAGGTGAGGCCAACGGTGAGGGAAGCGGTGGCGCTCGCGGTACTTGGCTGCGCGGCGGAGGGCGAGGTGCTTTCGCCGTTTTTATCCGCGCCTCCTCCCGCGGCGCCTCCCGCGCATCCGGCCAGGCCGAGGGTAGCTGCCGCAAGTGTGGCAATGAGTCGTTTCATGGGTGTCCTTTCTTGTGTTGCGCTTCTATGCGCTGGGGTCTTGCTGGGGTGCGCGCCGTGGCTTTGAGAGGCCATAGTTAACGCACCGCCGCTGTGACGTGTTTTTCGATGGTAAAGATGAGCAGGTAGATGCTGATGGCTGCGGCGGCCATGACGACGATGACCGCGAACATTCCGGTGATATCTCCGGTGGGTTGGGCACGCGAAAGTTCGGTGCCCAGGCCCGCTCCCCCGATGATCATTTCGCCCACGACTGCGCCGGTGATGGAGAGGGTGAATCCGGTGCGCAGGCCGGCCAGGATGGAAGGTGCTGCCAGAGGCACGATGATGGGGAAAAGGAGGGTGAGCCGGGATGCGCCGTCGAGCCGAGCTGCGGCGATGACATCGCGGTCGATAGCGTGCACGCCCACCGAGGTCGAGACGATAATCGGGAAAATCACCATGATGGTGCAGAGCACCACGATGGAAGGCATCCCGTAGCCAATCCACACCACGAGGAGGGGTGCGAGGGCCACGGCGGGGACGGCTTGCGAGGCGGCGAGGAAAGGTTGGAGCGCGCTATTGAGGAGACGCCAACGTGCCAGGGCAATGCCGAGGGGAATTCCGAGGAGGGCCGCCCAGGCGCAGCCGGTGAGGGCCGCGGTGAGGGTGTTCCCCAGTGCGCTGAGGAGGTAGGGCGGGTGCCCGCCTATTCCCAGGAGTGCGGTGGCGAGGCGTTGGTCGACCGCGCCGGGTGCGGGAAGGAGATGTTCGGGCACCAGGTGGGCTCGCGTGACCACCACCCAGAGGAGAAAAACCGCGAGAAGAGCAAGGGTGGCGGGTACCCACGCGGTGCGCGGCGAGCGCGGGCGTGGGTGAGAGTTGCGGCGCACAGTGTTCACGTCCTGGTTCCTGACCTTCCCGATGGCCGGGAATGATGAAACCGGGAGACGCTGACGCCGCGGCACGCTGAAATAGCGTAGCCGAAGCAGGGGCGTGGAGCCCCTCGATGCGCCTCCCATCCGGACTGTTACCGTCGGTTGGGGAATTCCACCCCATCGGCCACTTGCGTGGTTCGCGGACTGTTACCGCCGGTTCAGACTTTCACTGACCCCGGTGCATCGTGTTCTATATTAGCCCTTCGGGTGCTGGCGTGCACCCGTTGTTAGTTTGCAGCGTGCTGGGATGCGCGTGTGGTTAGTTTGCATCGTGCTGGCACGTGCATTGCTAGATTGAGGCGTGTTGGCACGCGCCTGCGGCGAGTTCACGGAGCTTCTCCACTTCGGCATAGGCATCCTCCGCACGGAATACCGCCGAGCCCGCCACGAAGTTATTGGCTCCGGCAGCCGCGGCTTGTTCGATGGTGGAGCGGGAAATGCCGCCGTCTACCTGGATCCACACGTCCAAGCCGGCTGCTTCAATCGCGCACCGGGTGCGGGTGACTTTCGGCATCATCGTTTCGATGAAGCTCTGCCCGCCGAAACCCGGTTCCACCGTCATGATGAGGATCATGTCGAATTCGTTGAGGATATCGAGATACGGCTCGATGGGGCTGGCAGGTTTGAGGGCAAGTCCGGCGCGGGCGCCCTGCGCGCGCAGTTCGCGCGCCAGGCGCAGCGGGGCTTGGCAGGCTTCGGCGTGGAAGGTCACGGAAGCGGCTCCTGCTTCGGCGTAGGCGGGGGCCCACCGATCCGGGTTCTCAATCATAAGGTGCGCGTCCAGCGGAACGGTGGTTGCCTGCGCCGCCGCCTCAAAAATGGGCAGGCCGAGGGCGAGGTTGGGGACAAAATGGTTGTCCATAATATCCACGTGCACGAAATCGGCGTTGGAGATTTTCTCCAGTTCATCAGCGAGATGCCCGAAATCGCAGTTGAGGATCGAGGGGGAAATCTTCACGTCCATGATGGTCCTTTCAGGAGCGCCGTTCTGCGGGCGGGGGGGCGGTTGCGGGTTTGAGGATGCGTGCCATATACATGGCATCCGTGTGATGGATATCAGACCAGAGTTGCACGGTCATTCCGCGGGAGGCAACCGGGCGCAGGGCCCGCCGGTTCGCGGTGACGGTCACGTCTCCGAGTTCTGCGCCGGCGGTGCGCTCCAGGAAAGCGGAGATGACGTCGCGAGTTTCGGCAAGTACCGGGGAGCAGGTGGTGTAGAGCAGCAGTCCGCCCGGGCGCAGGGCCCGGTAGGCGGAGTCGAGGAGTTCACCTTGGAGTTGCGTGAGTGCGGCCAGGTCGCTTTCTTTTTTGCGCCACCGGGCTTCAGGGCGACGACGCAGCGCTCCCAAGCCAGAACATGGGGCATCCACGAGGATCCTGTCATAGCTATCCGGTTCCTGAGCGCCAATATCCCGACCATCGCCTTCCCGCAACGCAACGGTATCCGCCCAAGGGGCAACGTTTTCTTCAACGAGATCGAGGCGGTGGGCCTGGGGTTCATTCGCGAATACACGGGCCCCGCGCCGGGCCGCAGTAGCGGCGATAGTTGCAGTTTTCCCGCCCGGGCCGGCACACATATCCAGCCAGGATTCATCCTTCCCGGAGATGGATGCCTCTGTGACAACGGCAGAGATCAGCTGTGAGCCCTCATCCTGGACACCCGCGACCCCGTCGCGCACGGGCCAGAGCCGGTGCGGGTCACCTGAGGCTAAGAGCACTGCACTGGGCACCAGGTAGGGATTTTCCCACGTCATTTTGGCGCGTTCAATCCTGGCTTTGAGGTGTTCGGGTGAAATATTGCGGCAGGCTAGTGCTACTTTTGCGGGAGTGTTATTCGCTTCGAGAACGGCTTCCACTTCGGTTGAGCGCCCGGCCACCGCGAGGGCAGCTTCCAACTGGCGCACGATCCAGCGCGGGTGGGAATGCCAGACTGCCAGGAACTCTTCTCTAGAAGCGGTGCTATTTTCAATGATTCCGCGCCAGGCATCCCGACGCTCGGAGACCCTACGCAATACAGCATTGACGAAACCGGCGATTCCTTGGCCGAGTTCATTGCGAGCCAGCGCAACTGTTTCGTTAATGGCCGCGTGGGGTGGTGTTTTCAGCTCGATGAGCTGGTAGCAGCCCAGGCGAAGCAGATCGAGGGCACGCGGGTCTATTTCTGCGAGGGTACGGCCTTGAGAACAGCGGGCAATCATGGCATCCCAGCGGCCTTGAAGCCGCAAGGTCCCGTAGGCGAGGTTGGTGGCGAAGGCGGCATCGCTTCGATTGAGGCGTGCCCGGCTCACCATGCCCGGGAGGATGAGATTAGCGTAGGCATCTTCGGTATTGACTGCCCGCAGTGCATCATAGGCAACGAGACGGGCGTGGTTCGATGATTGGCGGCGCGGTACCCAGCCTTCGGGGCGCTCAGTCATGCTAGCCCTCCTTCACCTCGGAGTCGAAACGGGTGTGCGCGGCAAGCCGGGCACCGTTCAGCCAGGCGGAGGCATCCATATGTGCCTTGCCGGGCGGGGCAACCCGCCGCAATTGGATTGTTCCTTCCCCGCAGCCAACCATTCCGCCCGGGCTGATTTCGCCCGGCGCCAGACTGACGTGTTTTGCGGTGCCTTCGGGTGTTTCGAGCGCACTTACGCCCACCGATTCGATTTTAAAACGCTGCCCGTTGAGAGTGGTCCAGGCCCCGGGTGCGGGGTTGGCGGCGCGGACGCGATCCGCGACGCGCTGGGCGGGCCACTCCCAGTTCACCCGCGCCCAGGAAGAATCGAATTGCGGTGCGAGGGTCACCTCCCCACTTTGGGGCTGCGGGTGGGCGGTACCGGCAGCAATAGCGTGGAGGGTATCGCTCAATTGACGCGCCCCGGATTGTGCCAGGCGTGCTAGTAGCTCTCCAGCGGTTTCTTCCACTCCGATCTGGGTGGCCTCGCTCGCGAAAACGGGGCCGGTATCCAGGCCTTGTTCAATCTGGAAGACGCTGGTTCCGGTGGTGGTATCCCCCGCGGCAATCGCGTAGTTAACCGGTGCTGCCCCGCGCCAACGCGGCAGGAGGGAGAAGTGTAGGTTGATCCAGCCGTGCCGCGGCACGCTGAGAAGCGCGGGTGGAATAATAAGCCCGTAGGCAACCACCGCAACAGCTTCCGGAGAAAGCGCAGCAATCTGTTCCTGGATCGCACCGTCTTTCAAGGTACGGGGCGTGAGCACGGGAATATCTAGTTCTGTTGCCACGCGGTGTACCGGCGAGGGGGTGAGTATGCGTTTGCGTCCCTGGGGTGCTGGGGCGCGGGTGAGAACCCCAGCGATATCGAAGCCTTCATGATGTAGTAGCTGCAAGGCCGGGACTGCGGTCTCCGGTGTTCCTGCGAATAATATTCTCACGTGTCAATCCTACCTAGTTCTTTTCTGTGCCTATCCGATATCGCCTGGTTACAGGGGCGGGTTGACCTGTAAGCGCAGTGAACCACCCAGGCGCTGGGCGGAGTAGGCGCCGTAAGTTTTTCGTGCCTGCCTAGTGAGGGTGATTCCTCGGGAGAGCTCTGCCCGGCCATAAACGGTTATTTCGCCCGGCCGCGCGCCCGGCACCGGGCCAAGTAGCACGATTCCGGAAGCCAGTTCGAAGGCTCCCCCGGTAAGCAAATCAGCTTCTGTTTCTTTCCCGCTCTCCTGTTGCCATCCCTTGGACCCTAAATCGGGCGAAAACTGGGTGAAGAGATGCGCATCTTGTTCGCCGTGCGTACCCTGTGCACCTCGCACTCCTTGTGCCCGCATCGCGGCTTCCCCGCGGTTGAGCGCGGCGCGCAGCATGGCAAGGTAGGTACGCACATCCCCACTAGCCCCGGTGATTCCCACCCAGGTGGCGGTGGGAGGCAAATCCAGTTCGGCCCGTTGTTCGAGCAGCTCAGCGGCATATTCACCCAATTCCCACCGGGCGATCCGGTTGAGGAGTTCGGGGGGTGCTCCCCCGGCTACCAACATATGGCCGCCTTCTGCCGCGCAGCGCACCCGCGCCGCAACCCGAGCCAGCACCCGAATAAAACGTGTTTCAGCCCCTAAGCCTTCCCCGAGGAGGTAGCGTGCATCCAGCACCAATGCGGCAGCGAATCCTCCTTCAGCCTCCGGTTCTGCCCCCGGTGTTGCCACCACGATCCGTGGGCGCTGGGATACTCGCCCAATAATTCCCTCCGGGGAGTGTGCTCCGGAGAGAATAATGCCCACCCAGGGGAAAGCCCGCCCGATTTCTTCCGCGGTGCGCGCTGAACCAATCCGGATAGCCCGCAGTTTCCCGTTCTGGCAGTGCCGGCAGCGCCACGGGTGCACCCGCACCCCGCAACGTTGACATTGCAGAGGATCATGCGGAGTACTCTGGACCAAGTTCCCTCCGCAGATAGTGCATAGGGCGCGCTCCCCGCAATAAGCACAGCACAGCGCCGGGATGTACCCGCTACGCGGCACCAGAATGAGAACCGGGCCATCCTCCAGAGCCCGCCGCAGAATCGGGAACGCGGGCTGGGGCAGGCGTAAATGATCCGCTTCTCCCGCGGGCCACTGGTGAGGACCAGAAATATTCGGAAGCGCGGCCCGGCGCGCGGCCGCGGTACCATCCAGCAAACTGATGCGGTGTTCGGATAGTAATTGCGCGCATTCTTCACTCACATAGGGTGAGAAAGCGAGGAACGCAGCATTTTCCCGCCGAGCCCGTTCCAGTAGCACATCACGCGCGGCCAGATAGGGCGCGCGGATATCCCGCAAGGTGGAGGCGGCATCATCCATGATGATGGCCAGTCCCAGGTCAATGAGCGGTGCCCAAGCGGCCCCGCGGGTGCCCACTACGATACGTGATTGCCCTGAGATCACGCTCAAAAAAGCACGGTAGCGTTTTTCATGGGATTCTTCAGAGACCATGAGCGTGGGCGTTTCCCCCACCCGGGTGGCGAGGGTAGCCTGCAGCGCTCGGGCGGCACGGGTGGTGGGAACAACCAGCAGGACACTGCGCCCGGCGTGCCGCACTGCTTGCACGGCCCGAACCAGGACCTCCACTCCGCCGGCGGGCCCGGGTAGCGCAGCCATGCAGGCCCGCACGGCTTTCCCGGCCCCGAGTGCCGCAAGGAATTCCGGCCCGCCCCGATAGGCTTCCCAGGGTCCCGGTTCAGGAGCAGGGCGCGGGCTGGCCAAAGGAATAGCCTCTTGGGCATCGGCCAAGAATTCTTTTGCGGCGCGCGCGTGCCGTTCTGGGATGGCAGCCCGCAAAATATCAGCGACTGTTCCGGCGTATTTATCGGCAAGGGTACGGGCAACCGAGTACACCGATGAGGTCAAAACGGGATATTCCGAGACTACCCGGTACAGGGGGCGCAGCCGCCCGCTGCCTTCCGTGATAGCATCCCGGGCAACGATAAATCCGCCCACCCGCTGCGCACCGAGATCTACCATCACCCGGGTTCCCACCCGGGCACTATCCGCGAATTTTTCAGGGATAAGGTAGTCAAATACCCGGTCCATATGGGGTTGGGAATGGAGCACATGAACATGCGCCACGGGATTTGCTACCTTGGAGCGCACGCGGGTGCGTGCCGGGCGCGCCTCAAGCAGTGCGCCTTGCTCCCCCATGAGAGGGAGGGCATCGAAATCAAAGAGTGTGCTCTCCATGCAACCTAGGATATCCCGGCCCTACGACAGAAAAATTCGCCGCGAAACTTCGGGCGCTAGATATCTTAGATACCTCACTTAGTCCTAGCTCAGTTATCCCTAGATAGCGCGGAGGAGTTCTTCGACTCGGTCCGTTTTTTCCCAGGTGAATTCGGGAAGTTCTCGGCCGAAGTGACCGTAGGAAGCCGTTTTCGCGAAAATGGGGCGTTTGAGTTGCAGGGAATCAATGATCGCCGCGGGGCGGAAATCGAAGACCTTCTGAACCGCGTTTTCAATACGTCCGAGTTCTTCTGTTTCCGTCCCGAAAGTATCCAGACGCACAGAAACCGGATGCGCCCGACCAATAGCGTAAGCCAGCTGGAGTTCGCACCTGGTAGCCAGCCCGGCCGCAACCACATTCTTGGCTGCCCAACGCGCCGCGTAGGCCGCGCTGCGATCCACCTTGGAGGCATCTTTTCCGGAGAAAGCCCCACCGCCGTGGCGGGCCATTCCACCGTAGGTATCCACGATGATCTTCCGCCCGGTTACACCGGCGTCACCCATCGGTCCGCCCACCACGAAACGCCCGGAGGGATTAACGAGAAGCGCGAATTTATCGGTATCGATATCGATATTTTCTTCTTCGAGAACGGGCGTCACCACGTGGTCACGCAGCGTTTCCGTCAGCCAGTCGCGTTGCACATTTTCGTCGTGCTGGCTGGAGATCACCACGGTATTGAGGGCCACGGGCCGCGCACCTTCGTAGTCGATAGTGACCTGAGTTTTACCATCGGGGCGCAATCCAGGAACGACACCTTCACGGCGCACCAGCGCGAGACGTTCGGCGAAGCGGTGGGCAAGCAGAATGGGCGCGGGCATGAGCGTTTTAGTCTCATTGCAGGCATAACCGAACATGAGACCCTGATCTCCGGCTCCCTGCAGGTCGAAATGATCGTATTCGGCCTCGCTGCTTTCCCGCCGTTCCAGCGAGGTATTAACACCGGCGGCAATATCCGGACTTTGTTCATCGATGGAGATCGTTACGCCGCAGGAGTTTCCGTCAAAGCCTACCTGCGAGGAGTTGTACCCGATCCCGGTCACAACATTGCGGATAATATGAGCGATATCCGCGTAAGCATCCGTGGTCACTTCACCGGCCACGTGCACCAACCCCGTCGTCACCATCGTCTCCACGGCAACGCGCGAATTCTCATCCGACGCAAGCAGCGCGTCAAGGATGGAGTCAGAGATGAGGTCACACACCTTGTCGGGGTGTCCTTCCGTGACCGATTCGGACGTGAACGGTTGCCGGTAATGCATCGTATCCCCTCGCTATAAATTGAAACTACTTAGTCACTATTAGTCACCAACGCCTGCCAGGTAAGGCAAGCCTTATTCTATACGTGCTCGGTGGTGAAATGATCGGCTATAAGACCCGCGATGAGAACAGCCATCTGAGCTTTGCTGCCCGCGCCGCTCGCAACGATCTCACCGGCCGGGGTGACCACAGTGATCTCAGTGGGCACCTCACCAAATCCTGTTTTCTCCCCAACTCGATTGATCACAAGTAAATCAGCGCCTTTACGCCGCGCTTTTTCCCGTCCGTAATCTAAGACGCTTCCGCCTGCGTCCCCGGTTTCCGCCGCGAAACCCACGATGAGCTGCCCCGGGCGGCGGCGCCGGTGGGAAATATCAGCCAAAATATCCGGATTTTCTACCAGTTCGACGACGCGTTTGCCGCTGCCGTCTTTTTTCTGTTTACTTGCAGCGGGTTCGGCCGGGCGAAAATCAGCAACCGCTGCGCTCATGACCACGCCGTCCACATTCTTCACCCGCGCGAGAACGGCTTCGTGAAGATCACGAGCCGAACTAACCGGAACAATCTCAGCACCCCGAGCAAGTGCGGTAATATCACGGGCTACATGGGCCGCCAGTACCGTCACCCGTGCCCCGCGCTCGAGCAAAGCCCGAGCGATTTCCAGACCAAAACGCCCCGAAGAACGGTTGCCGATAAAACGCACCGGGTCAAGGGCTTCGTGGGTACCGCCCGCGGTAACGAGGATATGCCGCCCGCACAGCGAGGCCTGTTCCGCACTGCCCGGCGCCGCACCTACTTTCGGGTGCGCGCCGGTGAGCATCTCCCAGGATTGTACAAAAATCTCTTCCGGTTCCGGCAGTCGGCCCGGACCGGAATCCGCTCCGGTGAGTTGCCCGCTAGCAGGCGGAATAATATGTACCCCGCGATCCTGCAGCACCGCAATATTTTCTTGAGTAGCCGGATGCTCCCACATTTGGGTATGCATCGCGGGTGCCATCACCACCGGGCATTGGGCCACCAGCAGAGTATTGAGAAGAAGGTTATCAGCTATTCCCGCCCGGGCCTTCGCAATCGTATTCGCAGTTGCCGGAGCGACCACAACCAGGTCGGCTTCTTTTCCGAGCCGAACATGCGCGACTTCATCAGCATGTTCACTGGTCCGAACAAGAACAGGATGGTGTGTCAGAGCTTCCCACGTGGTGGCCCCAACCATCTCCATGGCGGCCGGGGTGGGAATAACGTGCACATCCGCACCGGCTTTCACGAAGAGCCGGACGAGGTGGGCCGCCTTATAGGCGGCGATACCTCCGGTTACGCCGATAACGACGCGCGGTGCGTGCTCTACTTTTCGTCCAGCTGCCATTCGAGCTTGTCCTCGGCGATTTCGCGCAGCGCGATGGACAGGGGCTTTTCTTCCGGTTCCGCCGAGACAAGCGCACCGTAATGCTCGATATTGCCGTCCCCGCGCGCCATTTCCTGCTTGTAGGAGTTGATCTGACGCGCACGATCCGCTGCAAGCACGCACAGTGCGTACTTCGAGTCAATCTTCGCGAGAAGATCGTCAATAGGCGGATTGGTAATGCCTTCGGGTTCCGGAACAGTTCCGAACATGTAGTTCCCTTCTGGATAAACGCGGTACCGCACATGGGCACCACCGTGAAGCTTCGGCCTTTTATTCTAACGCTTCGGGGCAATAAGGTCGAGAATTTCACCGGTGGCACGTGCCACGGTGTCATTAACGACGACGGCATCAAACTCCCCCTGCGCAGCTAATTCGCCACGAGCGGTTTCCAGGCGGCGTTCAATGGCCTCCTCGGTTTCGGTACCGCGGCCGCGCAACCGCGCCTCAAGTTCCTGGAACGACGGCGGTGCTAGGAAAATCTGGAAGGCTTCGGGCAGCGACTGGCGAACTTGGCGCGCCCCTGCCAGATCAATTTCAAGAAGTGGAATTTTTCCGGCTGCGTATGCATCCAGCACGGGTTGCCGCGGGGTCCCGTAACGGTGCTTCCCGTGAACGATAGCCCATTCGAGCATCTCCCCACTTTCCACGAGGTGATCGAAGTGCTCATCATCCACAAAGAAGTAGGATTCCCCTTCACGTTCCCCCGGGCGAGGCGCGCGCGTGGTGGCAGAAATAGAGAGCCAAATACGCGGTTCCTGCGCGAGCAGCTGCGCAACTACGGTTCCCTTTCCTACCCCGGAAGGGCCGGCAAGCACGCAAATACGGCGATGATCCTCAGATGTCATGACATTTATTGTGCCATAGCAATACGACGCAAATTTCGGTCACGAAAACCCTCAGCGGCCGGCAGGAGTAGGTGACTCCAGACCCGACCAAGGCTTTAACCGAAAAGCGCGATGAGGGCCGCGGTTTGATGTACGCCCAATCCGCGCACGCGCCGGGAAGGAGCAATCCCAATATCGGCCATGGCCCGCGCGGCCTTGGCTTCACCGATACCGGGAAGTGCCCGCAGCAACACGCTGGCACGGGTGCGTGCAATGACCGGATCATCGCGCTGAGCCAAAACCTCCGAAAGGTGCAGCTGCCCTGATTTCAGTTGCTGCAATAGTTCCGCGCGGCGCCGCCGTGTTTCGGCGGCCTTATCCAAAGCGGCGAGACGCTGCTCCGGAGTAAGTGGTGGTACCTCCACAGTGTCCCCTTTCTAGCGCATCAGATATACCCTGGTGCTCATAACAATTCCGTCAACATCAGTCACGGCGACGCTGACGCTACGAAACTTCCTCGTCTTGTTAGTAGCGTAGAGCGAAATAGTCCTAAATAATATAAGGAGCCACGCCCTTGTTTTTTTATAAAACCATCGCGGCAGGTCAGCGCCGCGGCTTGTGACGAAGTTCGCGGCGGGCAGCGGCTTCCGGGTAGGCTACAGCCATGGAAACAGCCCGGATTGACGTATGGCTCTGGAGTGTGCGCCAGTGCAAAACCCGTTCGCTGGCCACGTCTGAATGCAAGGCGGGCCACGTGCGCATCAACGATGAACCGGCCAAGCCCGCCGCGAAGGTCCATGTTGGTGATGTGGTGCGCTACCGGGTGGAAGGTTTTGATCGGATTCTTAAAGTTACCGGGATTATTACCAAGCGGACGAGCGCTCCGCTAGCTCGGGAGAATTACGAGGATCTTACCCCGGTGCGAGAAAAAATTTATCTACCTGTTATGCGGCGCGATCCTGGCAGCGGCCGGCCCACCAAGAAAGAACGGCGCGAACTCGACCGATTGTTCGGCCGCAATTCCAATTATGGCCGCCGGTAAGCTTCCGGGAGTTCAGGGGTTCACCGCCATCGTTTAACAGCACAAGCCGTATATCAAGCACAAAAATGGCGAGTTTCCGTGATGTCAATTCACGGAAACTCGCCATGAGTTACTGGTGGACCGGGAAACTCTTATTCTTCGGTGCTGACCCGCGCGGCTTCGGGGTCATCCAGCTGACCGGTGCGGATAGCGGCGATCAGGCCGGCCTCATCGGATTCCGAAGAGTCGCTTTTTTCGCCAGCTTCTACCGCGCTAGCGGCGGCGTCGTTCTGAAGAATAGGTGCGTTCCCGCTTTCCTCGCGTTCGCGAATATCGGCAGCCTTGTTGAGCACGCCCATCACAAAACCGACCGAGCGATCCGTGGAGAATTCACGCACGAGGTTCGTCCATTCCACAATAACGGCGCCGCGGAAGGTCCCCAGGTACATGAGTTCGGCAACCGCGCCGCGCAAAGCGCTGCGATCCACCGCGTTCATGCGTTCGAGTGACCAGTCCTCCGAGGAAGCCTCAATGAGGGTATCCACCTGCGACATTTGCTGCGCGTACGCTGTCACGATCTGCGAACCAAATTCCCCGATGGGAACCTGAGCGGTAGAGATACGCTGACGCTCGGCAAGCAGCTCGAGGATACCCGTTTCCGAGGTGATGTTTTTTTCATCAGCTTCGAAAAGCACATCCAAGGCGCGATGACGCTGAGTGGAACGGCCTGTGGACCGGCGTTTCTTCTGTTTAGCCATTAGTCATTCGCCCGGGAAATGTATTCACCGGTGCGCGTATCAACCTTAATCTTGTCCCCAATATTGAGGAAGAGCGGCACCTGGAGTTCGTACCCGGTCTGCACCGTAGCCGGCTTGGTGCCGGCATTAGAACGGTCACCCTGCAGACCCGGTTCGGTTTCCGTCACTTCGAGAATCACCGATGCGGGGAGTTCCACGAACAGTACATTACCTTCGTGGAAAGCAACGATGGCCTTCTGGTTCTCCAGCAGGAAGTTCGCCAGATTACCCATGACCTCAGCAGTAACCGGAACCTGTTCGTAGGTATCCTCATCCATGAAGATGAAATCGGTGCCGTCATGATAGAGGTACTGCATATCGCGGCGGTCCACGGTGGCGGTTTCGACCTTAATGCCCGCGTTGAGGGTGCGATCTACGGTCTTACCGGAGAGGACATTCTTCAGCTTGGTCCGCACGAAAGCGGGGCCCTTGCCCGGCTTGACGTGCTGGAACTCAACAACCTGCCACAGCTGGTTGTCGAATACCAGGACCATGCCATTCTTCAAATCATTGGTTGTTGCCACAAGGTATCCTTTCACAAATAGTCCTCCCCAAGTTTACACGGGGAGTTTCATCTTTGCGACGCGGCCATATTTTCGGCCGTTGCTGCACTTCCACCGGTTGATGTCGCTCTTATCTCGAGTGCCTCGCGCTACTTTTCCTTCGCGGCCTCACTGCACACATCCAAGGCCGCGCGAATCCGGCGCACTACCCGGTGCGGCGAACCCCCGTCGGAAGTTACCGTCACGCTTGCCACGTCGCGGTAGAGCGGAGTGCGTTCCCGGTCGAGTTCGCGTAGCCGCGCCGCAGGATTATCCTCGAGGAGCGGGCGGCGAGTGCGCGAGCCGGTGATACGCCGCACCAGAATATCCATACGTGCTTCGATCAGGACCACGGGATAGCCCCGGAGTGCTTGCCGGGTGGCACCGCTCAAAATAGCGCCTCCTCCCAGGGAGAGCACACCGTCAAAATTCGCGAGGGTACGCGCGATAATATCGGCTTCTAGCCTGCGGAATCCTTCTTCTCCCACCGTCTGGAAAATCTCCGGGATGCTCTGCCCCGTTTCGCTGACGATAAGCGCATCCGAATCTGCAAAGGGAAGTTGAAGATCTTTGGCCAGCAGCTTTCCCACGGTCGATTTGCCCACTCCAGGCATCCCGACCAAGACTGCCCGCACGCTCATCGGCGTTCCTCCGGGATGCGATCCAGGTAGGCGCGCACCGCCGCCTGGGTATCGCCTAGGGTGTCGCCTCCGAATTTATCCTGGATTGCTTCCGCGAGAACCAGCGCCATCATCGCTTCGCAGATGACCGCCCCGGGAACCACAGCACTTGCATCGCTGCGCTGGTGCAGCGCGGTAGTGGCTTCCCCGGTTTCAGTATCGATGGTGCGCAGGGCCCGCGGGACGGTGGAAATAGGTTTGAAAGCGACCCGTACCCGAATCGTTTCACCATTGGACATGCCGCCTTCGATTCCACCCGCACGATTGGTCAGGCGCCGCACGCCTTCTGCTGTGCGCACGATCTCATCATGGGCCTGGCTGCCGAGCCGGCCTGCGGTAGCGAATCCATCTCCGATTTCCACGCCTTTAACCGCTTGAATCGACATCATGGCCCGGGCCAGTTCCGCGTCGAGTCGCCCGTAAGGTGTTGCGTAACTACCCAGTCCCTGCGGCACGCCATAGGCGAGAACTTCGACGACGCCGCCCAGGGTGTCCCCCGCTTTCTTCGCCCGATCACCTTCCTCCATCATGGCCCGCGCAGTATCCTCATCCAGACAGCGCACCGGCGAGATATCAAGAGCTGCAGCATCGGCTGGCCCAGGAACAATCCCTGAGGTATCACTCACGCTACCGAGCGCCACCACGCGGGAAAGGATAGTGATTCCGGCGCTTTGGTTCGCGTACTCGCGGGCAATAGCACCCAGGGCCACCCGGGCCGCAGTTTCCCGAGCCGAAGCGCGTTCAAGGACGTTTCGAGCATCGTTGTGGTCATATTTGTTCATGCCGGTGAGATCAGCATGTCCGGGCCGGGGCGCGGTGAGGCGTTTATTCCGGGCAAGTTCTTGGCTATCTCCCCGCCCGGCATTGCGCAGCAGGGCTTCAGGTGGAACCGGATCAACGGACATAACCGCTTCCCATTTGGGCCATTCCGAATTCTCAATGACGAGCGCGATCGGCGACCCAAGTGTGGCTCCGTGCCGCAATCCGGTGAGAACGTGGAGTTTGTCCTGTTCGAATTTCTGGCGAGCACCGCGCCCATAGCCGAGCCGGCGGCGGGCCAAGTGATCCCGAATGGTATCTGAACTCAGGCTCAAGCCCGCTGGGATTCCCTCAATAAGCGCCACGAGGGCTGCTCCGTGGGATTCCCCCGCTGTTGACCACCGAATCATCCGCGTCCTTCCCCGTTCCCTTATGTACATAGTTCCCGTTACCGATCTCGGCCACCCGTGCTGATACTACAGCGGTGACGGGTTCCAGTTCGCCCGCTATGACCCGGAGGTGCCGAGGAGACGGGCGCCTCCCTATCCTAGCCCGGCCAGCCACGCGAGGGCGCCACCGCCCATGAGCCAGGGCCCGAGCGGTACCGCATCGGCCAGGGTGAGCCGGGCGCTCAACACCCGTACCGCGGCGAAAATACCCGCGCCCGCAACACTGAGAAGCAAGACCAGACCGAGCTGTGAGCCCGTCCACCATCCCAGCACGATAAGCATTTTGACATCACCCCACCCGAGCTGCGCGAGGCGATGCGTCACATAGCCGCCCAGGCCGGCCACGGCTCCGATACCGATATTCTCCCACTGCCCGCGCAGCGCTATTCCCGTGAGTGCCACTCCCCCGGCCGCGGCCAGCAACGGATCGGGAAGGAGCTGCACCCGCGCGTCCACCACCGCGGCAAGTGCCAGGCACGCCCCGCACACGGCCTCGCAAAGAAGCGCAAGCACACCGGTACTCAGGAACGCTCCGGCGCCCAGGTACGCGCCGGCAGAGCTAGCCGCACCCGCTTCAATAACCTGTTTCCCACCGCCAAGCGCACCTACCGAACGCGACCATCCCAAGCCCGTCCAGGACAGGCTCAGACCCAGCATGAGCAACACCGCTACCGGTGGGCTGAGGGTGCCGCGCAGAATGCGCTCGCGGGAAAAGAAGGGCATGCGCCCAGGTTACGGATTCCCCGGCACCTCAACCAGCCCCAGCCTGCGCCCTGTGGATAGCACAGCACTTTGGGCAGCCTGGGGATAAAATCTGGCACCGACACATCGATATGTGCCAGAGTGTCACTGCGCCGTCGTACCTATATGCGGCTACGCTAGTGGTCCTTTTTCTCTCCGTCCGGGTGTGCGGCGTACCATTCGCGGAACTCGGCCTGGAAACGCATCTGTTCCTCGTAATCGGCCGTGAATTTCGTTTCTCCGGTTTCCAGATTGACCGTGGTGAAATAGAGCCAATTACCTTCGGCCGGATTAACCGCCGCCTCAATGGCTTCCACACCGGGTGCCCCGATAGCGGTGGGCGGTAGGCCCTTCACCCGGTAGGTGTTATAGGGATTCTCCGCATCCAATTCAGCCCGGGTGGGTACCCCGCCGGATTTGCCAACCCCGTAGAGCACGGTGGAATCCATCTGAAGGCGCCCCGCTACTTCCGGGGCATTATCCCCGAGTCGGTTCTCAATGACACGGGCAATTTTCGGGTAATCTGCCGGATGCCCTTCGCGTTCCACGATGGACGCAGTAGTGAGCACTGCCTGCCACCGACTCCGTTCCGCACCGCTGGCTTCCAGGCGCCCCACCTGAACTTCTACCATCTGCTGGAGTGCCTCGGTCACCGTGGTATTCGGATCAAAATCATAGGTGGCTGGCGCCAGCCAACCTTCCACGTTCCCGCCGGCTTCCGCGGGTAGGCCGATGGCAGCGGCGTCGTTCATCGCATCTTCGACCACTCCGACATCAATATCCATGAGGTTACCGAGCCGGTCACGCACCTGCCATTTGGTAAATCCTTCGGGAATCGTCACTTTAATCGTGGCGGCATTGGCCGGGTCCAGTAGCGCGGAAAGCGCGGCCGATGCCGACATCTGTTCACGCAGGGTATAAGCCCCAGCCTGGATGCCCGTCGAGCGCGGATCCCGGGAAAATACGTCAATAAATGCGCCTTCGGTGGCCACGATATTTTTCTCGGCGAGTACCGCGGCGATCTGGCGCCCGGTAGCCCCTTCTGGAATCCGCACCACCACCTGGCCGGTTCCTTCTCCGCTGTAGTCACGCACGGTATCAGAGCTGTGCAGCAGGCGCGGGAAGAAAATAACAGCCGCAGCGGTGAGCGCGGTGACAAGCAAAACAGTAATAATTCCGGTGGTGATGCGCTTACGTCGGCGCAAGCGGGCACGCTCAGTACGCCGCGCAGCAGCCCGACGCCTCGCCTCCGCAGCATTGCGGCCTTCTGAATTTCGCCCCGATGGACCACGCCCCGCCGGTACCCGCCCGGAACTTCCGCGCCCCTGCGAGCCGCGTCCGTAGGGATGATTTCCGCGTGCCCCGCCTCGCGGCGCAGTGCCGCGCTGGGAGCCACCTCCGTGAGAGCTGCGCCGCGCACCCGATTGGCGACGGCGCGGGATGTCGGCGTCATCCGCACTCAAGCGGTCAAAAACGTCACTCATTATCGCCTTTCGCTTCGCTTTGCGCTTCGGTCTGTGCCGCCACAAGTTCGCCGGCCGGTGCGCCGGTGAGCCTCTCTGCTTCCAACGCATTATTAAGAATAACGGTCGCCGCAACCTGGTCAACAACGGCACGGTGGCTCCGCGAGCTGCGCCCGGCCTGATGCAATTGAGCATGGGCGGCCACCGTGGAGAGCCGCTCGTCGAATAAGCGCACCGGAACCGGAGCGATACGCCGGGCTAAACGCCGCGCCCACCTGCGCGAATACCGTGCGGAGGCCCCTTCGCTCCCGTCCATATTGCGCGGCAGCCCCACGATGACTTCCATGGCGCCGCGCTCGCGCACCTCGCGAGCAACTTCACTTACATCCGTGCCGTTCGCCGGGAGCGTGGCGACCGGAGTGGCGAGGATGCCGTCACTATCGCAACTGGCCACGCCGGTACGCGCCCGTCCTACGTCCACTCCGATCCGCACGCCTCGCCGCATTAGCCGCGCAGCTCCGCTTCCAGAACCGCGAGGGCATCATCCAGCTTGGTCACATCCGAACCACCGCCCTGCGCGAGATCCGGCTTACCGCCGCCGCCCCCGCCCAGGATCTTGGCCGCGCGGGAAACCAACGCTCCGGCCTTTATCCCGGCACTGCGCGCCGCTTCGGAAGCCGCCACCACGATGAGGGGCCGCTCATTGCTAATCCCGGTAATAATGACGATGAAATCCTCGGAGGGGGCCAACCGCCCGCGGATCTCCGTCGCGAGTACCCGCAAGTCATCCGCGCTGTCTACCACGCCAAGATGGGCGCGATAGAGGGTGCGGCTACCCAGGTGCACACCCTGGGAAATAACCGTGTCCACCTGCCCCACAATATCTTTTTGACGCAGCGCCGCGATTTGCTTTTCAGCCGCTTTCAGCTTGCCGAGCATGGTGTCAATACGCTCGGGAAGTTCCTCCGGGCGCACCCCCATCATCGCTGTGAGCTGGGAAACCAGGGCGCGTTCACGTGCCCCCTGCGCGTAGGCGCTTTCACCCACCAGCGCGTCAATTCGGCGCACCCCGGAACCGATGGAGGATTCACCCAACACGGTAATCATCCCGATTTCACCGGTATTGGCCACGTGGGTGCCGGCGCAGAATTCCCGCGACCAGGCATCATCAATGGACACCACCCGCACGATATCGCCGTATTTCTCTCCGAAGAGCATTTGCGCCCCGAGTTTCTTGGCTTCTTCAATCGGGTATTCCGCCCACGTGACTTCCAGGTTGTCCTGGAGGCGTTCATTGGCACGCGCCTCGATCTGCGTCATCACGTCCACCGGAATTTGCGAACCGTGCCGGAAATCAAAACGCAGCCGCGAGGGAGCATCCTCGGAACCGGCCTGGGTAGCCTGCTCCCCGATAAATTCGTGGAGCACCTTGTGGATCATATGGGTTGCGGTATGCGCCTGAGCGATCCGGTGGCGACGTAAGGTATCGATTTGCGCGTGGACGATGTCACCCACCGCGATGGTCCCTTCGGTAAGCGAACCGCGATGCACATGCAATCCCTTGACGGGCGCCTGGACGTCAACGACGTCGAACATACCGCCCCCGGCGACGCTAATGGTACCGTGATCGGCCAGCTGCCCGCCCATTTCGGCGTAGAAGGGTGTCTTGTCCAAAATAACATCGGCATCGGAAGGCGCCGTGACCGCGGGTACCGGCACCCCGTTTTCAAGGATGCCCACCACGCGTGCTTCCGCAGCCTTTTCGAAGTAGCCGAGGAAGGAGGTGGGCCCGCCCTGCGCATCGAGAATCTCGTGGTAGACATGCGCGTCCACATGCCCGGTCTTCTTCGCCTGCGCATCTGCCCGCGCGCGTTCACGCTGCTCGGTCATGAGGGCCCGGAAGCCCTTTTCGTCCACAGCCACGCCCTTTTCGGCCGCCATTTCCAAGGTGAGGTCGATGGGGAATCCGTAGGTGTCGTGCAGCGTGAAAGCTGCTGAGCCGGGAATAATCACCTTGCCGGTATGCGGCGTGCTCTTTGCCGAATCCACGGCCGCCGCGAAAATCTGTTCGCCGGTGGCCAGGGTACGCCGGAAGGCAGCTTCTTCTTCCACCGCCACCTGGTGAATCTGCCCGAAGTTTTCCTCCAGATCGGGGTAGGACTCCTTCATGGCGTTCTTCGAGGTTTCCACCAGGTCACCGAGGACCGCGGCATCCACCCCGAGCAAACGGACCGAACGGATGGCGCGCCGCATGAGCCGGCGCAGCACGTAGCCGCGTCCGTCATTACCCGGGCGCACGCCGTCGTTAATAAGCATCATGGCCGAGCGCACGTGGTCGGCGATCACGCGCATGCGAACGTCATCTTCTTCATTCGCGCCGTAGGTACGCCCGGTGAGTTCCTGGGTGCGGGCAATAACCGGCCAAACCTCATCGGTTTCGTACATATTATTTTTACCCTGGAGCAGGAAGGCGATACGCTCCAGGCCCGCGCCGGTATCGATAGCGGTTTGGTCCAGTTCCCCGAGCAGCGGGTAGTCGCTTCCGGAGCCTTCCCCGCGCCGGTACTGGTCGAAAACGAGGTTCCACACTTCCAGGTAGCGGTCCCCGCCCGGGTCCACGGTCCCGCCCACGGCGTCCGGGCCGTATTCGGGGCCGCGGTCGTAATGAATTTCCGCGCAGGGACCGGCCGGTCCAGGCTGGCCCGTGGACCAGAAAATTTCTTCCCGGGTCAGCTTGACGATATGGGCCGGATTGACGCCCACCTCAACGAGCTTAGCGAAAGAGACCTCATCTTCTTCCCAGATGGTCACCCACATGCGCTCGATGTCCAGGCCGTAGCCGCCTTCTTCCAGCGGCGCGCACAGCAGCCCGAAGGCCAGGTCGATAGCGCCTTCTTTGAAGTAGTCCCCGAAGGAGAAATTGCCGCACATCTGGAAGAACGTACCGTGCCGCGTGGTTTTACCAACGTTATCGATGTCATTGGTACGGATGCACTTCTGTACCGAGGCTACCCTCGGCCACGGAGCTCGCTGCGTTCCCACGATATAAGGAATGAAGGGAACCATGCCGGCAATCGTGAACAAAATGGAGGGATCGGGCGACACGAGGGGCACGGACGGCTCAATATGATGGTCGTGCTTCGCGAAGTAATCCAGCCAGCGCCGGCGAATCTCAGCGGTGCGCATACGTATTTGTCTCCTTATGGCTTATGTGGCCGTTCCGACCACGCACCTATGGTACAGGCTCTCCCGCCCGGTATTTTCGAGGCGCGGGCGGGAGTGGCTTATTTTTTACGACGACGCCGCAGCTACCTGCGTGGGCGCGACAAGCAGCGGCGAGCATCGCTTTCACATAGCTAAAAGCTATGAAATAAAGGAAGGGCACACCTTTCCGGGTGCACCCTTCCTCAAGTCCCACATCTTTAGCGGGAGTAGTATTCGACGATCATCTGGACGTCAGCCTGGACCGGAACTTCCACGCGGCGCGGGCGGCGCACCAGAGTGAACTTCAGCTTCTCCAGATCAACATCGAGATATTCGGGAACCGCGGGGAGCACATCGCGGTGCGCACCCTGCGCAGCCACGAGGAACTGCGGGGAAGCCTGCGACTTCGGCTTGACCTGCACCACCTGACCCGGAGTCACGCGATAGGACGGGAGGTTGACGATCTTGCCGTCCACCATAACGTGGGAGTGGCCCACAACCTGACGAGCCTGCGCGATGGTACGCGCGAAGCCGGCGCGCAGCACCAGGGCATCCAGGCGCATTTCCAGCAGCTCCACGAGGTTTTCACCGGCCAGACCATCCTGGCGGCGCGCTTCTTCCCATACGCGGCGCATCTGCGCTTCGCGGATGCCGTACTGGGCGCGCAGCCGCTGCTTTTCCTTGAGACGAACCGAGTAGTCGGAATCCTTGGTGCGGCCACGGCCGTGCTCACCGGGACGGTAGGGGCGGCGCTGCATATAGCGCTCCGCCTTCGGGGTGAGGGCGATGCCCAGGGCACGCGACTGACGCACGGCCTTACGAGAACGATTTCCTGCCATTGATAATCTCCTGTAGATGTACGTTCCAGCGCCGGGCGGCGCCGGTTCGGGGCCAACACAATCGGCTAAGACCCCAGGTGTTACTTCTCGCAAAGCAACCGAACTAGTGTATCAGTTCTCCCGGCCGAGCACCTCGCGGTTATGTGCCAGCCTCGGAGTGATATTGGCCTCGTAGCCGCGGGTGGTGGGTTCGTAATAGCGAGTACCTTCCAAGCCCTCCGGCATAAATTGCATGGGAGCGATACCTTCCTCATAGTCGTGGGCGTAACGGTATCCCTCCCCGTAGCCCTGTTCAGCTGCGCCTTTGAAAGAGGCATTGCGCAGCGCGAGGGGTACCGGGGCGCTTTTCCCAGCCCGCACATCGGCAATAGCGGCATTAATGGCGCGGTAGGCCCGGTTTGATTTTGGGGCGGTGGCCAGGTGGACCACGGCTTCCGCGAGGATAATCCGCGCTTCAGGCATGCCCACCAGAGCCACGGCCTGGGCCGCCGCGGTGGCGGTTTGCAGCGCGGACGGATCGGCCATCCCCACATCTTCAGCCGCGGAAATCATGAGGCGGCGCGCGATGAACCGCGGATCCTCCCCCGCTTCCAACATGCGCGCCAGGTAATGCATCGCCGCATCCACATCCGAGCCGCGGATCGATTTAATAAAGGCGGAAATCACCTGGTAGTGCTCATCACCGTCACGGTCGTAACGTACGGTAGCGCCGTCGGCCGCCCGGGCAACATCTTCCACACTCACCCGGTGTTCCCCGCGGGCGCGCGCCCCGTCCACCGCGGCTTCCAGGAGGGTGAGACTACGCCGCCCGTCCGCCCCGGCCAGGCGCACCAGGTTATATTCCGCATCTTCGTCCAGGGTATATGCCCCGCCCAGCCCGCGCTCACTGGTGAGGGCCCGGTTGATGATGGCGCGGATATCGTCGTCGTTCAAACCTCGTAGCGTGACGAGAAGCGAGCGCGAGAGCAGCGGTGCCACTACGGAAAAAGCGGGATTTTCGGTGGTCGCGGCCACCAGGATCACCCACCCATTTTCCACCGCCGGCAGCAGCGCATCCTGCTGTGTTTTCGAGAAGCGATGCACCTCATCAATAAAAAGCACGGTCTCGGTACCGCTGCTCACCAGTTTGCGCCGGGCGCTATCCACCGCGGCACGCACGTCTTTCACCCCGGCGCTCACCGCCGATAGCTCAATAAAATCACGGTGGCCTGACCGGGCAATAAGGTACGCGAGGGTTGTTTTCCCCACCCCGGGCGGGCCCCATAAAAATACGGACGACGGCGCAGACCCGGCCTCCGCGTCAATGAGGCGGCGCAAGGGTGCGCCGCGGGCGAGCACCTCATCCTGACCGACCACCTCGGCGGCCGTGCGCGGGCGCATCCGCACCGCCAGCGGGCCGGTATCAGAATCGGGCACCCCGCGAGCATCAACCTGGCTACTTTCAAAGAGATCCACCCTCCCAGTCTACGAGCTCTGCACCTAGGCTCATGCTCCGACTACTGAAGTCACCGCAAAAGATCCAGGTCAAGCGTTCAAAAATGGCTTAAAAACCGCTATTTTTCGGGAAAATGAGCGATAATAGAGACATGACAGAGTTGTTAGCGCGTGCCTCTATTCGCCACCCGTGGAGAGTCATCATCACCTGGATATTGTGCGCCGTTGTTGCCGGTTTCGCCGCACTGTCAGGTTTCGGCCAGGGAGGCCTGTTCTCCCGTATGTCCTCCACCCAGGGCCTCACCACCGGCACCGAATCCGCCCGCGTCCTGGAACTCACCGATTCCCAGGGTGATTACCGCATGGTGGCCGTCATCCACGGAGCTGTGAATCCGCAGGAGCTGACCTCTGCTGTCGCTGATCTCAGTGAGGAGATCGCGAAAATACCCGGCGTTTCCAGCGCTCTGAGTTCCCCCTCCCTCGTGCGAGAAGCCGAAGCGGAAGGCGCAGCCAAGGCTGAGGAGCAGGCGCGCGCTGAATACCAGAAGGCCGCCGCGGCGGCCCAGCAGCAACTCACCGCCCAGATTGAGGCCGCCACCGCGCAGCTTATGCGCGCCGGAATGCCCCGCGAAGCAGCTCAGGCCCGTGCCACCCAGGAGGCGAGCGCCGCGGCCGCAGCGGCCCAGGCGGGCCAACCCAGCGAGGAAGAAATCGTCACCTCCGCCCGTGAAGAAGGCATGAGCACCGCACGCACCCAGGCACGCGAGGAAACAGCCGGTTTGCGTGCCGCGGACGGCTTCGCCCTCGTCATCACCTTCACCTCGAAGGCGAATACCGAGGCCACCGAAGCCGATGTTGAGAAGGCTCTCCATGCTTTCGCGGCCACGAACTCTGTCCAGGTGGATGCCACCTCCGCGAACGCGGCAATGACCGCCATTAACGATGTGGCCCGTCACGATCTGGTGCGCGGGGAAGCCATTGGTCTCCCGGTTGCCCTCATCCTCATGGTGCTGGTCTTCGGCGGTGTCCTCACCGCCCTCATGCCGCTGGCCGGGGCTATTGTGGCCATCATTATTACCCTGGGTGGTATTTGGCTCCTCACTTTCATGGCGGATGTGGATTCCTTCGTGCTCAACGTGGTATCCATTATCGGTTTGGCACTCTCCATTGATTACGGCCTGCTGGTAGTCTCCCGCTACCGCGAAGAAATCACCCGCGGTATCGAAAAGCGCTACGGACCGGGTGCCCGCCCGGAGAAAAAGGAACTGGCCACCATTATGGAAGGAGCGCTGGCCACCACGGTTCGCACCGCCGGGCGCACCGTCATCTTCTCCGCCGTCACCATTGCTTTCGCCATTGCCGGGCTGCTGGCCTTCAATTCCCGCATTATTCGGGTGATAGCCATGGGCGGTTTCGTCGTCGTGCTGCTCGCGGTTATTTCCGCGGTGAGTTTGGTACCGGCGCTATTACGCATTGCCGGGCCACGGCTGGCCCAGCCCTCCGCGCTCGCGAAGATTCCCGGATTGGGGCACCTTATGCGCGCGGTGGGTGATACCCATACCGATCACGGGGTATTCTCCCGTATCGCCGGCTGGGTGCAGCGTCGCCCGTGGGTCATTATGACTGTGGTCACGGCCATCCTCGTGGTCATGATTATTCCTATTAAGGACACCACATTACGCACGGATACCAGTGAATATATTCCGGTGAGCTCCTCACCGGGTACCACTCAGGAGATACTGAAACGTGACTACCCGGATTTGAGCCAGCCGGCCATTACTGTCCTTGTCAAGGGTGATGATGCCGCGCTGCGCGAGCAATCCGAGTGGATCGCCGGGCTGCCTGCGGTATCCAAGGTCGGGGAATCCACGAAAATGGATAACGGCTGGCATAACCTCGGGGTATTTGTGAGCGGTGGGGATCCTACCTCCGCCCAGGCCAGCAACACCGTTCGTGATATCCGCACGCATGCGGCAAGCGCCGCAAATACAGAGATTCTGGTGGGTGGCAGCGCCGCCATCCAGATTGATTTCAATGAGGTGCTGCGCGAAGGTGCACCCATTGCCTTCGCGGTGGTGCTGCTCGCCGTACTGATTTTGCTCTTCCTCATGACAGGTTCGGTACTCATCCCCCTCAAGGCCATCATTATTAATTCGCTCTCCCTGGTGGCCTCCCTCGGGCTCACCGCTTTCCTCTTCGATAACGGCCTGCTGGGTCTACCGGAAACGAATGGACTTACGGCGGTGGTAGTGGCTTGCGGCCTGGCCTTCGGATTCGGACTTTCCATGGATTACGAAGTGTTCTTGGTGGCCCGCATGAAGGAATACTGGGATTCCGGGGAATCGAATGATCGGGCGGTTTCGCTGGGCTTGCAGCGCTCCGGGCGGATTATTACCTCCGCGGCCGCGATTATCGTGGCGGTCTTCGTGGGCTTCTGCTTCGGGCAGATGCTCGCCATTAAGGAAGTGGGTGTACTGCTGGCCATCACCGTCATCGCGGATACTAGCCTCAGCCGTATCCTCCTGGTCCCGGCCACCATGACGGTGCTGGGCAAGTGGAATTGGTGGGCGCCACGCTGGCTATCGCGTATTTACCAGCGTTTTGGGGTGTCCGAAGGCGGGCATCGCACCCTCGAACACCACGAGCCGGCAACCGCCACGGATGATGAGCCGAAGGCCCTTCTCACGGGTTCCACGTCGCTAAGCACCGATACCCCCAATACCCCCGCACACGCGAGCACCGTAACGCCGATGCCACGCGGCCGGCACGCCGCGTCATAATGGAGGCATGTCTGAAATCAATCACCTGAATCTAGCTGAACTCCTGGGCATCACCTGGTTACAGGCTGGCGCTATCGCAGTAGCCACCTGCCTTATCTACCTTTTCCTCGTGGTGATTTTGCGGGCCCTGGGGCAAAACGTGGTGAGCCGGCTTTCCACCTCGGATATGGCGGCCGTCGTCGTTATTGGGGCGATCGCGGGGCGCGTGACACTCGGACATACTCCCACCCTGGCCGGCGGCGTCGTCGCCCTTCTCACCCTGTTCTTCATGCAAGCGCTACTGCGTTTTATCGCGCTCTCGCACCGCGGGGAAGCCTGGGTGCACGCGCGGCCCGTCGTTATCTGGGCGCGCGGGGAACTCACACCCGCCGCGCGGCGGCACTCGACCACCACGGAAGAAATCATGATGGCTTTGCGCTTGCGCGGCGTTGCGTGTGTGGACGACGTCGCAGCTGTCATCCTTGAACCCAATGGGCAGCTATCGGTGCTCACCGGGCCGGCTGCCACGCTTGATCCACGCCTGCTCGCGGGTGTGAAAGACGCCGAGCGCATCTGAGCACGCTCGGCGTCTTCCCGCTATACCGCTAGGCTCGCGACCGCCGCTATGCGGCAGCCGGGCCGCTACTTTGCACTGGGCTCACCGGCCGCTACTGCCTCCTCCGCGAGGGGCGCCCCGGTGGCGGCATCCACCGCGCCAGAGCGAGCCTTCGGGGTGGCATCCACACCGGCTTCCTTACGCTGCTGCGCGGTAATTTCCGCGGGAGCATCCGTGAGGGGATCCCAACCGTTGCCGATCTTCGGGAAAGCGATAACATCGCGGATCGAAGGGGCCTTGACCAGCAGGGACACAATGCGATCCCAACCGAAAGCAATCCCACCGTGCGGGGGCGCACCGAATTTGAAAGCCTCGAGGAGGAAACCGAATTTCTCCTCCGCGGCCTCCTTATCGATACCCATGACTTTGAAGACACGCTCCTGGATATCGCGACGGTGGATACGGATGGAACCGCCGCCGATCTCGTTACCATTGCAGACGATATCGTAAGCATTCGTGAGCGCGCCGGCCGGATCGGTATCGAAAGTATCGAGGTGCTCGGGCTTAGGAGCGGTGAAAGCGTGATGGACCGCGGTCCAGCGCGAACCGAGGGCCACATCGCCTTCCGCCGCGGCCTGCGAGGCCGGCTTGAACATGGGGGCATCCACCACCCACACAAAAGCCCAGGCATCTTCATCGATAAGGCCCACCCGCTGGCCAATTTCCAAGCGGGCCGCGCCCAGCAGTTCACGGGAGAAGGTCGGCTCACCCGCGGCGAAGAAAATGCAATCCCCGGGCTTGGCGCCGGTCGCCTCGGCCAGGCCGGCACGTTCCGCATCGGTAATATTCTTGGCCACCGGACCGCCCAGGGTGCCATCCTCCGCGATGGTGACGTAGGCCAGACCGTGTGCACCGCGAGCCTTGGCCCATTCCTGCCACTTATCGAAGGTGCGCCGCGGCTGGGAGGCCCCGCCGGGCATAACCACCGCGCCCACATAGGGGTTCTGGAAGACCCGGAAAGTAGTGTCCTTGAAGTACTCGGTCAGGTCAATAAGTTCTAGCCCGAAGCGTAGGTCCGGCTTATCCGAACCGTACTTTTCCATAGCGTCCTTGAAAGTCATCCGCGGAATCGGGGTGGCCAGGTCATAGCCAATGAGCTTCCAGATCTCACGCAGCACTTCTTCGGCGACCGCGATAACGTCATCTTGATCAACGAAGCTCATCTCCACGTCCAGCTGGGTGAACTCCGGTTGCCGATCCGCGCGGAAATCCTCATCGCGGTAGCAGCGGGCAATCTGGTAGTAGCGTTCCATCCCGCCCACCATGAGCAGCTGCTTAAAGAGCTGCGGGGACTGCGGCAGGGCGTACCAGGTTCCCGGGTTGAGGCGCGCCGGAACAATAAAATCGCGGGCGCCTTCCGGGGTGGAACGGGTGAGGGTCGGCGTTTCAATCTCCACGAAATCATGGCCGTCCAGCACCCGGCGGGCCGCTTGATTGACCTTCGCGCGCAGCCGCAGTGCCTTCTGTTCGTAGGAGCGACGCAAATCCAGGTAGCGGTACTTGAGGCGAATATCTTCGGAAACCTTGCCGGAGCCTTCGGCGTGATCAGAGACCTGGAAGGGCAGGGCTTCGGCGGGGCTGAGGACCTCAACGTCCGTGGCCTCCACCTCGATCTCACCGGTGGCCAGGGCCGCGTTCGCATTGCCTTCCGGGCGTTCACGCACAATCCCGGTCACCTTAATGCAAAATTCGTTACGCAACTCGTGCGCAATTTCTTCGCGGACGGTCACCTGTGCGATACCCGAGGCATCGCGCAAATCAATGAAGGCGATACCCCCGTGGTCACGGCGGCGATCCACCCACCCGGTCAGCGTCACTTCGCTGTCAATATCACTTGCTCGCAGCGAGCCTGCATAACGAGTACGTAACACGCTTTTGTCACTCTTTCTTATCGTGGGAAACGGCTAGACGGGCCGTTCTGAGATGCTTGCGAGACGAGCAAGCACCAGATCCATGGTAGAACCCGCGGCGCACTCGGGGCAAAAGTTAGGCTTAGACCCTAACGGTGGCACACACCACCGCCTTTCTTGAGCTCCTCCTCTTCCTTTCTTCCCCCTCCCGCTGGTGTAATTGATCTAATGAGCAGGTATCTATCTCCGGAGCGCGAACGCCTTTTCCGTATTTTTTCCGTTGGCTTTATTTCGCTCGTTGCTTTTGAGAGCATGGCGGTCACCACGGCCATGCCTACCGTCGCGCGTGCTTTCGACGGTCAGAACCTTTACGCTCTCGCGCTCGGTGTGGTACTTGCAGCCCAGTTGATGACAACGGCACTCGCCGGGGAATGGTCCGATTCCAAAGGCCCACATTCCTGCCTGTACACCGGCGTTGTACTTCTCACCTTGGGGCTCACGATCTGTACCGTCTCCCCCAGCATGGAGATTTTCGTGGCCGGGCGCGCCATCCAGGGCCTGGGCGGGGGCCTCATTATCGTGCCCTTCTACACCATCGTGGGCAATAGCGTGCAGCCGCGTCGTCGCCCTGGATTCTTCACCGCTTTCGCCGCTGCCTGGGTCCTCCCCTCGCTTTTCGGCCCCCTGCTCGCCGGCATCATCGTTGAGGCAATGTCCTGGCGGTGGATTTTCGGTTTCGTACCGGCCACTATCCTGTTCATTGGGCCATTCTTCTTTATCGGTATGAACAAAATCCCGGATATTGATCGCGTCAAGAAGCCGATGAATATTCGCACCATGGTCATTCCAGCTTTCGGTACCGGCGCCCTGGTAGCCTGCCTGCAAATTATGAGCGGGGCAACCTCGCATAATGCGCACACTTTCGCCATTATCGGGGTGTGTGGAGTTGGCTTGCTCTTCTGCGCTCGCCCGCTCTTCCCGCGCGGGACTTTCCGTGCGCAACGCGGGCTTCCCGCCACTATTACCACCCGTGTATTGCTGGGAACATTCGTGGCAATCGAGATGTTTTTGCCGCTGCTGCTCCAGGATGTGCACGGGTGGAGCCCGGTGGAAGCCGGTCTTATTTTATCGGTTGGTTCAATTACCTGGGCGGTGGGCTCGTATTTCTCCGGGCGTATTACTAACGCGGCGCTGCGTCTACGCCTGCCGCTATGGGGCTCGATTGCCGATGCCATCGGGCTTGCCTTGGTGCTTGCCGGCTCGCACCACGCACTTCCCGGAAGTCTCGTCATTATTGGCTGGGCCATTGCCGGTATCGGTTGCGGTTTCGCTTTCCCAGCGCTGAGCGTGCATGCACTCGCCTGCACCTCTCAGGCGGGTCAAGGGCGCACCTCCTCTGCGCTCCAGGTCGCAGACTCCATGGGAACATCGCTCGTCGCCGCGATTATTGGCATTATCTATTCGGTTCTTACCCCGCCGCAGGATATTGCGCTTATGGCTGGAATCGCGGTATCCATTGCACTGACTATCGCAGGTGCGGTGGTGGCCAGCCGCATTGTGCCGCCCGCGGGCAGCGAGGCCGCGGCCAATCTTGCCGAATCGCAACGCCTGAGCGGCGTCGGCCCGGGTGGAGAACAACTGAGCGGCTCGGATATGCTCAGCGAGGATCCCAGCGCCGCGTGAACAGAGGGCAAGCTCACCGCGCATATCCGCCGTCGGACTTGCACCCCGGAGTAAACTAGTAGCGGCGCGTTTGCGCCCCCTGTGCCTATGTTAGGAATTCATGTCTGAACATCTCGGTGAACACACGCCGTCTGATTCTTCCTCCACCGCCACTCCGGCGACTTTCGCTGACCTCGGGCTTTCCGAGGAAACGCTCACCGCTATTCATGCTCTCGGCTTTGAACACCCCTCCCCGATCCAGGAACAGGCCATTCCGCTCCTGCTGAGCGGGCGGGACGTTATCGGCGTCGCCCAAACAGGAACGGGGAAAACTGCGGCGTTCGGTTTGCCGCTCCTGGAACGGGTGGATACTAGCAGCGCCGTCGTACAAGCACTTGTGCTCGCCCCCACGCGCGAACTCGCGCTCCAGGGCGCGGACGCCATTGAATCTTTTGCCCGCGGCACGGATACCAAGGTGCTGGCTGTGTACGGTGGTTCGCCCTACCCGCCGCAGCTGCGCGCCCTTGAAAACGGCGTGCACGTGGTGGTGGGCACGCCCGGGCGCATTATGGATCTCATTGATCGCGGCGCGCTTGTGCTCGATCACGTTTCCTACTTCGTTTTGGACGAAGCCGACGAAATGCTGCGCATGGGCTTCGCGGAGGACGTGGAAAAGATCGCCTCGGATCTGCCCGCGGAGCGCGTCTCGGCGCTTTTCTCCGCTACGATGCCTCCCGCGATTCGCCGCGTGGCGGATTCTCATCTGCACGACCCGGAGGAAATTACTGTTACTCCCCCGGCTTCGACGGTTGCGAATATTACCCAGGAGTTCGCCGTGGTTCCGGCCCGCCGCAAGGTGGGTGCCCTCGCCCGAGTACTCGCGGTTTCTGAGGCCGACGCCGCCCTCGTCTTCGTGCGCACCCGCGCCACCGCCGAGGACTTGGCGATTGAGCTGGGTACCCGCGGGGTGGCCACCGCGGCGCTGTCCGGCGACGTCGCCCAAAAGGATCGCGAACGCTTGGTCTCGCGCCTGCGCGACGGCACCCTGGATGTTCTTATCGCCACGGACGTGGCCGCGCGCGGCCTGGACGTGGAACGCATCGGGCTGGTTGTCAATTTTGATGTGCCGCGCGAAGCCGATACCTATGTGCATCGCATCGGCCGCACCGGCCGCGCTGGCCGCGAGGGTCGCTCACTCACGTTCGTGACCCCGAAGGAACTCCCGCGCCTGCGCCGCATCGCGAAGACCACCAAATCGAAGATGGAAGAAATCGATCTTCCCACCCCGGCCGAGGTTTCGAAACTGCGCGCCGCCAAACTCATGGAGCAGGCTCGCACCCGTTTCGATGCCGGGCGCCTGGGGGTCTACCGCGAGGTACTCGAGCAATTCTTGGCCGCGCAACAAGAGGCGCAGCAGCTTAAGAACGACGACGCCGCAGCCTCCTCCGCTCCCCTCCCCGCGGGCGAGGACGTTACCGAAGCCGCGAGTGACGCCTCCCTCCCCACGGATGAGGACGTTACCGAAGCAGCGAGTGACGCTCCCGAGCCGATGAGCCTCGAGGATATTATCGTTGCCCTGCTGGCCTTGGGCGTGCGCGATCCCGGGCCTTCCGCGGATGAAGAGGAAAGCTTCACCGGGGAGGATAGCCGCGATTCCTTCAAGAAGAAGCGTCGCGAAGCTCGTGAATTCAAGGGCGGGAAGCGTTACCGCATCGAGGTCGGGCATAAGGATCGGGTGCGGCCGGGAGCTATCGTTGGCGCACTCACCCACGAAGGTGGCCTGCGCGGTTCGGACCTGGGTCATATCGATATTTATCCCACGTTCTCGCTGGTGGAAATCGGGGTGCCGCTTTCTCCGGAAGCCCGCCGGCGCATTTCCGAAGCCCAGGTTTCCGGGCGAGCCCTGCGTATCTCCGAGGACAGCGGTGCTCCCACCGCGCGCCGTGGGGGCCACGGCCGTTCGGATCGCACCGCGCGCGGGGATCGGCGCGGGCGCGGGCGCGGCAGCTTCAACCGCGGTGACGAAGGTGAGTACGGTTCGGATTACCGGGCTGAGCGGCGCTCAGACCGGCGCCATGACCGGCATGATCGCGGGGAACGCCGCGGCGGACGCGGGTGGCGTCGCTCATAGGTGTCGCCGCTTAGTGTTCACGCGCTGGTAACCTTCTCCCGGTAAAGTGGTGGTGGGCTGGATAAACTTTCACCCACTACCACGCTTCTGAGGAGAATTCCATGCGTAAAATCTTTGCCGGTTTGGCGGCGCTCTGCACCGCGATCACTCTAACAGCCTGCTCCAACGGTTCCGGAAAGGATGCCGCGCCCTCTCGTGATGAGATCGTAGCCGGGCTGAACCAAGGATTCAGTTCCGCTATCAAGGAGACGGGCACGTCGGCCCCGGCCGGCCTTCAGGAAGCCATGCTTTCTAACTTTGTTGAATGCATAGCCGATGGTGCTATCGAACAGGGCGTCTCCGCGGAGGGCCTCAAGATCATTGCCACGGGTGACGCTGATAAATTTAATGACGTTCCGAAACAGGACGATGAGCTTCTCCAAAAAATCACCGAAGGTTGCGTGACGAAGCTCGTTGGCCAGCCCCAGGGCTAAGCCCACGCCTTATTACCCATTTGTGCTACCCGCGCGTTAGGCGGTATACCTCACGCGGGCAGCCCGCGGGTGAATGCCGCGTAGCTGATAGTATCTACTTGTTTTATTCCGCGTGGAAATGAGTGAAGATGCGTAAATTTTTGGGCGGCGTTGCCGCGGTATGCCTCGTGGTGAATCTGGCCGCTTGTTCGGGTAAGAGCGATACATCGGAATCGGCTACGCCGGCTCCGGAAACATCGGTAGCCGCGTCGGCACCGGCCGCGCCGTCGGCACCGGTTGAAAGCTCCGCTGAGCCTGCCGCGCCGATCACCGATAAGGGCCCGGCAGCTATCGCAACGGATGGTCCGGCACCTAGCCGCGATGAGGTGAGCGCCGGTATGCTCGCCGCTACTTCGGAGTTACTCAAGAACACGCAGGATATTCCGGAAGCCCAAAAGGCGATGCTCCCCCAGCTGGTGGAGTGCACTGTTGATGAAGCGCTCAACCGCGGCCTTTCCGAGCAGGGCCAGCGTAATATCGCCGCGCAGGTCCTTTTGCTCTCCCAGGAAGACCAGGCCATTATGGGCGAAGCAGCCAAGGTCTGCGGGGAAAAATTCGGGGCTAACTAACCACTAGTTATTCTGGGTACAAAGCGAGGGCGGGAGCCTCCATTGCAGGAGACTCCCGCCCTTAGTCATTGCCTGCCCCTAGCCCTCATTGCTGGACCCGGAGAGATTTAGGCATCCCATCCGGTTAGGCGCAGGCGGCGCGCCCGCCCGGATACCCCACGCGCGGAGAGCTCGCGAAGCTTTTCCAGGGAGTCCGTTCCAGCCCGCACCTGGGTGCCGGAAAGTCCGTCGAGCTCGCCGGCCGCAAATGCCTGGGCAATAGCTACCGATTCCCCGAGCGGTACCCATTCGGTGCGGTCGCGATAGCGTTTCATGGAGGCCGTCATATCGGTTTTCACCGCTCCCGGATTGAGGGAAAGTACCCGCAAGCCACGCTGGTACCCGGCTAGATGCAAAGAAGCAGCCAGCCGCAAAAGCGCCGTTTTCGAGGCGTAATACGATACCGCATCCGCAGAATCGTGCGAGGCCGCGGTGGCGGAAAGATCAAGAATTCTCCCCCCGCCACGCTCCAGCATAATGGGCACCAACGTTTTCGCGAGCTGGAACGGCGCCTCCACGTTAATGGCGATGGTGCGCTGGAAATCTTCCAGACTGGTATCCCAGGGAAGTTCCTCTTCCCCGTACACCCCGGCAGAATTGAGCACCATATCGGGTGCGCCTTCCTCCAGGAGGATGCGCAACATCTCTCGAATGGAGGATTCCTTGGCTAGATCACACCCGAGGGTAATAATCTGGGCACCCCGGATCTCACATTCGGTGGCGGTACCATCCAAATTGGAGAGCTTGGTCGCCAGCAAAATGAGAGTGCGCCCGGGCGCCGCTAAGCCAATAGCAAGCTCCTTGCCCACGCCCCGGGAGGCTCCGGTGATAAGAATCCGGCGGGCGGGTTCTAAACCGGCCCGCTCCACGCTAGCCGCCGCGGCCTCGCCCGATTCTTCGCGCTCCAGTTCCTGCTGCGCCATTACGCCCTCAACTCCGCGCCGAAGTCCTTGCGCATCCGGCGTGCGACCCGGTGGCGTACCTGGGCAGTTTCCTCAGCGGTCAGGGTGTGATCGGTGCGGAAACGCAGCGAGAACGCCAGTGACTTCTTGCCTTCCGGTACGGGATCGCCCGTGAACACATCGAAGAGTTCAATGCCCTCGAGGATCTCCCCCGCGGCTGCCTCGATGGTCGCCCGTACATCACCGGCAATCACGTCGGCATCAACAATAAAGGCGAGATCTTCCTTGGCAACCGGGCTGGTCCATACCGGCTTCACCGCGGCGGGTTCCACGGTATCGGGAAGCGCCGCATCCGTATTCACCTCAAAGGCGATAGAGCGCGCCGGAATATCCAAGGCCTTGCAGACGGCCGGAGCAAGTTCCCCACCATAGCCAACTACCTGATCGCCACTGAGAATGGCCGCGCAGCGCCCCGGGTGCCAAGGGGCCTGGCTCGCGGCGCGTACCGAAACGTCGGCAAGCATACCGGCAGCCCGCCGCCCGGCTTCCACCGCGTCACGCCAATCCCATGTTTCTACCGGGTAACCGGCCCGCGCGGGCGTGCGCGGACCGCAGGCGACCCCGGCGACGTGATGGGGTTGAGCAGGAATAGCCGCGTGGAGTGCAGCAATTTCTGCTTCCGAGGGGCGCTGGCCCGCTGCCGGAATCGGAGCCGGGCTAATGCCAGCCGGACGGCTCACCGTGCCCATCTCGAACACTGCCACCGCCGGATTACCCCGCTTCACATTGAGCGAGGCCACCGGAATGAGGGTGTCGAGCAGGGACGTGCGTAGCAGATTGGCATCGTCTTGCAGGGGGTTAGCCAAGGCGATAGCGGTGCGTCGCTCATCATCCGCGGCGTACCCGAGCTCATCGAAACGCGCGGCCGGGATAAAGGGATAGGTAAGTACTTGCACCCACCCGGTTTCAGCTAGGGTACGGGCAATATCGCGGCGCTGCCGCTGCGCGGGGCTCAGGCCGCGCCCCGCCGGAGCGGTGGGAACGGCGGTTGGAATTGCGTCGTAGCCCTCCAGGCGCGCAATTTCCTCCACCAGATGAGCCGAACCGACCAGGTCCGGGCGCCAGGTCGGAGGCTGCACGCTCCACACCTCGCCGCTACGTTCCACCGTGCAACCGATATCCGTGAGGATATCCGCGATACGATCCGCGCTCAGTCGCAATGAAGTCAGGCGTTCCACATCCGCAATCGGGAAAGCCAGCGCGGGCAGCGGCTGCACCTGGCCGTAGTGGAATACTTCATCGGTAGCTTCTCCCCCGCCGTATTCCACCAAAAGGTCGACGACGCGCTGCGCGGCCACCGCCGCCACCGCGGGATCCACCCCGCGTTCGAACCGCTTGGATGCTTCGGTGGGGAGCTTATGCCGCCGGGCGCTACGCGCCACCGATACCGCGTCAAAATGCGCTGCCTCTACCAGGACATTGCGCGTTTCGGCGGTGATCTCAGTGTCCGCACCACCCATCACGCCGGCCAGGCCAAGAACCCGTGCTCCATCGCTATCCGTAATAAGAAGATCTTCCGGATCGAGGACGCGTTCCACGTCGTCCAAGGTGGTGAGTTTTTCACCGGCCGTGGCGCGGCGTACCACCAGCCCGCCGCCGCGGATCTTATCCAGATCGTAGGCGTGGAGCGGTTGGCCCAGGTCCAGCATGACGTAATTCGTGGCATCGACCGCCAGCGAAATGGAGCGCTGGCCGGCTTGCTGGAGACGGCGTGCCATCCAGGCCGGGGAGGGCGCTTCGGGATCCACCCCGCGCACCACCCGAGTCACGAAAAGGTCGCAGCCGGGCTGGCCATGAATGGGCGCATTATCTTCCACCCGCACCGGAAAACCGGTGGGAGTCGCCTCCGGGAGTGGCTGCGTAGGCAGGCCCGGATCGGTGAAGCATGCTCCGGTGGAGTGGTGGTATTCGCGGGCTACTCCGCGTATGGAGAAGCAGTAACCGCGATCCGGGGTTACGTTAATTTCCAGGGTTTCCCCGGGCAAGCCCAGGAATTGCCGGGCGTCACTTCCCAGTTCCACCCGGCTGGCGGCCGCGGCGTCGAGCACAATAATTCCTGCGCTTTCATCCGAGAGCCCCAGTTCACGTTCCGAACACATCATGCCGTCGGAAATATGGCCGTAAGTTTTGCGGGCCGCGATCTCAAAACCACCCGGTAGCACCGCGCCGGGGAGGGAGACAACCACGGTATCGCCCGCCTCGAAATTATGGGCCCCGCAAATGATGCCGCGCGAGGGCAGCTCAGAGGGCTCCCGGCCGGTACCGGGCTCGTCATTGTACTGGCCTACGTCCACGCGGCAGTAGTTAATGATTTTGCCGTTGCTTTGTTTCTTCGGTTCGCGGGTGAGAACCCGGCCGAAAACCAGCGGGCCGGTAACAGTAGCTGGATGGATTGTTTCTTCTTCCAAGCCGACTTTTACCAGCGCGGCAGCCAGCTGCGCCGGGGTAAGATCCTCGGGCAGCTCCACGTGCGAGCCTAACCATTCCTGCGGAATAAGTGGCATTAGTTTCCCCTCCCGGTGGTTCCGAATTGCATGGAGAAGCGCACATCACCTTCCACCATGTCACGCATATCAGCGATGGAATTGCGCAGCATCAGGGTGCGCTCCAGGCCCATCCCGAAAGCGAATCCGGTGTAAATATCCGGGTCGATACCGTTATTGCGCAGTACTTCCGGATTGACCATGCCGCAGCCGCCCCATTCGATCCACCCCGGGCCGCCCTTCTTTTGCGGGAACCACAGGTCCATTTCGGCACTCGGTTCGGTAAAGGGGAAGAAAGAGGGGCGCAGGCGCGCCTTGGCTTCGGGGCCGAACATATGGCGGGCGAAGTGATCAAGGGTGCCTTTCAGGTGGGCCATAGTCAAGCCCTTATCGACCGCTAAGCCCTCCACCTGGTGAAAAACCGGGGTGTGGGTGGCATCCAGCGCGTCGGTACGGAATACCTTGCCCGGGCAGGCGATGTAGAGCGGAGCCCCGCGGCGCAGTAGCGCGTGGGATTGCACGGGCGAAGTGTGGGTGCGCAACACCAGGTTGCGTTCCTCGGTTACCGCACCGGCACCGTCGACGACACCCGATACGTAGAAGGTATCTTGCATCTGGCGTGCCGGGTGGTCGGGCCCGAAATTCAGGGAGTCGAAGTTAAACCATTCGTGTTCCACTTCGGGGCCTTCGGCGATCTCCCAGCCCATGGCAATGAAGAAGTCGGCAATATCCTCACTGAGAACCGTGAGCGGATGGCGCGCCCCCCGCGGGGACCGGTTGGTCGGCACGGTAACATCCACCGTTTCAGTGGCGAGGGCCGCGGCCGCTTCCGCCTCCTCAATGCGGGCGGTGGCGCTGGCGAGGGCCGCCTGGATGTCTTTGCGGGCCGCGCCCAGAAGCTTGCCGGCAATGGGCTTTTCTTCTTTGGCGAGGTTCCGGATCTGCATATTTGCGTGAGTGATCGGAGCGTTATCACCGCTGTGCGCCAGCCGCGCGGCTTTCAACTCCTCGAGAGTGGTAGCCGCGGCAAAAGCACTGAGGGCCTGCGCTACGGCTGCCTGTACTCCCGCTTCGTCCAGGGGACTGAGCTGTGAGGACATAGCTGCCTTTCTTGTTGTTAACCATGTCAATTCTAGTCAAACTCGCCGAAAGTGCGTAACAGCGGGGCCGAGATGGACTCGGCCCCGCTGTGAGGTAACTGGAAGGCCGCTCGCGCCGCGGTACGCGGCGCCGGCGTCGTTCCTAAATTTAGCGCTGGCTCAGGGGAACCTCAGGCCAGAGCTTGTCCCACGAATGCCCGGTGAGGTCTTCAGCAACCTTGCGGGCTTCGGGAGTGGCGTCTTCCTTCGCCCCGCCCGCTTCCAAACGATGGATCTCATCCATGAGGATGGCGTGGGTGTGCTTATCCAGCTTGACGAAGCGGGAAACAAGCAAGGCCACCCCGATGAGGATCGCGGGAAGAATGACCGTCACGAAGGCGATCATATGGGAAGCGCCGGTGGACTGAGCCACCTGGCAGGAGCTTTCCAGCACGCCGGAGGCATCTACCTTGCAGGCACCTTCGTGCAGCGGGGTGTAGCCGGAGGCCGCCAGGTTCGTGCCCTTTTCCAGCGGATTGACGAAACCGCCCAGATCCATGAACCAGCCAACGAGGAAGGTTCCCAGCGCACCGGTGGACTTACGCCCGAAGGTCATAACGGCCGCGTAGATACCGGCGCGGTCTTCGCGGGTCATGATGTAGTCAACGTCCGGAATGAAGGGGTACACATTCCACGGGGTGTATTCGAGCAGCGCGCGCCCGCACTGGTAGATGACCGCGGTGGCCAGCAGGTAGATGAAGGCGTTGCTTTCCGGCCCGATGAGGTAGATCGCACCCACACCCGCCAGCGAGGCGAGGATCAGCGTGAAGGAGAAGGCCCACAGGAAACGCGGCCCGTGCGAGAGCATGAGGAACATCGCCCAAATCGTCATGGGGATACCCACGATGGACACGGCCTGCAGCCAGAAGCCCTGGGATTCGCTCATTCCCACCGCGTAGACGGCGAAGAAGGTGAGCGCCGAAGCGTACACATCCTTGCCGGTGAAGGAGAAGAGGTACACCGTCAGGTGCTTGTTGTAGGAAGAGTTGCGGAACACCGAGGTGAATTCCACCGCGGTGTGCTTGAGCATCTGGAAACCGTTCATCTTCGGCATGGCGTCAAGTTCGGCCACGAATTCCGGAGTGAGCGGGCGCTCCCACGTGGTGGCGTAAGTGGTGAACACACCGATAGCGAAGAGCACCGCGAAGGCGCCACCGATTCCGAGGTAGGCCCAGGGGTTGGAGACGTTACCGCGCACCAGCGCCGGGATGAAGAACACCACGAAAGTACCCGTAGCCGAGCAGAACATACGCATGGACGAAAGCGTGGTGCGTTCTTCGTACTTACGCGTCATTTCGGTGGGCAGCGTCTCCCACGGAATGAGGATGATCGCGATAATAACTTCGATCAGCAGGTAGATAACGAGGTAGTACCAGAACCCGCCGAAGGGGATCCACAGCAGCGGGAAGATGAGAAGCAGCAGTGGGCCGCCGATCATGAGGAAGAAGTGGCGCCGCCCGAAACGCCGCCCCAGCTTCGTGCGGTAGAAACCGTCCGTGAGCGGGCCGATGAATACCGAAATAAGAGCATCAACGATACGAGCTACACCGAGGATAAGACCACCCTGGGTAGCCGTTACCCCGCCGTAGTTCGTGAAGAAGTAGAGCAGCAGACCGGAGATGATGGTATTCCACCCACCACCCATGAGGTCCACCAGCCCGAAACAAATACCGCGACCAATGGTGATCGGCTTGGCGGTGTACACGCGCAGCTTGGAGAGTTTCTCCAGCTCACCACGCTTATCGGCGTCTAATGCGCCGCTATTGTGTGTTCCCATTTTCTTTTGTCTTTCTGTGAAAGGAGGAACGGTTGTGGTTCGCCATCGACTCTTACCGCGCTCACGCTCGGCTTCTGTGCCCGCGCGAGCTGTTACCGCGCTACACTGCCGCGAAGCTATCACTACCGCTCTTTCGCATCAAAAGCTTATAAGTTTCCAAGGCTTTCCAGCAGTTATCTAGCTCCCGGTTCATATCGTGGACGAGTGACGTGCCACCGGGGAGATTCTCTGAAAACCGCGGATTATCGCGGTTTTTTGCACGACGACGGCGCTTGCGCGCACCCCTCCGCCCCCACCATGATATTTTTCACATTTAGAAATTCCCGTTTCGTGCTTTCAAATACTCTCCCGAAAACCGCGTGTTTTCGCGTAAAGTGAGGGTACGGGCCGCGGCGTCGTCGCCGATGGTCACGCCCCCGGTCTCTGTGCCCGCGTGCCACCTGGCGCGGTGGAGTACCTTAAAAGAAGAAAGCCGAGGCGAGGGAAAGCCCCGCGCCCGGCTCAAAAATAGGAGGATTCAATGTCGACGCCCCTCACTCTCAATCCGGATCGGCTTTTCCCGGCCGATCCGACGCAGCGGAAACTGGCGCGCGAAATTTTCGAGGTCACCAAGAAGCATCCCATCATTTCCCCGCACGGCCACGTTCCCCCCGAATGGCTCGCTCTCAATACCCCCTTCACCGATCCCACGAGCATGCTCCTGACCCCGGATCACTACACCAACCGCCTCTTGCACGCGGTGGGCCGGGTGGATCTGGCCGATCTGGGCGTACCGGTAGGAAGCCCGCTTTCCCCCGAAAAGTCCCGCGCGGCCTGGCGCCTGTTCTGCAAGAACTGGTGGACCTTGCGCGGTACCGCGGTGCAGGGCTGGTTTGAATCCGAATTTGTGGATGTCTTCGATGTGCATGTGCGCCCCTCCGAAGAAACTGCCGACCAGATCTACGATCACATCAACGCATTGCTCAAGACGGAGGAGTTCCTCCCCCGCTCGCTGTACAAGCGTTTCAACCTGGCGATGATGGCCACCACCGATGATCCGGTTTCCGATCTGCGCTACCACAAGCAGCTCCTCGAGGATCCCACCTGGGAAGGCTATATTCCGCCCACCTTCCGCCCCGATAAGTACCTCGAGCCGGCCACCCCGGACTTCAAGGCAAATGTGGAGGCGCTCGGTCAGGCGGCCGATCAGGATGTGTCCACCTATGCGGGCTACGTGGAGGCCATGCGCAAGCGCCGCCTCTTCTTCAAGGAAATGGGTGCGGTCTCCTCCGATCATTCGCATCGCGATCCGGGCACGGCACGCCTACCCGAGGCGCGGGCGGCCGAACTTTACAAGCTCGCCCTGGACGGCAAGATTTCGCCGGAAGACGGCGCTGCGCTGCGCCGGCATATGCTCAACGACCAGGCTCGCCTGGCCTGCGAGGACGGCCTGGTGATGACCTTCCACCCGGCCGTGTACCGCAACCACCACCAGGCGGCCTTTGAGCGCCTGGGCGCGGATGTCGGGGGCGATGTGCCCATGGCTGTGGAGTTCACGAATAACGTGCGTCCCATGCTTTCCGAGTACGGGGACAATCCGAACTTCCAGGTTGTTTTCTTCACCATCGATCAAGATGTCTACCAGCGCGAACTGGCTCCGCTGGCCGGCTACTACCCGAGCGTCTACGTGGGCGCACCGTGGTGGTTCATCGATGAGCCGGATGCGATTTTGCGTTACCGCGAGCAGGTCACCCCCTACGGTACTTTCTACAAGACCTCCGGGATGATTGACGATACCCGCGCCTTCGCTTCCATTCCCGCGCGGCACGACGTCGCACGCCGGATGGACGCCGTGTACCTGGCCCGTATGGTTGCCGAACATCGCCTGGAGCTTGATGAGGCTCTCGAGGTATCCGAAGCACTCGTCACCACGATTCCGGCTCGGGCTTTCCGGGTGGACACCTCCAAGCTGGGCGGGACCACCGCGAAGTAAGTAGCTATCTGGAACCGAGAATTCGGCCGTGCGCGATACGTTCGCGCACGGCCGAGTGCATTAACCACCTTAACATGAAGTGACGGCCACCACTTTGCTATGATCGACTTGTTTCATTAATCAATGGAAAGGAGTCGCTATGGCGAACGAATTTGTGGACAAGATTAAAGAAGGCGCAACCGAAGCTTTTGATCGGGCTAAGGAATTCGGCCAGAAGGCCGCTGATAAGGCGGGCCAACTGGGTGATGCCGCGAAGGAAAAGTTCGAGGACATCAAGGACGAACTGACGGACAAGGATCACGGCGATAAGGCCGAGGAGAAGGCTTCTGAGGCCGGTGACAAGGCGAAAGATGCTGGCGAAAAGGTCAAGGATGCCGCCTCCGATGCCGGTGATGCTGCCAAGGAAAAGTTCGAGGACATCAAAGAGAACCTCTCCGATAACAAGTAAATCCACCATTCATCAGTAAAATCCACCAAAATAGTGATGGCGCGCCCTCCTCGGGGTGAGCCGTAGCGGGCGGCGAAGAAAGCTCTTCGCCGCCCGCTTACTTATATCCTCGTACGTTTATTCAGGGCGGTGCTGGATCATCGCCGTCGTACTGGAAAGGATCGCGGCGGCCATAGCAACATTGCAGGATTCGGCTTTCCCGTAGATCGGGATGGCGACGGTCGCATCCACATTGGCATCCACATCCGCGAAGCCGTGCGCTTCATTGCCCAGTAACCAGCACACCGGCCGGGTAAGGTCCGGGCCAAGGGGCGGTTGCCCAAGATAAGCGGCGTCATTAGCCGAGGCCACCAGGGTGGCCAGATCCCACTCCCCCTCGCCGGTGGCTGCCAGGAAACTGATGCCTGCGCGCTCAAGCACACCGTCGAGCTTGCCCACGTTAATGGAATCGAGAACCGGGAGATGGAAGATGGAACCGGCTGAGGAGCGAATAACTTTCGGGGACCATAGCTCTACGCTACCCCGGCCAAGGAGCACCGCATCGCATCCGGCCACGTCCGCGGCCCGAATAATGGCGCCCACATTTCCGGGATCTTGAATATTCGCGGTGGCCAGCACTAGCCTGGCGTTCTTAACCGTGGGGGTGAGCGCCGGAGTTTCCGGAATGTCGATAACGGCCACCACACCGCGCGCATCTTCGGATAGAGCCTGCATCTCATCGGCGTTAAGCGGGTGGTGGTAGACGCCGGCTTCTTTGATGAGCCCACCCAAGTCCGGGTTGGAGATAAGGCTGGCTTTCGTATAGTAGACGTCGCGAACAAGATTCGCGCGGTGTGCGAGGAGTTCCTGAACCGCTCCGGGGCCTTCCACCAGGGTTTGCCGGAAGCGTTCGCGCTGTTGGGGCCGGTGTAGGCGGGCGGCGCGGGTGAGTTGGGTATGCGATGCGGGTGTGCTTTTCACGGGTCGTTTCTTTTTCTGTAGGGAGTAGGTTGCAGGTGGTCGGCAGCAGCTAGGGCCGCACGAAGCCATCGGTAAAAACACCGGCCACGCCCCAGCGTTCCAATTGCCGGGCGCGTTCGGGGCTGTTGACTGTGTAGACGTGCACATCTCGGCCCACGGCCCGGGCCTCGGTGACCACGGCCGCGGTCACGGCGTCGTCACTCACATGCAGATAGCGAGAATCGGTGAGGTCAAGAACGGTGCGCCAATCCGGCCCGAAACTCGCGCGATCAACGAGTGCACCGCGCGGAATCTCAGGGGCGTAGCGCGCGAATTCGGCCAGTTGCAGGTGTGAGAAGGAGGAAACCAGGGCTCGCTCGGTGCCGAGCCTGCGGGCCTGTTCCGCTACCGCGCGCACGAGGGCACGGGCTTGCTGGCCACCCTGCACGCAGGGTTTCATTTCGATATTGATGCTTATCCCGGCCTCGAGGGCAAAATCAACGAGTTGGGCGAGGGTGGGAATCTTCTCCCCCGCGAAGCCCGGGCTGAACCAAGATCCGGCGTCCAGGGTGTCCAGGTCAGCGGCACGCAGCGCATCGACACGCCCGTGGCCGGTGGTGGTGCGTTCGAGGGTCGCATCGTGGCAGAGCGGGAGAGAGCCGTCTGCGGTGATATCCACATCCGTTTCAATCCAGGTGAATCCGGCCTGGTAAGCAGCCCGAAATGCGGCCATGGTGTTTTCGGGTGCGTCGGCGCACAGGCCCCGATGGGCGAAAAGTTTCATGATTGTAGTCTAAACGCAGCGGCCCGAGTAACGAGATTTCGTCACTCGGGCCGCTGATAGGTCACTCTTGAAAAAGCTTAGGCAACCTTGGGTGCGTTCACGTCTTCCGGAAGCGCAGCCTTGGCGGCGTTGACCACCGCGGTGAAACCGGTGGGATCATTGACGGCCATTTCAGCGAGCTGACGGCGATCAACTTCAATTCCGGCCAGGCCCAGGCCCTGGATGAAGCGGTTGTAGGTCATGCCTTCGGCGCGCACGGCCGCGTTGATGCGGGTGATCCACAGCTTGCGGAAGTCGTTCTTCCGCTTCTTGCGGTCGCGGTAGTTGTAGACGAAGGAATGGGTGACCTGTTCTTTGGCCTTACGGTAGAGGCGGGACCGCTGCCCGCGGTAGCCGGACGCCCGTTCGAGGGTAGTGCGACGCTTCTTCTTGGCGTTGACGGAGCGCTTGACGCGTGCCATGTTTTTCTCCTTTTACAAAACTTTTCGTCGGACGAATCTAGCGGCCGAGCAGACGGTTAACTTCGCGAAGGTTGGACTTGTCCACAACCTGGTCGCGCGAGAGCCGACGCTTCCGGGTGGAGCTCTTGTGCTCCAGCAGGTGGCGCTTATTGCGCTGTTCGCGCATGAGCTTGCCGCTTCCCGTCACGCGGAAACGCTTCTTCGCACCGGAGTGCGTCTTCATGTTGGGGTTTGTTCATCCTCCCTGGGGCCCGGGGGCAAATTTTGATCTCCCAGATCGCCCCGCCGGCGGGCCCGCTTTTCACAAGTCAACTTATTCGGTTGCTGCTGCGTTGTTTTCCGTTTCAGAGGTTTTTGCGTTGCGTTCGGCCGCGCGTTTGGCGGCTTTCGCGCGCCGGTTCTCGCGTTCCGCTTCACGACGCCGCCGCTGATCGGACTTGGCTTCCGACTTCCGCCGCGTGGGCGCAAGGACCATGGACATATTGCGCCCGTCAGCGCGAGGTGCTGCTTCCACAGTAGAAATTTCCGCGAGCTCTTCAGCCAGGCCGGAGAGCAGGCGCACACCCATTTCCGGGCGGGATTGTTCACGGCCGCGGAAACGAAGATCGAATTTGACCTTATCCCCGGCGTTCAGGAAACGTTCCGCCTGCGACTTCTTGGTGTTGTAGTCATTACCGTCAATCTTCAGCCCAATCCGGATGGATTTGATCTGAGTATTGGCCTGGTTACGACGTGCTTCCCGAGCTTTCTGGGCGGATTCGTACTTGTATTTCCCGTAGTCCATGAGGCGCGCGACCGGCGGATTGGAATTCGGAGCAACTTCCACCAGGTCGAGGTTCGCCTCTACAGCCAGGCGGAGCGCATCTTCCGTGCGCACCACACCGACCTGTTCACCGCTGGGGCCAACAAGGCGCACCTTAGGGACGTGGATGCGATCATTTACACGCGGTTCGTTGTTAATTGCAGTTCCTCTGTTCCTCAACGTGGACAACGCACGGAGTACTCCCGAGGTGACACGGCACGCCAAACGGCCATGTTACGAACCCGCTACCCTTTGATATGACCCGGTACTTATCTTTTCCGAAAATTCCTTTTCGAAGTAGCGCCCGGGCGGGCGGCTAGGTGGGATTTCTCCACTTGCGTTCCGGCAGAATGCCGGATTGACCGTATTAGTGTAGCACAGACACATGAGCTACAGATAACACCGCGGGTTATTCTCCCCACATGCGACGGCGCATCTGTACCCCGCAGATACAGGACTCAGCACTCAGGAAAGCTCCGCGAGAGCCTGGGCAACGGTGAAGTTTCCCTCGTAGAAAGCTTTGCCGATGATGACCGAGTCGACGGGGCCGGGCGAATTACCATCCGCGCTCATGCTATGCTCGCTCAGCTCCCGAACGGCGCGCAAATCGGCCAGCGTCGCCATCCCGCCTGAGGCAGTGATACGCACCTGGCTCAGTTCCGTGACCCGCTCGAGTAGCTCAAGGTTAGCCCCGGCGAGGGCACCGTCTCGGGTCCGGTCCGTGACGATGTAGCGGCGCGCACCGGCGTCGTCGAGAAAATCTATAACTTCCCGTAACCCTCCGACATCAGTACCGGCACCGCGCGCAACCACCCGGGCGCCGTCGACATCAAGACAAACCGCCACCCGATCCGCGTGCTGCGCCAGTACCCGCGCTACCCACGCACGATCTCGCAGGGCAGTGGTGGCAAGATTAATGCGCTCCGCGCGGGTAGCGAGGGCACGCTCCAGCACCTCCGGGGTGTCGATGCCGCCGGAAAGCTCCCAGTGCATCGGGTGGCTCTCCATAAGGCGCTCGAGCAGGGCGAAATTATCCCCGGTGCCGTATACCAGATCGAGATCCACCAGGTGAATCCACTGCGCCCCTGCCGCCCGGAAATCCGCGATAGCCGCGGCCGGGTCACTCCACGCTTCCGGGCCGGTACCCAGCCGCGCGGAACGCCCTGCCCGAATATCTACCGCAACGAGCAGCTCACAGCTCATCGCGATCCCCCGCGGCCGGGTTCTTCGCCGGACTCTCCAGCCTCGCCGGCCTCGCCGTCCGTATCTCCCGCGCCTTCCCCGCGAGCCATCTTGTTTAGGATTTTCTCAATATCTTGTTGCGTGAGCTTCGCGGAATCCAAAGCCGCGCAGTCGGTAATGGAGCGCTCCCCCAGCATGAGCTCCTCAACGATGGGATCCAGGGAGTTGAGCAGCAGGCCGGAGGCAATTTCCTCATCGGCTTTGCCGGCGAAGAAACGCCGCGCGCGCACCATCCCGGATACGCCCGGCTCAAAACCGGTGGATTCCTTATCCAGATTCACATCAATAAGGATGGAGCCGTAGGGGCTGAGGCGGGAGAGCATTCCGGCCACCGCCGGGGCATCATCGGAAAGGGAGGCGGGTTCCTCATCGGGATCCGGGCCGGTGATATTGCGGATATCCCACTCATCGTAGACGGGCGTTGCCAGCTGGCGGTACACCAGCGCCCCGGAATCCGTGGCTACCACCTGCACCTCCAGACCGTGCAGCGCGCAGAGCGCCGCGAGGGCATCCGCGCTATCAAAAGGCGTAAGTACCGCGTATGTGCGCACGTCAGTCATTGAGTTATCCTCCCCTTGCGCTTCGTTTTCCTTAGTTATTTTCCCAGGTGCCGGTGAGTAGGCCGCGGCCGAGCACGTGTTCGCGGGCCAGGAAGTACGCCACCGCGGGCCGGGTTTCCGCATCGATATCCAAAACGGTGTCGAGGGCGAGCACCGCGAAAATATAGCGGTGCGGGCCGTGGCCGGCCGGCGGTGCGGCACCCTGGAAACTCGGAGTTCCGCCGTCGTTCTTCAAAGTGAGGGCAGGTGCCGGAAGCTCACCGGAGCCACCGGCTGCAATCTCGGCGGTATCCGCGGGCAGATTCGCTACCGTCCAGTGCCAGTAGCCCGACGGCGTGGGAGCATCCGGGTCATAGCAGGAGACAAGCAGGCTGACCGTGCCCTCCGGTGGGGTATCCCAGCCCAGTTGCGGATTGCGGTCCGCGCCGCCCGGGGTGCTACCCGCCCCGGTGGCACTTTCAGGAAGGGCCTCGCCTTCCGCAAAATCATCGGAGGTGAGGTGAAGATCGACGCTTCCGGCCGGCACTCCGGCGTAGGGATCGTGGGTGGTCATTTCCGCTCCTTATGCGTGTGCTTATGCGTGCGTGGGGCGCCGCGTCCGCGCGGCGGGCACGCTTAGGTCCCAGTCTAGCGTTCCGTGCCCGTACCCTCGGGTATATTTTCGGCGACGGCGCCCGCGCCCCGCGGCGCGCCTGCCTCACCGGTGCCGGTATCTTGAGGCGCAATTTTATCGACGGCGCCACCGAAGCGCCTCTCGCGCTGCCCGAAGGCGGCACAGGCATCCCACAGGGCGCGCCGCTCGAATTCCGGCCACGGTAGCGGAGAAAAGTACAGTTCTGCGTAGGCACTTTCCCACATGAGGAAATTAGAGGTGCGGTATTCCCCGCCGGTGCGGATAAGGAGGTCGACGTCGCGCATCCGCGGGGAGTAAAGCTGGGCGGTCAGGGTTGCTTCGCTAATACGCTCCGCCTTGAGTTCCCCGTTGGCTACCCGCTCTGCTACCGCGCGCACCGCATCCACGATTTCCGCGCGTCCGCCGTAGTTAATGCACAGGTTGAGAACCATGCGGGTATTTCCCGCGGTCAGTTCTTCCGCGGCGCGAATCTCACGCAGCACCGAACGCCACAGCCGGCCCTCGCGGCCCACCCATTGCACCCGCACTCCCCAGTCGTGGAGTTGATCGCGGTTGGCGCGGATAATATCGCGAGAAAATCCCATGAGGAAGCGAACTTCGGCAGGTGAACGCCGCCAGTTTTCGGTAGAAAAAGCGTAGACGGATAGCTCCGCGATCCCGACTTCCAGGGCGCCGGCCACCACATCCATGAGGGACCGCTCACCGGCTTTATGCCCTTCGGTGCGCGCCAGCCCGCGGGCATTTGCCCAGCGCCCGTTGCCGTCCATGACGATAGCAACGTGTTCGGGAACCCGCCCCAGGGGCGGGGGCGTGATGCCGGGCCGGTGGGCCGGAGTAGGCCGCTCCAGGTGAGGGAGATGGTCCAGCTGGGCTCGCTTCGGGTGCGCTTCTGTCATGATGCCGACCTCACGATCTGCAAGGAACGTACCTTGCGTTCCAAATACCATTGCACGTACGCGGAAATATAGCCGTGCGCGGTTTCCCCGGTGCTGCCGGCGAGCGCGTCAATAACGTCCCAATCCCCGCGGGCCAGCGCGGCGAGGAGACGCCGGGTATCCTCCCCCGGATAGGCCGCCCCGCGCGGGGCGCATCGCCGGCACACCATTCCACCGGCTTGTACGTGGAAGGCAGCGAGATCCTCACCGCTACCGCAGAGCGCGCAGGAGGTCACCGCCAGGCCCCACCCGGATACCGCCATGGCGCGCAGCAGGTAGGAATCCATAATCGGGTAGGGGGCATGCTGGCGGGAGGCCAGGGAATTGAGTGCCCCGAGAAGGAGGCGATAGTGGGCCCGGTCCGGTTCCCCCTCCGCTCCGAGTTTTTCTGCTACTTCCACCATGGTGCTCGCGGCCGCGTAAGCTTCAAAATCAGGCGCGATAGCACGCCCGAAGGGATTGAGGGTGGCCACTTCCGTGACTATATCGAGGCTGCGCCCCCGGTAGAGCTGCACATCCACATAGGTGAAGGGTTCCAGGCGCGCACCGAATCGGGAACGGGTGCGGCGCACCCCTTTGGCCACGCACCGCACCAGACCGTGCGCGCGTGCCAGCAGGGTGACGATGCGATCCGCTTCCCCCAGGTCCTGCGTGCGCAGGACTATTCCTTCATCCCGATAGAGTTTCACTGGCCCCCAGTTTAGCGGTGCGCGCGATTGACAGCCGAGATAATCGCCTTGAGGCCGGCGCGTGTCGTGGAGGTGTGAATACCGCAGCCCCATAGCACCTGGTCATCAATCTCGCATTCCACATACGCAGCAGCCGAGGCATCCGTACCTTCGCTCAGGGTGTGTTCGGCGTAGTCGAGCACACGGATATATTCACCGAGCTGTTCCATCGCGGTCACGAAAGCGTGGATGGGCCCGTTGCCGCTGCCGTGCAGGCTATGCTGCACGCCGTCAGCCTGAGTTTCAACGACGGCGCTAATATCGGTTACCCCACCGCTGTGGTTTGTGAATTCCAGAGCGCGCAAACGGTAACGTCCCCACGGAGTGCTGGCCTTACCCGGTACCCCGCGCAGCTCCGCCGCGCCGGCCGGTTTCGCTACCGTGCCCGCCGAGTTCGCTCCGGTAGCGCCCGCCGGCTCCGTCGCAGCAGCATACGCAAGCTCCTGCTCCCCGTACCCTTGCGAGAGCGGGAGGTATTCATCCACGAAAATATCCCAGAGGGTATCCGCACTGACTTCTTCTCCGGTATGTTCTGTCCAGGTCTGCACGATGCGGGACAGCTCGATTTGCATGCGCCGCGGCAGATCCAAGTTCCGGGTGGTTTGCATAAGGTAGGCCACCCCGCCCTTGCCGGATTGGGAGTTGACCCGCACGATGGCATCGTAGGTGCGTCCCACATCTTTCGGGTCAATGGGCAAATAGGGCAGCGCCCAGGGAACTTGCCGCTCGTCTCCCCCGGCTGCGGCCAAATCTGCGGACCGGCGCTGCATGCCTTTCTTAATGGCGTCCTGATGGGAGCCGGAGAAGGACGTGTAGACGAGTGAGCCAGCGTAGGGCACCCGCGGCCCCACCTCAATCCCGGTGCATTCTTCGCACACATCCACGATGGCGTCAATATCGGAAAGATCCAGTTCCGGATCAATTCCCTGGGAATAAAGATTCATGGCGACCGTAATGAGATCAACATTTCCAGTGCGCTCCCCCTGCCCGAAGAGACAGCCCTCCACCCGGTCGATACCGGCTAGCATGGCCAATTCAGTGGTGGCTACCCCGGTGCCGCGATCATTGTGGTTATGTGCGGAAAGCGCCACGTACTCACGTTTGGGAATATGACGGGAGAAGTATTCGATTTGATCGGCGTAGACGTTCGGGGTGGCGCGTTCCACCGTGGTGGGCAGGTTAATAATAATTTCGCGCTCGGCATCCGGTTGCCACACATCCATGACGGATGAGCACACGTCAAGGGCGTAATCAATTTCAGTGTCCACGAAGATTTCCGGGGAGTATTCGAAGCCGAAAATAAGATCATCCGGAAGAACTTTTTCGGCGTAGGCCACAATTTCCCGGGTTCCGGCCATGGCCAATTCACGAATGGCTTCCTTGGAGGATCCAAAAACTACATCGCGGAAAACCGGCGAAGTGGCGTTGTACAGATGCACGGTGGCACGCGGGAATCCGGCCAGCGCATCGATAGTGCGGTGAATAAGTTCGGGGCGCGACTGGGTAAGAACCGAAACTGTTACGTCTTCGGGAACCGCACCGTCCTCCGCCAGGGAGCGCACAAAATCCCAATCGGTTTGGGAAGCGGCCGGGAAACCAATCTCAATTTCTTTTACGCCGATCTTGACGAGCAGATCGAAAATCCGCCGCTTGCGGATCATATCCATCGGTTCGATAAGGGCCTGGTTGCCGTCGCGCAGATCGGTGGAGAGCCAGCGCGGCGCCTTGGTAATGCGATTATTGGGCCAGGTACGATCCGGCAGCGCAATCGGATTGGTGTCAAGGAAAGGCCGGTACTTGTAGAACGGCATACCCGAGGGGCGCTGACGGTGCGTGTATCCGGAAGTTTTCATGGGGTGGTCACCTTTTATTCTCTGTGTGGCGGTCAAATTTAAGAACGACGGCGCAGCTTAACCCGCCGCGAGAAGCCGAATAAGCTCGCGGCGGCTCATAAGGAGAAGGCGAGAGAAACCCATACCGATAACTCTAGCCCCTCAACTAGCTGAATACGCACAGATTTGTCCGAGATGTGAGACTTAGAGTACCGCCGGGAAGGCGTTCCAGTACCCCAAGCTCAGGAGCAGGACCGCCTGGGCGCAGAGGGTGAGAAGTGTGGTGACGCGCGCGATGCGCCCCATGCCGGGCCGAGCCTTCCAGCTGCGGAAAGCGGCCCGCACGTGCATCCATGCCGCACCCAGCGCCGCCAGGTGGACAAGAGCAAAACCGCCCTGGACGATGAGGAGATTATGGGAGTAGGTGAGCGCGATATGGGCAACGGCCACCAGGTACACGAGGAAGACCGCCCAGGCACCCACCACGGAAAGCGAAGCGAGATTGAGAGCTGCCCCCGATCCGGAGAAATTCGAGAGTCGATGCCCGCGCACCGGAATCCAGCACACCGCCACCAGCACAATGCTGAGTCCGAGAAGGGCCACACCACCCAGTGCGATATAGAGCGCCGTTTGGGCGGTGAACCATCCGCCGGCCGTGAGGGTGGGTGCCACGAAGGCCTGCCGGGGTTGGTCACCGGCCACCCGCGGTTGCGCCGTCGCCGTAAAAGGTAAACCGTTAACCCAATCCGCGGTATCCTGCATAGCTGCCCGAGACAGCTGCCTGCGGTTGATCTGGAGGCCGTGATCCGCGTCCTTGTAATAGCGCACCGTAAGCGCGCTGTTTCCGGCCTCTTCCAGGTACTCGCTCATCATCTGCGGACCCTGGATGGTCGGCATGGAATTATCAGCCGTGCCGTAGAGCATGAGAACCGGCATGGTCATCCGCTTCTCATACGGAGCCGCATCAAAATCGATATAGCGGAAGGTATCAGGACCGAAATCCTGGCCGATAAGTTTCGGAATAGCGGCGCGCAGGCGTTCCGGCGCGTGAATTTCCCGCAGATAGGCGTCGGCCGCGTAGGCCCCCTGCTGGCGGATCGGCAGCACAGGCGCACTGATAAGCGCCACGTAATTCACCGCCCTCGCGCTGGTGGCGACAATTGGTGCCACGAAGCAGCCTTCGGATACTGCGTACAGGCCCGAGTGGCGCGCATCAACGTCATCCCAGGAGAGCATCTCGCGGTAGACGTCCTCGAAATCCGCGGCGAGCTGGAGGTAGTCGCGATGCGTCGTCGTGTAGTTCGCTACCCGTTTTTCCGGAACCACCGTGACAATCCCGGTGGAAGCAATAGCTTCGGTTTCACGCCCGAAATCACGCGCGGAGGAGGTACCGGTACCGTGAATAAAAAGCATGCCCGGTACTACCGGTCCCGCACCCACCGGGCGTTTGACGACGGCGGGAATAGGAGTGCCATCCCGCAAAGTAACGGTGACCGTGCTACTTGCCACCTCGTATGTTCCCAGCCGCGCGGTGGGAACCCCGGTGAAAATTGTAGTATCCGAAGTTTGCGGAGCGATCGCCGCGGTCATGGGTTGCGGATTCCAGCCCGGGCCGAAAGCGCTCCCGACGAGCCCGGCGGCCAGCACCACAATCAGCCAGGTGACGAAACGTTTATGGGTGGGAAGCCAGCGCCGCCATCCCCGCCGCGCACTGCGTTCTGGATGTTCCGTGCCGTCCATTGCGCTGGCCGGCACCAGGGTGCGCCCCGGCGGCGGATTCTCGGTGGGCGGGGTGTAGGGAAGATCGGTGAGGCGCACGTATCAGAACCCGAGTCGATCCAGCATTTTCGGGTCGCGCTGCCAGTCTTTGGAAACTTTCACGTGCAAATCGAGATAGACCGGAGTACCGAGCAGCGCCTTAATGGCTTTGCGGGCATCGCGCCCAATCTGGCGCAGGCGGGCACCCCCGCGCCCGATAACAATCCCTTTTTGGGAATCGCGTTCCACGTGTAGCGAGGCATGGATGCGCACCAGCGGGACGCCGTTAGGTGCGGTGTCCTCAATAATTTCATCGATGGTAACCGCGAGGGAATGCGGAAGTTCTTCGCGCATTTTTTCCAGGCCCGCTTCGCGGATAAGCTCCGCGATAAGGGTTTCTTCGGTTTCATCGGTAATGGCATCCAGCGGATATAGCGGCGGGGAGACGGGAAGCTGTTTAATAATCTGCTCGGTGAGGAGCTCTACCTGATCCATCGTGGCGGCGCTGACCGGTACGATCTCCACAAAATCGTGGAAAGCCGCCACGGCCGCGATCTTTTCCGCGAGGGCTTCGCGGCTCACCAGATCAGTTTTAGTAATCGCGGCGATCATGGGGACTTTCGCGCGCACCGCCAGATCGAGGAGGTATTTATCGCCCGGCCCAAGTTTTTCATTAGCGGGAAGACACATAACAATGGTGTCTACATCGGCGATGGAATCGCGCACCATATCACCCAGGCGTTCACCCAGCAGGGTGCGGGGGCGGTGCATCCCGGGGGTATCAACCAGAATCACCTGACCTGCATCCCGAGTCACAATGGCGCGAATAATACGCCGGGTGGTTTCCGGGCGGGCGCTGGTAATCGCTACCTTCTTGCCCACCATCGCATTGGTGAGGGTTGATTTCCCGGCGTTCGGGCGGCCCACCACCGAGGCGAACCCGGCCCGAAATTCTGTGTTCTCCACCGTCATCGTGTTCTAGTCCTCACCATCATCGTCGGTTTCTTCGCGCGCAACGATAATAGTCGATAACCGGCGCCGGCGCCCTTCGAAACGGTCAGCAACCATGTGAATTCCCGCCACGGTGGTTTCGGCTCCCCGGATGGGAACCCGCCCGATACTCTTGGCGAAGAGCCCGCCGGCGGTATCAACGTCGTCGTCCTCCAATTCGATTCCGAAGAGGTCACCTAGGTCATCGATGGGCATACGCGCCGGGATGCGGAAACTACCCGCCTCGAGCTCTTCCACGGCCGGGAGGGCCCGGTCGTGTTCATCAGAAATTTCTCCCACAAGTTCTTCCACGAGGTCCTCGATGGTAACGAGTCCGGCGATACCGCCGTATTCATCCACGACGAGGGCGATATGAACCTGATCGGCCTGCATTTCCCGCATGAGGGTATCAATAATTTTAGTTTCCGGAACGAAAACTGGTTCGCGTACCAGATCGGCCACCCGCAGGTCATCGTGCTGGTGGCGCCGGTGCACCCGCCGGATCACATCCTTGAGGTAGAGCACCCCGATAACGTCATCAATGGATTCCCGGTACACGGGCACCCGCGAGAATCCGGAGCGAGTAAACAATGAGATGGCGCGGTCGAGGGTTTCATCCGCCTCCACCGCGATCATATCGGTACGCGGGACCATAACCTCCCGCACCAGGGTGTTCCCCATATCGAAAAGCGATTGCAGGATATCGCGTTCGGCATCATCCAAGGCCTCGGATTCAGCCACGCGTTCCACCATAACCGCGAGCTGGTCTTCTTGCCGTTGTTCGGCTTCCTCGGGTGAAAATTCGCGTTCCCTGATGAGTAGTGAGAGCAACCAGGTGAGCGGGGAAAGCCACCAGGTGGCTTTGCGCAGTACCCGCTGGTGGCGTTCCACCCCGAAACTCAGGGGGTTGAAGAAAGCAAAAGCGAGGAGAGCAAGCACCGTCACGCCGAAGAAAATAGGGAAGATCTGCCACCAGGCAGCTACATCCGTTCCCAGGGCAAAAGTAAAGCAGATTCCGTAGCTGGCCATGAGCAGGGCCCGCACCACCGCGATGCCCATGGAGGCGGCTGGGCGGCGAGCCATAATTGCCACCACACGTGCCGAACCGCGTTCCTTATGCGCGTACATTTCCGCGGCTTCGGTGCGGGTCATGCGCCCGAGGGCGGCGCCGACAACCGTGCACCACAAGGAAAGCAGAAGGCACAGGCCTGCGGCGATATAAAACGGGGCGGAGGGCAGCGTTCCCGCTGCCACGGGTAAGTGATCCATCCTTTCTTACACCTCCGTGGGGCGCGGATCGCCTCCCCCGCGTTCCGATAGGAACACGAGGAGGAGTTGGCGTTGCAAAGCAAACATGGTGTCTTTTTCTTCCGGGGTTGCGTGGTCGTAGCCGAGCAGATGCAAGATCCCGTGGGTGACGAGGAGGAGAATTTCTTCCGCGGTGGAGTGCCCCATGGCGTGGGCCTGGCGGCTGGCGACCTGCGGGCATACCGCAATATCGCCGAGCATCCCCGGGCGCGGTTCTTCACCCGGTGGGGCCGGGCGCACCTCATCCATCGGGAAGGACATCACATCGGTGGGACCTTCCAGATCCATCCACGTGACGTGAAGATCCGCCATGGCATCCTCATCGAGGAGCACGATAGATAGATCCGCCATGGGATGCACCCGCATCTTATCGAGGACGTAGGTAGCTAGCTCCGATATTTCTTCCAGATCCGCAGCCGGACTAAAACTCGATTCGTCATTTACTTCAATCATGTGGTCTTTCCTGACAACCGTTCCCTAAATTTCCTCGAAACAGTTCTACCGCTACTAGAGTTGCAACGCACGCCACTACTCACACCTATCACCCGCGCTAACGCTGCCGGGAATCCCAGCGAGCATAAGCATCGATAATTTCGGCAACCAGGCGGTGGCGCACCACGTCCGCCGAGCTCAGCTCCGAGAAATGAATCCCCGGAACATCACGTAGAATCCGACGCACCACCTGCAATCCGGACACTTTATTCGCACCGAGATCAACCTGGGTGATATCGCCTGTCACCACCATCTTAGAGTTGAAGCCGAGCCGGGTGAGGAACATCTTCATCTGTTCGGGTGTGGTGTTCTGCGCCTCGTCCAAAATCACGAAAGCATCGTTGAGGGTGCGCCCACGCATATATGCCAACGGCGCCACCTCAATGGTGCCCGCGGCCATGAGTTTCGGGATGGAATCCACGTCGAGCATGTCATACATGGCGTCGTAAAGCGGGCGCAGATACGGATCGATTTTATCGGTGAGGGATCCGGGCAAAAAACCGAGGGATTCTCCGGCTTCCACCGCCGGGCGCGTCAAAATAATACGTTTGACCTGCCCCTCATTGAGAGCCACCACCGCTTTGGCCATGGCAAGATAGGTTTTCCCGGTGCCGGCCGGGCCGATCCCGAAAGTAATATCGTGGGTGTCGATGGCGTCCACGTACGCCTTCTGGCCCAGGCTTTTCGGCCGGATGGTTTTGCCGCGGTTAGATAAAATATCGGTGTGCAGCAGCGTGGTGGGATGCGCTACGCCGGCGCGCGCAATATCAACTGCGCGGGCGACTGCGTCCCGGGTGAGGATTTCACCTTCGGCGACGACGTCGATTAATTCCCCGATGAGTGATTCGGCAAAATCAAGCTCGGCAGCCGAGCCGGTCAGGGTGATCCGGTGGCCAAGCACGTGAATAGTGGTGGGGGCCAGCCGTTCTTCCAAGGTCCGCAGGACGTCATCACGATGCCCGAGCAGCTGAATCATGGAAACTCGGTCCGGCACAACAATGGTGCGCTGGCTGTGTTCTGTGTGCGTCATTACGTCCTATAGTAGCGCGCCCAGCGCGCGCACGGTGGCAATACTTGCCAGGGCGTAAGCCCCGGCGGAGGCGCTGCGCAGCACATGCGCGCCCAGGAGCACCGGGATAGCGCCCGCCGCCTGCAAGGACTCCATCTCTTCCGGCGCGATTCCGCCTTCCGGACCGATAATCACGGCCACGGGTCCGGCCACTTGCGCGAAGCTCACCGTTCCGCGGGCCACCGCCTCAGCCAGGGTAACGTCGGCTTCCTCATGACAGATTAACACGGTGTTCCCGGTAAGGGCCTGGGGCAGCTGCGCCGTCGTGCTTAAAGAACGGATACGCGGAATGTAGCTGCGCCGTGATTGTTTCGCCGCGGCGCGTGCCGTCGCCTGCCAGCGGGCTCGGCCCTTCTCCTCTTTATTTTTCCAAGAAGCGACGCAGCGGGCCGCTTCCCACGGGACGATATCCCACACCCCGTATTCGGTGCAGGTTTCCACCGCTTGTTCGTCGCGGCCGCCCTTCGCGAGGGCCTGCACCAGGGTGATGGGCCCGGCCGGTTTCGGCTCCGCGCTCACTTCTTCAACACGGGCGCGCACATCATTTTTGGCGACGACGCTCACCGTGCAGCGGGCCCGCCGGCCCTCCCCATCGGAGAGCAGGATTTCCTCGCCAACCCGGATCCGCATCACGCTGGCGTGGCGAGCTTCTTCACCGGTGAGGCTCAGTTCCTGGCCCACCCGGAGACAGGCGCCGGCTCCGCCCCCGGGCCGGGTGGCGGGGAAGTCGGCGAAGAAAAGCGGGAGCGTCACAGCGAACTCAACCTTTCGCGCAATTTATCGAAGAAGGATTTGCCCTGCTCGGATAGCTGGGCATCCTGCACACTTTCCCCGCGCAGTTCGGCCAGTTCGCGCAGCAGTTCGCGCTGGCGTTCATCCAGGTCGGTGGGGGTTTTCACCGCGACTGTAATCCGCATATCCCCGCGGCCCTTACCGCGCAAGCGAGCCACGCCCAGGCCTTTGAGGGTGAGGACTACGCCGGAGGAGGTCCCGGCGGGAATCTCCAACTCCCGGTCCCCATCCAGGGTGGGTATGGTGACGTTGCCGCCCAGGGCCGCGAAAGTCATGGGCACCTGGACCTCGCCGAGGAGTTCATCGCCCACCCGCTGGAAAATGGGGTGTTCTTCCACCCGGATTTCCACGAAAATATCGCCGGCCGGGGCGCCGAAGGTTCCGGCATCGCCCTGGCCGCGCAGGCGGATGCGCATGCCGTTCTCGATGCCAGCCGGGATATCTACGGTGAGGGTTTTTTCTTGGCGAATGCGCCCGGTGCCGTGGCAGGGACGGCAGGTGTCGGCAATGATGGTACCGTGGCCTTCGCAAGTGTGGCAGGGCACCTGGGTCACCATTTGACCGAAGAGAGAATTCGTGACTTGCTGGACCATCCCCTGGCCTTGGCAGGCCCCGCAGGTCACCGGCTGGGAGCCGGCCGCGCAACCGCGGCCCGCACATGTAGGGCATACAGCGAAGAAAGAGTCACTTATCTGGCGCTGGGCACCGAAGACCACGTCGGAGAGTTCGATGCTCAAACCGAGAAGTGCATCACGCCCACGTTCCCCTCGCGGGGTCGGGCCGCCGGCGCGCATACCCGCTCCCCCGAAGAAGGTGGAGAAGATGTCGTTCATATCGAAACCAAAACCGCCGGCTCCGGCTCCCCCGCCGCGCCCGCCCAGGTCATATTGACGGCGCGAGTCCGGGTTGGAAAGCACCGTATACGCTTCATTGACTTCCTTATAGCGTTCAGCGGCTTCCGGACCGGCGTGATCCGGGTGTAATTTGCGCGAAAGGCGCAGGTACGCTTTGCGGATTTGCTCCTGGCTCGCATCACGTTCCACCCCGAGGGTTTCGTAAAAATCAGCCACATTTCTCCCGTCTTTGTTATGTTCTGCGCCCGCCTGCGCCCCGGCGTGCTACCTAGCTGATGAGTGCCCGTTCAAAGGCCGTGCTCCCAGCTGCTGTGGTACCACCGCACTTATGACTGCCCGGATAGAATACCGGATAGATAGTGAGCAACGGCGCGCACCGCCGCGATATTCCCGGGATAGTCCATCCGGGTAGGACCAACCACGCCCACCCGGGCCACTTCATGCCCGGCTACTTCGTAACTTGAGGAAACCACCGACGTTTCGCTCAGGTTTTCATGGTCATTTTCCACTCCGATGGATACTGCCACATCAGTTTCCATCGCGGCGAGGAGGCGCAAGAGCACTACCTGTTCTTCCAGGGCATCCAGCACCGGGGAAATCGAGTGGAGGAAATCCACCGAATGGCGGGAAAGATTGGCGGTTCCGGCCATGGTGAGGCGATCCTCCGCGCCGGTATGCACCGCGGTGGTGAGCGCCGCCGCAATATCACGCAGAGCTGCGGAGACTTCCGGTTCACTCCGCTCGGCGATCTCCGCGAGCACTCCAACTGCGGTGGTGAGCGGCTGACCGTTACAGCGGGCGGTCACCTCCCGGCTTACCGCATCCACATCCAGGCCCTCCAGGTGTGCAGGCACCGCAATAACGCGCTGCTCTACCCGCCCCGCGCTGGTAATAACCACGAGGAGAATGCGGGTAGCGCCGAGCCAAATAAGTTCCAGGTGGCGCAAAAGAGCTTTATCCAGGGCCGGGTATTGGATAACCGCGACCTGCTGGGTGAGGTGGGACAGCAAGCGCGCGGCGCGATCCAGCACATCATCAAGATCCACAGCGGCATCCAGGATTTGGCTAATAGCGCGCCGTTCTGCCCGGGAGAGCGGTTTGACGGTGGTGAGGGAGTCCACGAAAGCCCGGTAGCCAGCATCGGTAGGGATGCGCCCGGCCGAGGTATGCGGATGGGTGAGCAGCCCAGCTTCTTCCAGGACCGCCATATCATTGCGGACGGTGGCCGGGGAAACTCCCAGAGCGTAGCGTTCCACGAGAGCCTTGGACCCCACCGGTTCGCGGGTGGTGACGTAATCGCGCACAATCGCCTCAAGAACGCGCCCGCGCCGATCTTCTGCCGCCACCTGTATCCTTCCTCCCTGTGCCGTGGAACCGCGGCGTTGCCCGTAGCCTTACCCCGAGCCCCACTCAGCACTCTATACCTTCGAGTGCTAATTCTACGCGGGGCGGACCCTGAGCGCATACCCTTAGAGCGTGATGTTCTCTGCTACCGGAATGCCTGATCGCTACGGCGACGACGTGCTCGCTCGCGATCCGCACGACCACCGCCGCACCTCCCGCCCCGTCCCGGCCGCGCCCGGCCTCCTCATTGAAGACGTGGCCTCCGGTTTTGTGGGCGAAGTGCTCTCGGTGGGGAAAGTTGCCGGGCGCTGGCAGATGGAACTGGAGGGCCGCGGCGGGGTGCGCCGTTCCTTCCCGTTGGGCAAAGGCTATTGGATCGAGGGGGAGCCAGTGGAGATCACCGTCCCGAAAGTGGAGATTCCGCGCGGCCGGCTCCTGACCGCCTCCGGTTCTTTTCACGTGCAGGCACGGGCACGCGTCGCGCGCGCCTCACGTATCTGGGTGGAAGGTAAGCACGACGCCGAACTGGTGGCCAAGATCTGGGGTGAAGATCTAGCCCTCGAAGGAGTGGTGGTCGAAGAATTACTCGGGGTGGATAATCTGGAGGCCGTGGTAAAGGAAACTGCCCCTGACAATGAGCACCGCCTGGGGGCGCTGGTGGATCACCTGGTTCCCGGCTCTAAGGAATCGCGGATCGCGGCGCGGGTGGCCGGCCCGGGAGTACTGGTACTAGGACACCCCTATATTGATGTGTGGCAAGCGATTAAACCTACCACCGTGGGCTTGCGGGCCTGGCCGGAGGTACCGCGCGGGGAAGATATTAAGATCGGCACCCTGCGCCGCCTCGGTTGGCCCCACGAGACCCCCGAGGATATTGGCCGGGCCTGGTCCCGTATTCTCGCCTGCGTGCATTCGTATAAAGACATTGAACCCGCACTGCTGGGTCGCATGGAAGAACTCATCGATTTCGTCACCGCTGCCGGCACCCGGTAGGGGGAAGAAGCACCCGCCCACGCCCGGGTGGAGCCACAAACTACACCTCTCCGATCCCGGCAATAAGCGCGATTAGCACCCCTTCCGGAACCGCTGCGCGAACCTAGCTACAATCCTGAGGCCCTCAGGGTATATCCTTGCTGCGTGGCGCCTATCTGGTCCCGACCGGAGCCGCTGCCCTCGTTGTTTCGGTTCTTCTGCACCCCTATCAGGAGTTGTGATCACGTGGCCCTCCAGCGCCGCTCACTCGTGGACAAAATCGCGGTTGCGTCCCCGCGCGGCACCCTCGCCGTTGCTTCGGTTCTCGTGGGACTTGTCTCTCCCTTTATCACGCTATCGGGAGAAAATGCCACCACGGTTGTATTCTTCCGCTTCGGCTTAGCTTTCCTTGCCCTGCTGCCCATGGTCATCCACGAATGGCGCCAGTACGGGCCAATGCGGCGCACTGATCTACTGCTCTACGCGGTATGCGGAGTGTGCTTCGGGGTGGATATGGCCTTGTGGACGCCTTCGGTGCTGCTGGCCGGCCCGTCGGTTTCCGCGGTGGTGGTCAATTACGTGCAGGCCCTCGCGGTACCTCTGGTCGCCTGGATTTTCTTCCGCAACCGGGTCCCGTGGATGTTTTTCGTGGCAGCGCCTTTTTCCCTCGGCGGGATTTTCTTGCTTTCGGGCATCCTCGACGGCGCCGGCGGATCCGATCTGATACGCGGCATTATCCTCTCTGCACTCGCGGGCCTCACCTATACCGTGTACGTGGTCCTCACCGGGCGCACTAATTCTCCGCACCATCAGGGCACCGCTATGGCGATCGTCTGCCTAGTAACCACGGTGGTGTCCACCCCGCTGCTCATTGTCACCCATGGTCCCCTCACCCTCGCGCTCTCAGCTAGTTCCTGGGGCTGGATGATTCTTATTGCGCTCTCCAGTCAGGTGCTGGGGTGGTTGTTCTGCCAGGCAAGTATGCCGCTGGTTAATCCTTCGGTGGCCGCTACCCTTATTTTGATTCAGCCGCTGAGCGCCATCATTTTTTCCGCGGTGCTGGTTGGCGAACGGCTCTCCACTCTGCAATGGCTGGGCGCCATTATTATGCTGCTCGGAATTTTCCTCATCGGGCGGGCACCCAAGCGCCGCTACCGGCTCGGCATCAAACGGCCGTCACTACGCATTCGGCGTAGGCCCGTAGCGTAAAAACTCCGTGCCGGACGACCACTGCAGCCACCCTTCGATAGATTGCGACTAAGGTCCCTTATCACGAAGGAGTAGCTATGCGGACTAACAATGTCACCACTTTCCCGGTTCTCTCCGATAAGAGCGTTATCGTCACGGGAGGAGCCTCCGGGCTCGGGCGCGAAGCATCGATTCTTTTTGCTGAAGCCGGCGCTAAGGTCATCGTCGCTGATTACAATCTAGACGGCGCTGAAGAAACCGTCGCTACCATCAAGCAGGCTGGTGGCAAAGCTATTGCGGTATGTACAGATGTCTCAGATTCCGAATCCGTCCAAAATATGGTTGCGACCGCGGTAGAAACCTACGGACGCCTGGATGGAGCTTTCAATAATGCAGCTGCTGCGCCCGATAATGCACTCACCTCCGAATTCGATGAAGACTACTGGGATAAGCTCATGAAAGTCGATCTCAAAGGTGTGGCGCTGTGCATGAAGTACGAAATTAAGCAATTCCTCGCACAAGGTGATGGAGGTGCTATCGTCAATACCGCTTCGGTTTCCGGCATTCGACCCCAACCATTTAATCCTGCTTATGTTTCTGCCAAACATGGAGTAATTGGCCTAACCAAGGTAGCAGCAGTGGAGAACGGCCCGCATAATATCCGCGTTAACGCCATTGCCCCGGGTGCTATTGATACACCAATGTTGCATGACGCCTTAGAAGCTCTTGGAACTAGCGGTGAGGAATACGCACCCATGATTTCCTTACTCAACCGTTTTGGTAGCCCGCGCGAAATCGCGCAACCGGCCCTGTGGTTGCTCTCCGACGCGGCTTCTTACGTGACGAGTACCGTAATCGCCGTGGATGCCGGTTACACCGGCCGCTAAAGCCTATCCGTTTCACATACCAGGATCAGCTCTACCAAAGAGCCCGGGTCACGGTATCAGCCAGGAGCCGCCCGCGCCGGGTCAGAACGAGGCGCCCGGCGCGCGCGGTTTCTGCCTCGACTAGACCATCCCGGACCAGGCCCTCCACCACCGCGGCGTCCACGCCCCGCGGGATATCAATTCCGCTATGCATCCGGATACCGAGCATGATTTTTTCTTCGCGTTGTTCGGCCGGGCTGAGAATTTCTCGCTCCAGGGCCGGCGACGTAATGGCCGGCTGGCTCGCTGCTATCCCGCCCGCCGCGCGTGGCGCGGCGGCGCCGTCGTTGTTCCCTATTCCGCGCGCCCAGACCCGATCCGCATACGCGCTCGGATGTTTAACGTTCCAAAACCGCACCCCATTAATATGCGAGTGCGCGCCGGGGCCGTAACCCCACCAATTCGCGTTCTCCCAGTAATAGCAATTGTGGCGGCATTCGTGACCGGGTCGGGCCCAATTCGAAATTTCGTACCAGCGGTAGCCAGCCGCGCTGAGGATATCATCCGCGACCTCGTATTTATCGGCGAGCTCGTCCGGATCGGGGAGGCTAATGAGACCGCGGCGGGCCTGCATTCCCATTTTAGTGCCGGGCTCCACCATGAGCCCGTAGGCGCTGATATGCGCGGGTTCGAGGGTGAGGGCGGCCGCGAGGGAGGTGCGCCACTGCGCCATCGTCTCCCCCGGCGCCCCGTAAATAAGATCGAGAGAATACTCCAAACCAAGCTCGCGGGCCCAGCCGGTGACGCGTTCCACCTGGCCGGGACTGTGTTGGCGGTCAAGGGTGCGCAGCACCTCGGGCACAGCTGATTGCATCCCAAAAGAGATGCGGGTGAAACCGCCGGCACGCAGGGTGGCGAGGGCCTCGCGGTCCACGGATTCCGGATTGCATTCCGTGGTGATTTCGGCGCCCTCGGCTAGACCGAAAGCGCACTCCAGCTCCGCGAGTACCGCGACGAGCTGCTCGGCATCCAACAGGGTGGGAGTACCGCCCCCGAAAAAAACGGTGCGCAGCGCGGCGCGGTTGGTGCCGGTGTCGAGAACCTCCCGTGAAAGCGCTATTTCACGGGCGAGAGTAGCTGGAAAATCATCGCGGCCCGCACCTGGCCCGAAGCTCGCCTTAGTGTAGGTGTTGAAATCGCAATAACCGCAGCGCACCGTGCAAAAAGGAATATGAACGTAGGCGGAAAAACCGGCGCTCACATCCGGGTTTGGGAGTGCGCCGGAGGCCGGAGCCGGCTCGCCGTGCGGGAGGGACGCCATCGGAGCCTAGGCCCGCACCGCGAGAATATCGTGAATGGTGCGCCCGGCCGCGATACCGCGTTCCTCAAAACGGGTGAGGACGCGTTCTTCCCAGCGCGGTGCGAAACCGCCACGTTCCGGGGTGGGATCCGTGGGGTCGGGGCGTTCACCGGCGTGCGGATTCGTGAAATACGGGGATGTTTCGACGACGTCGCGCATCTGCCAGGCGTAATTATCCCAATCCGTGGCCAGTCGCCAGGTGCCCCCTTCCCGGAGCATCCCGGCCACCACCGTGGCAAAAGGCGCGGCAACCAGGCGGCGCTTGTGGTGGCGGGCTTTGCGCCAGGGATCGGGGAAGAATGTCCACACCTGCTCGGCGCGCGGATTCGCGGCATTGGGGTGGGTGGCGCTGCGCGCCGGCCCGCAGGCAGTCACATCTTCCCCGCGAACCAAGCCCGCGCATTCCAAGCCAAAGAGGACCGGGAGGGCCTGGGCGGCGTCAGCTTCCAGCACCCGCACGTTGGTGACGTCCGCCCGCAGAATACTGGCCACGCAGCGCGCCGCACCGGGAGCCCAGGCTTCCACGAGCAGCACATTATATTCGGGGTGGCGCTGGGCGAAGGAGACACCGTGCTCGCCCGAACCGGGACCGATTTCCACGGCGAGCGGGGCCTGGCGGCCGAAAACTTGCCCGAGGTCACAGCGGGCATCCAGGGCTACCGTGGTGGCCTGGGGTCCGGGGGCCAGCGGCACGAAAAGCTCGGGGTGGCGGGCCACCGTTTCTTCGTGGCGCGCACCCAGGCGCGAACCGCGCAGGGAGAAAGAGCGGATGCGCCATTGGGAGCGGTCGGGTGCGGAGGGCCCGGCTGCGCCGTCGTGCTGCTGCGGTGCGGCATCCGGGCGAGCCGCGCGTAAATCTTCGGGACGCTCGGACATATTTACTTCCCGGTGGGTGCTTCGGAGGTGAGGGCCGCAACGAAAGCTTCCTGGGGCACGTCCACGCGCCCGATGGATTTCATGCGCTTCTTACCTTCCTTCTGCTTCTCGAGCAGTTTGCGTTTACGCGAGACGTCGCCGCCGTAGCACTTGGAAAGCACGTCCTTACGCAGAGCCTTGATAGTTTCGCGGGCAATAATGCGCGAACCTACCGCGGCCTGCACCGGGATCTCGAATTGCTGGCGCGGGATAAGGGTCTTGAGTTTCTTCGTCATCTCATTGCCGTAGGAGTAGGCCTTGTCCTTGTGGACGATGGCGGAGAAAGCATCGACCTGTTCGTGATTGAGCAGCACATCCACCTTGACCAGATCGGAGGGCTGTTCGCCGGAAATATCGTAATCGAGGGAGGCATAGCCCTTCGTGCGGGATTTGAGCTGGTCAAAGAAATCGGTGACGATCTCCGCCAGCGGTAGCACGTAGTGAATCTCCACGCGTTCGGCGGTGAGGTAATCCATGCCCTGGAGCGCCCCGCGGCGTTCCTGGCACAGCTCCATAATGGAACCCACGTAATCGGAGGGAGCCAGGATCGTGGCACGCACGGTCGGCTCGTAAATCTCCCGAATTTTCCCTTCCGGGAATTCCGAGGGGTTCGTAACCGTGAGTTCTTCACCGGCATCCGTGATGACCCGGTAGATCACCGAAGGCGCGGTGGCAATAATATCCAGGTCGAATTCCCGCTCGAGTCGTTCGCGAATAATCTCCAGGTGGAGCAGGCCCAGGAAGCCGCAGCGGAACCCGAAACCGAGGGCCACCGAGCTTTCCGGTTCGTAAACCAGCGAAGCATCATTGAGCTTGAGTTTTTCCAGGGCCTCGCGCAGGTTCGGGAAATCGGAGCCGTCCATCGGGTAAATTCCGGAATACACCATCGGTTTCGGATCGAGGTAGCCGGGCAGGGCTTCCGTAGCGCTCTCGCGCGCACCGGTCACGGTATCCCCCACGCGGGTTTGGCGTACGTCCTTCACACCGGTAATAAGGTAGCCGACCTCCCCGGCGCCCAGCGCGGTGGTGGGCGTAGGCTCGGGGGAAATCACGCCCAGTTCCAGGAGTTCGTGTTCAGTGCGGGTGGCCATGGTACGCACCTTCGAGCGGGTGGTCAGCTCACCATCAACCACACGCACATAGGTAACGACCCCGCGATAAATATCGTAAACAGAATCGAAAATCATGGCACGAGCCGGCCCGTCCGAACGCCCGGAGGGCGCGGGAATCTCCGCGACGATCCGATCGAGGAGCTCGGGCACGCCCTCCCCCGTTTTCCCGGAAACGGCTAGGCATTCCTCCGGTTCTACGCCGAGGAGGGAAGCCACTTCTTCCGCGATCTTTTCCGGCTGCGCGGAAGGCAAATCGATTTTATTGAGGACGGGAATAATCGTGAGATCGTTTTCCATGGCCATATACAAATTGGCCAGGGTCTGCGCTTCAATTCCCTGGGTGGCATCCACGAGCAGCACCGCGCCTTCGCAGGCCGCCAGCGAACGGTTGACCTCATAAGAAAAGTCCACGTGGCCCGGGGTGTCAATCATATTGAGAGCGTAGGCTTTCCCCTCCACCGACCACGGCAAACGCACGGCCTGCGATTTGATGGTGATGCCGCGCTCACGCTCAATATCCATCCGGTCCAGGTATTGATCACGCATTTCGCGCTGCTCCACAATCCCGGTGAGCTGGAGCATCCGGTCAGCCAGCGTGGACTTTCCGTGATCAATATGCGCAATAATGCAAAAATTTCGGATACGCTCGGGCGCCGTCGCGCCCGGAATAATGGCGCGCGATTCCTCAGCGGAAGAAATAGGCACGTCTCTCCTTCACAATAAACTCTGCTCAAGTATAGTCCTTGGACCATAATGGATATGGATATATCGGTCACGGGAGTTGCCATGAATGTTCCTTTGTCAGTGTTAGATTTCGCTACGCGGTACGACGGCGAAGCTCCGGCCGCGGCCCTGCACCGCTGCGTGGACCTCGCTAGGCGTGCCGAAGCCGCCGGTTACACCCGGGTGTGGTACACCGAGCATCACAATATGCCCACGGTGATCTCCTCCTCCCCCGCGATTATCATCGGCTACGTTGCCTCGCATACCTCCCGAATTCGGCTGGGTGCGGGCGGGGTGATGCTCCCTAACCATTCCCCGCTCGTCATTGCTGAACAATTCGGGGCGCTGGCGGAAATGTATCCGGGGCGTATTGATTTAGGACTCGGGCGAGCGCCGGGCACCGATAGCCGTACCCTCTACGCGCTGCGCCGCGATGCCAGCGCCTATGAGAATTTCCCGCGTGATGTGGTGGAACTCCAGGGTTTCCTCGGGGATGCTTCCCGGGTGCCGGGGGTGGCGGCCTATCCGGGCCAGGGCACCCACGTGCCCCTCATCATTCTGGGTTCTTCGCTTTTCGGGGCGGATCTGGCCGCGCAACTGGGCCTGCCCTATTCTTTTGCATCCCATTTCGCTCCGCGCCTGCTCCACGAGGCTATCGCCCACTACCGGGAGAATTTCCAACCCTCGGAGGAGCTGGCCAAGCCCTATGTGATTGCGGCGGTGAATGTGACGGCGGCAGAAACTTCAGAGGCAGCCGCCCGCGAATTTGAGCGGGTCAAGCGGGCCCGGGTCCGGAATATGCTGCTGCGCGGGGCGCCGAGCCGCGATGTATCCGATGCGGATCTTGATGCGGTCATGGACAGTGCGCAGGCCCGCCAAATCCTCGATATGCTCCGCTACACCGCGGTGGGGGACGCGGCCGAGGTAGGTGACTACCTGCAAAAGTTTGCCCGCGATGCACAGGCCGATGAACTGATGATCTCGGTGCAGGCTACCTCGCATGAAGAATCACTGGCGTGCTTGGAGCTCACCGCGCGTGGCTACGGCTTGGATAGCTGAGGAAGGCACGGAGCTGGCAGCTAGGCCCGGCGTCGTACCATATCGCGCAGCTTCGCGTTTCTTTTCCCCCACGCTATCAGCCGCCTCGCACGCCCGCGTTTTCTTTGTGGCACGATGGTGAGTATGCCTCTGTCGCAAAAACTACTCGGAACCGGCGAAGAACTCCTTGTCCATATGCACCCCGATGCCCGGCATTTGCTGCCGCGGGCGCTCGGTGCCGCGGCGGTGGTGTTCCTCGCGGTGCTCGGGGTGGTAGCGCTGCCGGGTAGGTGGCAGCCGCTGGCCGGGTGGCTGGTGGTGGCGGCCGGGGTTCTCGCGCTTATTGCGATTGCCGGGTGGCCGTGGCTGCAGTGGTATATGAGCACGGTGAGTATTACCAACCGCCGGATTATTACCCGGCGCGGGGTGTTCACGAAGCTCGGGCACGATCTTCCGCTCGCCGCGGTGGCACGGGTGGATGCGCAACCTGCGGGTACCGGGACCTCCGGTTCCCTTCTTGTGACGACGACGTCAGGTACCACAGTCACTCTGCGCCGCATTGCGAATCTTCCCGCTGTCACCACGTTTCTGAATACGCTATTGGACAAGCGTGCGGGAGAGGGGATTCACACCGGGACCTCGCGCGAAACCGCCTGATTCTGGTAGTGTTTGGAGATGGACTTTCACCGGTCGGGTGGCAAGTCCTTGTTCTTTCGTAACAACCACGGGTGCCCCACGCCCGCAGTCCTACGAGGAACGCTTCCCTCTCCGACCATATTCATCTATCGCCTAGCGATTGACCGAAAGAGATATTTCATTGGCTAATATCAAGCAGCAGAAGAAGCGCGTTCTGACGAACGAGAAGCGTCGCCTTCGCAACCAGGCCGTTAAGTCGGAACTGAAGACCTACATCCGTAAGACTCGCCTTGCCGTGGAAGCCGGCAATGCCGAAGAGGCGGAAACCCTCCTGGCGGCGGCCTCCCGCAAGCTGGACAAGGCTGTGTCCAAGGGCGTTATCCACCGCAACCAGGCGGCGAACCGCAAGTCGAAGCTCGCTAAGCGCGTGAACGCACTGGCCAAGTAGGCTGTGCTCCGGCCGTGCAGGCCGTACCTCCGGCGCGGCTGTATCTGTTATATCCACCGCGCTGATGCTTAGAGAAAAGGGGGGGGGGGCCCCGGGGGGGGCGCGCCGGTGGGGGGTGGTTTTTTTAAAAATATTTTTATTTAATGGGGGGGGTATGTTACCCCCACCGCCCTTAGCTTGTTTATTCACATATAAAAACACCCCGGCCA
>NZ_JARBHJ010000039.1 GCF_028864145.1 Actinotignum schaalii | reverse complement strand
ACAAGGCGTGCAGGGCTGGCAGAAAGTACTGGGCGAGTTATCCCTTCACTACCCGGACCGATTCCCAACCAACTAAATAAAACCATTTACACAAAAAACTTGACAAGCCCCTCAACGGTCAGGAATTTCTCGGGAGACTTCACGAAGAGTTCATACGTAATTCCGAGATAGAGCATTCGCTTGACGCACATGGGATCGCGAAGCTTAAGGTAACCGCGAAGAACACGACTATTCTTGCGGGGCGCACTCGCCTCGGCGATGTAAACAGCAAAAGATTCGTCGAACAGTCTCCCTGTAGCTGTTATATCCTGAGCGAAATCCTCAACTTCCTCATCAAGCGAGTCCGTCACGGTCTTCTTCCTCGAAATCATCGAGGAACAGCTCCTCGAACCACTGGAGGGTTTCAAACTCATCACGGAACTCAGCTTCGCGCCGGTTGAGCGTATATTCAGCCATCCGTTCTTCAAACTCTTCGCGCGAAATCCTCAGTTCGGACAGAATGGCATCCATGCGTGCGCGAATCTGCTCAAGACTTGTGTACTTGGGTCCATAGATGATTGACATAGCCACAGCCTAGCCGACGAACAGAACCCTGCCCAGACCAATTTTTCGGCAATTTTACGCGGGAATCATGCACCCGCGATGAGCTGATCCTACTCCGGGTGCTGAGCTTTTTTCGCCCGGTGGAGATACCCCAGGGCGTAGCAGGTAGCGAAGACAATCACCGCGAAACGCGTCCACGAGGAGTTGTTGATCGCCACCACGGCAAGGCATACGCCCATATAGAGCACGGCGTGCAGAAGCTCGCCCAAGTTTTCCTTATACCTGCGGGAGAAACTCCACAGCGCGAGACCGCCAAGCGTCACAACTTCGGAGATGATTTCGAAATCAAAACGTCCGATGCGGTAAAAGTCGGCTGCGAAAAACGAGAAGAGCATGCCCCACATCAGTTCCGGGACAATTCTCGCCAACGCCGGTACTGGATCCCACATAACTACCGCGAAACGCCCTACAGCAAATCCGCGCGCAGCTGCGCCGCGCTGGCCGGGTGGAGCAAAGCCGGCGGAACATCGAAGAGGGTAACCGCCCCGCGTTCCCCGCGGGCATGCATACGCGCCACCGCGCGGGCGCAGGCCACCAGCACCGAACCGGTGAATTCCGGATTGGAATCCAACGCGAGGTTGAAGTGCAGCGCGTGCGAGGTACCCGGCGAGGTAGTCCCGTGGCGGATCACATCGCCACCGTGGGCCATCCCGGTGTGTTCGGCGGCAAACTCTTCGTCGGAGATAACGTGGACCTCAGTTTCGTACTCGGCGAAGTAGTTCGGCATCGTCACGATGGCCTGGCGCACCCCCTCCGGATCCGCACCGTTTTCCAACACCACGTAAACGATCCGGCGATGCTTATCACCCGCGCTGAGCTGGCCTTCCGTTTCTCCAGCCAAGGCCGCAGCCCGCACGTTCTCCTTGGGAACGGTGTACTGCACCGCGTTTTTCACACCCGGTACCCGCCGCACCGCATCCGAATGCCCCTGGGACAGGCCCGGTCCCCAGAAAGTTTCTGAGTGCCCAGCCGGCAAAACTGCCTCGGCCAGCAACCGCTGAAGCGAGAAGAGGCCCGGGTCCCAGCCTGCGGAAATGAGAGCGAGGGTGCCGGCCGTGCGGGCGGCGTCGTCGACCTGTTCGAAGTGCGCAGGAATCCGCGCGTGCGTATCAAAAGAATCCACCACGTTAAAACCGGAGGCAACCAGCGGCGTTTGCGTATCGAGGTCCGATTTCGAGCCACCGCAATTGATAACGACGTCGATTTTGCCGGCCCAGCGGGCGCGCAGCTGCGGATCGGTGAGTTCGGCGGCGGGGAATGCCGGGCCGGAGGCGGTCATGACGCCTTCGCGGCGGGTGAAGACCCCCACCAGCTCCAGGTCGGGGGCGAGGCTGAGGGCCTGTTCCACCCCGCGGCCCAGGTTGCCGTAGCCGTTGATCGCGATGCGCGCGTGTGTCATGCGTGTGGTTCTTTCTCGAGTTCGTCATCTGTATGCCCGGCGGACATAGCAAGAATAGTGTGGCGGGCAATCCGGCACACATCCTCAAGCGACGCGCCGGTTTCCACCTGGCGAAATGCGTCGAAAATGAGGGCGCGGCTGAACGAGGCCCAAATATCGGGATGCGCGATGCCGGTATCTTTCCAGCACATTTTGAGAGCATCGGTGAAGAAACCGTGGGCTTTATCCACACCCATTTTGGTATGCGCCGTGGCTTTATCCGAAACTTTCCCGCGGGCTGAGCGCATGAGCCCCATGAGCCATTTATGTGATTCGCGCTGGCCGGACTGGCGGATGCAGGCCACCACCAGCTGCGCGAGGCGTTCACGCGGTTCGGCGTTCATATCGACCTGGCCCATCACCTGGGCGCGCCACTTGGGCACATTGCGTTCGAGCACCAGGAGCCGCAGATCATCAACCGACCCGACATAGCGGTAAATGGAGTTGCGTGCGATACCCGCAGCCGCGGCCACCGCCCCGGCGGATAGTGTTTTGCCCGGCTCATCTTTGAGAATCTTTTCCGCGGCGTCCACGAGCCGAGCTGTCATAAGCTCCCGATGTTCGCGGACGGTTGGCGCAGAAATCTTTGGCATATCTCCTCCCAACGTCGCCCCCTATTGTTGCGGACTCAACCGATGAGCGCAACGGTTTAAACACACCCGGGTTTGCCCGTTCGCCGCGTTCGCGCACCCGCAGCCAGCCCAAACGCACACCACGCCCGCACACACGCCCGCACACACCCACCCGCTCGATGCGAAATCCGACGCGAGGCGCTACACTTTGTCGGTACTGCTGAGGTGACCGAGAGAGGCGAACCGGCGTGGCTGATAAAAACGCGCGTAACTCCATCCCTACTACAGAAACCCCTTCCCCCCATATCCCCTCATTGCAGAGCATCGGATTTGATCGGGAAAAATACATTAAGCTCCAGTCCCAAAAAATTAGGGAGCGCCGCGAAAAGATCGGCGGGAAACTCTATTTGGAGATGGGCGGGAAGCTTTTCGATGATTTCCACGCCTCGCGCGTGCTACCCGGATTCACCCCGGATAATAAGATCGCCATGCTGGCCGAATTGAAGGATGAGCTGGAAATCGTCGTTGCCGCGAACGCGCGTGATCTCAAGGCAAAACACCGCGCTGACCTGGGCATTTCTTATGAGGATGAGGTGCTGCGCCTCGTGGATGTATTCCGCGAAGCCGGTTTCATGGTCAATTCCGTGGTGCTCACCCAGTACGAGGAAGATAACCACGAAGCGCGCGACTTCCGCCGCCGTCTTATTAAATTGGGGCTCAATGTGGCGCGCCATCGCCGCATCCCGGGTTACCCGTCCAATACCGCGCTCATTGTTTCCGAGGACGGTTTCGGGAAGAACGAATACGTGGAAACGCAGCGTGATCTCATTGTGGTGACGGCGCCGGGGCCGGGATCAGGCAAGCTCGCAACCTGCCTCTCGCAGCTCTACCACGACCATCAGCATTCCATCACCTCGAATTACGCGAAGTTTGAGACGTTCCCCGTGTGGAATATTCCGCTGGATCATCCCGTCAACCTCGCTTACGAAGCGGCGACGGCCGATCTGGACGACGTCAATATGATCGACCCCTTCCACCTGGTCGCCTACGGCGTGCAAACGATTAATTACAACCGCGACGTCGAGGTGTTCCCGCTGCTCAGCCTGCTGCTGCGCGAACTTTCCGGGGAAACACCGTACAAATCCCCCACGGACATGGGCGTCAATATGGTCGGATATTGTATTTCCGACGACGACGTTTGCCGCGAAGCCGCCCGCCAGGAAGTCATTCGCCGGTATTACCGCGCGCTTGTCGATGAGAAGCGCAGCGAATCCGAACCCGTATGCTCAGAACGCATCGCTCTTATTATGGCCAAGCTCGGGGTGACCGGCACCGACCGGCCGGTGGTACCCCCGGCGCTGCGCAAAGCCGAGGCCACGGGTGGGCCGGCCGCCGCGCTCCAGCTCCCGGATGGCACCATCGTGACCGGGAAAACCTCGGAACTGCTGGGCTGTTCCGCCGCGGTGCTGCTTAACGCGCTCAAGGTGCTAGCCGGTATTGACGATTCGGTGAAGCTGCTGGCTCCGGAAGCTATCACTCCGATCCAGACCCTTAAGACGGAGCACCTGGGCTCGCGTAATCCGCGCCTGCACACCGATGAGGTGCTTATTGCGCTCTCGGTTTCCGCCGCCTCCGATCCCACCGCGGCAGCGGCGCTGAGCAAGCTCAAGGATCTGCAGAATTGCGATGTTCATACCACCACGATCCTCGGCTCCGTAGACGATGGTATTTTCCGTTCCCTCGGCGTGAATGTCACGAGCGAACCGCACTACCAGCGCAAAACGCTGTACCGGAAATAGCTAAGCAGGAGAGTTGGTCTACGTGGTGCGGCGGCGCTAGCTGCGGTAATGAACCGTGAAGCTGGCGCCGTCACCCATATCTACCAGGTCACCATCCTCCAGGCGGACCGCGTGACCCGGCTCGATGCGGCGCAGCGGGCCATCTCCGTGCCTGAGGTAGGTGCCGTTATTGGAATGGCAGTCCCGCAGGAATGCGCCGCCAGTCTCCACCGCAACCTCGCAGTGGGTGCGTGAAATTTCCTGACGCGGGGAGGGAACCGGGAGGAGCTGGGTGGCAGCCGGATCCGCGCCCGCGCCCGCGGCATCGAGGAGCGGGCGGCGCCCCATAATAATATTTTTGAGAGCCGGGCTCACCCCGCCCAGCATAACGTTTTCCCCGAAGGAGAAGCGCAATTCAATCGCCGGGAGCGGGGCCGGTATACCGGAGGAAGGATAGGGCTCGGTGCTCTGTACCGGGTAAGCTTCGGTGGCCGCGGCATAGCTGGGCACCGGGGCGCTCTCTGCCACCGGCGCCGCCGGAGGCAGCGGGGGTGCTGGCGGTACCGGAGGCTCCGGAACCGCCGGGCGATCAGCGGGCAGAGCTGCCGGGCGCTCAACCGGGGCCGCCGGCCGGCCGCTCAAAACCGGGCTGAGGCTGATGCGAGCGCCTCCGGCGCGGGCCATACCGCGTTCCAAGGGGAGGGCCGGGCCCGGTGCGGGAGCTGCGCCGTCGTTCCCGGGTGCCCCAGCGCACCCGACTGCGCCGTCGTTCCCACCACGAGCAGCATTTTCCGCACCCGCAGCGCCAACGTTCCCCACGGTGACCGTGGTGTCCTGGGTAGTGGCGGCTTCCTGCCAGGTCAGGGCGTTACTGCCATCCGCGACCGCGCGGCCGGTGGCATCGCGAACAATGAGGCCGTGGGCGGCAACCCGCAGCAGCGGGCCGTCGGCGTAGAACAACGCGAAATCCGCGCCCAGCGCGGACCACAGATGGGTGAGAAGAGTGGGGAAATCATGGCCGGCACGCACTGTTTCCCATATCGCGGCCGGATCCGCGGGTAGCGCGGGCGTGAACACCGCCAGGCCGGGCACGCAGGCCAGCAGCCCATCACCGGGATAAGAATAGGACGGCATGGCTCCTCCTCGACCTGGTTCCATGAGTCACATCTCTGCTTGCAAGGATACCGCGCCCGGCAAGCGGCCTGCGCCACTTTCTGCCAGAATAGAGGTATGTCGCTCATGAATTGGGCCCTCGAGGTCGCCACCGCTCACCCTGAACTTGACAGCGCGCTGGTTAATTCCGACGGGCCCTGGCTGGATGTTCTGCTCCCGGACGGACGCACGTTCCGCTTCCGCCCCTTTGAGATGATCGATCCGGATGCTCCCGAAGAACGCCGGCGCGAACTTCTCAACCGCCTCATTACTATCGGCGTATCCGGGGCCACCACCCCGCAGGTTACCGAGGGCGCGGCCGGGTCCACCCAGCCGGGAGCGGCGTCGCCCCACAACGGAGCGGAAAGCAGCGCAAGCGCTACCGGAACCGGGGCGCCAACGGGAAGCAACGCGCCCGAAATGCCCGGTACGCCTCCGGGCCGCGGCCAGAAAAACCTGTCCTGGCGGGATATCTTCGCGCAATTCTTCGGAACCATGGATCCGAGTGACCCCGGCTTCCCGCACCACGATCCCGCGCTCGCGGAGCTCTCGGAGGAACAGGATGACACCGAGGGGCCGATTATGCCGATTGTGCGCGCCGCGGACTATTTCACGCGCGTCAACCGGCGCGAGGATGATTCCTTTATCTACCTGCCGCTCACGGATTTCGTTGGCGTGGGCCTGGCGCGCGACACCCCGGATAACATCATTCCGCTGTATTTCTCGGACCTGGATCTGATTCCGGGAACGGATGATCTGGGTCCGATCTTCGGGCACGCGGTGGAATCACTGCGCGGCCTGAACGCGCAATCGGGCTACGCGGCCCTGGAGCTGGCCGTCATGCTCTACGCGGGTGCGCGGGTGCTGGCTTTTACCGAGCCGAATAACTACCAGAGTTCCTGGTTCGCGGATGTGGATCTGGTCCAGCAGGTGGCGTACTCCATCAGCAAGCAATATCACGGCGCGCTGCCGCTTTTCGTGCCGGCTTCGCGTTCGCGCCTGTTCGTGGTGCTGGCGGATGATCCGGAACTTCCCGCGCTCTTCAACCGTTTGCTCCAGGATTACGATATCGACGACGCTATCTACCCGCTCCCCCACACCGTGGCCGCGGACGGCTGGATGGAATGGATTCCTATGCCGGATCACCCGGCCTACGCACCACTGGCGAATCTGCGCACCACCTTCCGCGGGCGCATGTACGATCACCAGCAGGAATTCCTCTCGCGCTGGCCGGAAGAGATGGGCCACGTGGCCCTCTACGAGGTGCATGACCTGGACGAAGGCGCGGTGAGCCTGACGCAGTGGCGCCGCTCGGATCGCTACGGATCCATCCCTGCGGTTGCAGATTTCATTAATTACCTTGACGACGCCGATCCCGAAGCCGCCAATATCACCATTCGCCTGGATGTGGCCCGCGATGTGTGGCCCGAGGGCTTCAAGCCTCTCGAGAACGTGTGGCCGCCGCGCTACGAAGTGTCCGGATTCCCCGATCCGGAAACCTTCCAGAAGCTGAGCGAAGCGGCGCACCGCGCGTTTTAGGCGCTCCAGCTAGGCGCGCCCCCACTGGCCGCGGTAGAAACGTCCGAGCGTTTCTTCTTTGCAGGCCGCGTAATCCCCGGATTCGATGGCCGCGCGGATGGTGTCCACGAGGTGCACGGTGAAGTACTCATTGTGGATGGTGGCAAGCGTGGCCGCCAGCGCTTCTTTCGCCTTGAAAAGGTGATTGAGGTAGGCGCGCGAATAGTTTTGGCAGGTGTAGCACTCGCACTCGGGCACCAGCGGCCCGAAATCGGTGCGGAACTGGGCGCGGGTCACGTTGAAACGCCCGTCGGGTGAATAGATCGCGGCATTGCGCGCCACCCGGGAAGGGTTGACGCAATCGAAGGTATCCGCGCCGGCTTCGATAGCGGCGAAGAAATCATCCGGTTCGGAAATCCCGAGGAGGTGGCGGGCTTTCGTTTCGGGTAGTTCCTCGCTCACCCAGGCGCAGATGGTTCCGAGCTTCTCCTTTTCCAGGGCCCCGCCGATCCCGAAGCCGTCGAATTCCTGCCCGTCCACGCACATGGACCCGAGGTCCCGCGCGGCTTTGCGGCGCAGGTCCTCGTACTGCGCGCCCTGGATCACGCCGAAAAGCTGCTGGTAGGGTTTGTCCGCGCGTTCAATGGTGAGGCGGCGGTGTTCAGCCAGGCAGCGTTCGGCCCAGCGGCGGGTGCGTTCCAGGCTTTTTTCCTGGTAGGCCCGGGAGTTGAGGAGGGTGGTGAGCTCGTCGAAGGCGAACATAATATCGGCGCCGAGCTGGTGTTGGATCCCCATGGACACCTCCGGGGTGAAGCGGTGGCGCGAGCCGTTGAGGTGGGAACGGAACCATACGCCGTCGTCGTCCACATTCGCGAGGCGCTCTTTATCGCGCGCCAGTTCGGTATCCGCGCGCCCGGCGTTTTTCCCGGCGTACTCGTTGGTGAGCACTTTCTTGAAGCCGGAGCCGAGCGAGAGCACCTGGAACCCGCCCGAATCCGTGTAGGTCGGCCCGTTCCAGTTCATGAAGGCGGATAGGCCGCCGGCGGCGTCCAGGATCTCCGGGCCGGGTTGCAGGTAGAGGTGGTAGGCGTTGGCGAGCACGGCCTGCGCGCCGATACCGTGCACCTGCTCGGGCGTGAGCGTTTTGACAGTGGCTTTCGTGCCGACGGGAATAAACGCCGGGGTGGCGATATCGCCATGCGGGGTGTGGATAACGCCGGTGCGTCCCAACGGCCGCCCGGTGAGGTCACCCACGCGCGCGTCCAGGCGCGTCCCGATCGTAAATCCTGTTGTCACGCTCTCACCTTTCTGTTGCGGTGCGGTTTTGTGTGCGGCCTTTTCGGTACGACGACGCCGCCACCGGCCCGCTGCCTATCGTAAGCCTTCGTGGCGTTTGACCACACCAACCACGGCGTAGGTCAGGGGGAGGAACACCACTTCGATACCGACTTTATAAAGCCAGCCCACCAGGGAGAGGTTGACGATGGACCAGAATTCGACATTGCCGGCCGCGATATCCGCACCCCAGGCCACGAAGCAGAAAATAATGGTATCCAGCAATTCGCCCACGATGGTGGAGGAAATGAGGCGCACCCACAGGGCGCGTTCCCCGAAGCGGCGCTTAATCCAGACCAGCACGTAGGAATTGGAGAGCTGCCCGAAGAGGAATCCGAAAACGGAGGCCGCTACGAAGCGCGGCACCACGCCGAGCACCGCTTCGAAAGCTTCCTGGTTGGCGTAATCCGGGGCGGGCGGGGCGATCTGCACCAGCCAGAAACAGCAGGAGGCCAGGATCTGCACCCCGAAAGCGAGGATGATCGTGCGGGAGGCGACTTTGAAACCGTAAACCTCCGAAAGAAGGTCACCGATGATGTAGGTGAGCGGGAAGAGCATCGCGCCGCCGTCGAAATACAGATCAAGACCGCCGATATTCAGGGTGATGAGCTTCGTGGCGCCGATATTGGAAATGAGGAGGAAGGAGACGAAGAAAACCGCCACGTACACGAAGAGGTGGGAGCGGGCGACGTCCGCGAAGCGGGGAGTAGTTGGGTGCGTGCTGGCGCCGTGCGGCGCGGTGGACTGCGAGCTCATCGTGACCTTTCCATGCGTGTTGAGAAAATATGGTTATGGTGTCCGGCTCTGCCACCGCACGGACGGTCATGATTATAGCGGGATATTGTGGGGCACGAAGCGCCTTAATTCCTGAATCTAATTACTGTCCGAGTGCTAGCATTTTCTTAGATAATTTCCATATAGGTATTCCCTATACCGACTGCGCTGTCTGGAAGAAATATGCCTTCGAAGAAGAAACCCCTGATCCTAACGGTGCTCCTCGCGGTGCTCGCCCTCGTGCTCCCACAGGCCTACGCGGCACCGGATCCCGCGGCTCCGCCCGCCCCCACCGCGCTCGTCTTGCACGCCACTATTTATACGCGGCAGGACATAACATCCCTCAAACTTGAGGAAGGAACCGGGTGGAGCGCCGGGGAATGGGAAATCGCTCCCGAAGACGTCAAGTCCACCACGCCCCTGGCCAATGGCCTGAGCCGTTACGAAGTGGAATTCGCGGTGGAACCGGATGGCTACACCGCGGGCCAAACCCTGCCCTACACCTTGCGTGCTCCCGGTGGGTGGCTCGGCCGCACGATCAGTGACACCGTGCGGGTCCCGATCACGCAAACAGAATCGGGGGATCTGCGCGTTGATGTGGTGCTCCGGGAAAATATTGAACGGCGCTATTCCGTGAGCCTCGTGGACGCGAACGGCACTCCCGTCACCGGAACTATTGACCGCTTCGCGCTGCCCACCTTGGATGGGCCCCACTCGATCAGCCAGATCGTTAAGCGCGATGCGCAGGGCTTCTATTTCACACAAAACGCTGTATACGACGACGCTGGCCAATTCACCACGCCCCCGCTGCGCCCGGATCCGAATAAGCCGATGGATCCGCTCACGGTTCGCGATGGCGGCACCGAAAAAACCTATGAAGTGACCGCGGTGGAATCCAGTGATACCGGAGAATTCACGGTGCGTGTGCGGGAAGTGAAGCTGAGCACCGCCACCTTCCACGTGGTTATTGAGCGCCCCTTTGACGTGCTCGGGAAAAACGCCCGCTGGGCATTTGAGGTGAATGGCCGGGCCAATCCTCATGCCGCCCCGCAGCTCGCAATTCCCGCGGGCCGCGGTGATTTCACCACGGATATCACGGTGCCGAACCTTCCGGAAGGTGCGCGGCTATCACTTCCCGAGCTCCCGGAGGCTTATCCCTACTACGCAATAGCAAAGCAGAGTTACGACCCGGCCACCTCCACCCTGCGGGTCACCCTGAGCAAGCGAGTGTACTTCACGGTTTCGGATATCGAGAAAGTTACTTTTGGTGAGTTCGGGGTACGCCACGCGAAGTCCGGCTTTGAGCTCGGGCTGTATAACACGGCCGGTGAGCTAGTTGATACCTCAGTTGAAGAACCGGACATGGCGCCGCGTTACCTCTTCACCAAGGTGCTGCCCGGGGACTACCAGGTGCGTATTATCAGCGCCCCGGAACGTTTTAAGAGCGGTTTCGACCTGGAGCGTGCACAGCATTTCCGGCTCACGGAAACAGGCCGCTTGCAGGTGCTCGGCTTGACGAGCAGCAGCCCGGATGCGGAAACTTGGATTAATCCTGACGGCGGTAACGATGCCCGCTTCGATAACACCCCGGAGGCCACGGCGCTCCTCGGATTCAAAACTCCCTTGCGCATGTTTATTCCCAAGGCGCCGTCGTTCACCAAAACAATTGTGCAAAAGCAGCCGCAAGCTGAGGTGAAGCGCAGCCACGCGAGTCTCGGGGACGCCGTCGAATTTAAGATCGCGGGGAAGATCCCCGGCGATCATCGGCTCATTATGAAATACGGTAAGTACGTCGATTTCGGTATCAAAAATAACGTGACCCTGGTCGATGAGCTGGACGAACGCTTCGCTTACGTGGAAGGCAGCGCGCAGGTCCGCGAAGATGGTGAGGCCACCGCGAATTACGCGGTGCGTTACGATCCGGAAACTCGCCGTGTGATTCTGGAAGATCGCGATGCCGCGCACGTGACGAATTTTGATTTCACCACGCGGACCTCGTACCGGCCCGAGAAAAACGTGGAGGTCACCTTCCGTGCGCAGGTGCGTGAATTTGGTACGACGCCGCTGCGCAATATCATCCCGGGCGATGAAGTAGAGATCGTGCCTTTCCTGGATGTGCTGGTGAAGAAGCAGTGGACCGGCGGTGGGGATCTCATTGCCGGGGTGGATCCGGATACGTATCTCGATAATTTCGAGGTGGAAAGCTGGCAGGGCGAGACGAAGATCGCCACGGTTCCGGCGCGCACCTATCTCAAAGCCAAGAGTGTGGTGCGCGGCGAGGGCAAGAATTTCCAGTTTGAGCTGGAGAAATTGCCGATGTATACGCCTGAGGAACTAGCCAAAGCTCCGGCCGAGCGCACCGCGCTGACCTATCGGGTGACGGAGAAACTCCCCGAGGGCCTGGCCGGGCATTTCCGGGTGGAGCGCAAGGAGAGCGCCGGGGCGCATCCGCATGCGCGAGTCGTCGAATTCACGAATGTGTATGTGCCTCCTACGCCTCCTGAGCCGCCGGTTCCTCCGGTGACTCCGGAGCCCACGCCGACGGCCACGGCAACTCCGACGCCTACTCCTACTCCCACGCCCAGCGGGACGCCCACGCCGGAACCGACGCCTACTCCCAGCGGGACGCCCACGCCGGAACCGACGCCAAGCGAAACTTCAACGCCGGAGCCCACTCCAACGCCGACCGCACCGCCGAGTACGCCGCCCGCAACGCCAACGCCAACGCCGAGCACTACCGCCACACCAACTCCTACGCCAACGCCCAGCAAGCCGGCTGATGAGAAGCGGCTGGTATCCACCGGCGCATCCGGTGCCGCTGGCGGGTGTGCTGCCCTCGCATTGCTGAGCATGGGCCTGGTACTTGTTATCCGGCGCTCCCGGCGCGATCATTAGCGCAACCAGCTGCTCATATAACCGCAGCTGACATAAGCGTCCCGCCAACTGCCCCGTTTTCTCGATTCTTGCAACCGCATCGCGAAAACGAGGCAGTTCCGTCCCGTGCGGAAGGATTGTCGGCGCATGTATTACGTATCCCTACGGTACGAGTAGATATCACTATGTAAGTAACGGCCCCATGGTACTCAGGGGAAGAACATGGACGCCGCTTGGCAACGTGAATGCGGTGCGGCCGCCGGTCACCACCGCCAGGAAATCCGGGGCTTTCACCATGCGGGCGTCACGCAACCGGAGTAGATTGCGCTCCCCTGCGCTCACGGCGCGATCCGATTCGCCGAGTTTCACTTCGATGCCTGCCCAGTGACCATCGCTGAACTCCAGCAGAATGTCTACTTCCAGGCCGCTCTCATCACGGTAACCGAAACAGGTGGCATCGATCTGCTCCGCGTAGGTGCGGATGTCCCGGACCGCCATCGATTCGAAGATCTGGCCGAAATAGTCGGGGTCATTCGCGAGTTCTTCCGGGGTTGCGCGGAGGGCCGCGAGCGCCAGGGAGGGATCGCAGAAATGCAGTTTCGCCTGTTTGCGGAGCCGGGTTTTCGATCGCAAGGATCCGCTCCAGGGCGGGAGCTTCTCAACGATGAAAATCCGGGTAAGTGCATCGAGGTAGCTTCGTACGCTTTGTGGGGAGAGCTGGCCGCCGTCCGCGGAAATATCTTGGGAGAGGGTGGTGGCCGCGGTTTCGCTCGCGATATTACGAGCGAGGGAGCGCAGCAGGCGCCGCACCCGTTCCGGGTCGAAGCGGGCGTCCACCTGCGCGAGGTCCGCATGCGCGATATTGTCCACGTAGTTGTGGACGAATCGGATAAAGGCAGGATTTCGCGAGGAGACAAGGAAGGGCCAGCCGCCTCGCACCGCTTCGGTAGCGAGTTCGGGGTAGCTGAGGGCCCCGGGTACGTAGCGCACGTTTGTGGTGGTACGTAGCTCGTTCAGGGTGATGCGGTCTTCCCGCGGATACGCTTCGCCCAGGGCCATCGGGCGCATGCGCACCCGGGAGAGCCGGCCGGCCCCGGTGTGGCGGGTAATCGAATCTGCCGGAGTGGCCGAACCCGATAAAATGAACTGGCCCGGGGCGCGCCGCGCATCGATTTCGTGGCGGATCTCGTTCCACAGGATCGGGGCGAGCTGCCACTCGTCAACGAGCCGGGGAATATCACCTTCCAGAACTCCCTGGGGATTGAGTTCCGCAAGGCGCTGGTTGGAAGCCTGGTCTACGCGAAATTCTGAGTGTGCGTGGAATATACCCGTTTCGGTTTTACCGCAGCCGCGCGCACCTTCAATCACCACGCCACCCATGATTTCCAGGTCTTGTTGCAGCACTGTATCAACCGCGCGCCGAATATAAGCCATGCTGTGAGACTAGCCGTTTCTCGCGCCATTGTCACTATTGCGGGAGTTTGGATATCACTATTGCGGGCTTTTCATTATCAGTCTTGCGTATTCGCGGTCGCCGCTTTTGAGGCCTCGCAGCTATTGCTTTTACGGGGCCGGGCGTTTCCTCACCAGGTGCCGGGCGTTTCCTCACAGCTCATAGCAGCCCAGCTCACGCGCCTGCCAGCTATACTTTTCGGCAGGAGCTCGTGACATACCGGGCGCAAGGAAAGATTGGATCAATGAGCGCTTTTGAACCGTACCCGCAGCGGGGACCGCAACAGAACCAGCAGTATCCACTTCCGGGGCAGCCGTATCAGGGGCCGGGACAGCCGTACCCCACCGCTCCGGAGGCGTATCCCACAGCCCCGCCCGCTTACTACCAAGAGCCGCAATTCCGCACGGTCAACAAGATCGTTTACGTGCTCCTTGCTTTCTTCCTGGGCGGCTTCGGCGTCCACCGTTTCCTGCGCGGTCAGGTAGGTATCGGAATCTGCATGATTCTGTTTAACTGGCTCACTATCGGCATTTGGGCGCTGGTGGAGTTCATTATCGGCTGCGTGAAGCTCAGCAAGTACCCCGGTGACGATTTCATCTTCACCCAGAGCGGGGATTGGATTTACTAATTCATACTCCTGTTCTGCGCGGTCAGAATCCCGAACGCCCGTGGAGTCATAAGTAAAGGAGGGGTGCTACCGCTCCTCCTTTTCCTATGCCCCCACCTATAGAACCGAATTGGCCCGGTAGTACTCCTCAATAGCAGCTCGAGGAATAACCACGGTTGAACGAGTTTCGGTATCACAGTCCTTGCGGGCTTCCCGCCACGGAGCTTCGCGATGAGTTTTCTCAACCAACTCGTTTGGATTCAACTCGCCCAACTTCGCGCAGACGGCATCAACAACGCCCCGCTGCCGATCAGAAAGCCCTTCACCCCGACTGCGCAGCTCGCCCGGGTTAATGAAAAACTTGCGCCGGTGCTGAGCGAAGAGATCTGGTGATACCGGACCGTTCACCCACGCTTGAAAGTCTCCGTCAAAAAGAGGCTGGCCAGTTTCGCCGAGATAAGCGGCCTGGCAGTAGAAGGTGAGTTTTTGCAATTTCATGGTGGTCATCCGCCCGCAGCACTCAAGAATACGCCCGGCAATATCTTCGACATTCGTCATCCCGCACCTCCTCATGTCACGTATTCGAACCGGCAATTTGGTTATAATTCTAGCATGGACGAAAGCCCGCGCCCCACAATCTCCAAGTCCGCTGCAACAAGCGCCGGCAGGGTCTTGACGAAGCTCTACACTGAGCATCCTGAAGATGCTGAGGTTCGCTGTCAAGAAGACCAGATTTCCGCGAATGCGCTTGTTACCGTCCAAAACTGGCGTTCCCAACATCTGGAGCCAACCCTCAACGCTTTTGCTGTGGCCCGGGATATTACCACAGATATCCCTGGCACCCTTGTCACTTTCCGACTCAAGCGAATAAGCTCCATCGTAGCAAAGCTAAGTCGTTCGAAGAACGACTTTCGCCTAGGGGCCATGGACGACATCGGTGGCTGCCGCATCATCACGAATAGCTGCGATGATGTTTTCAATATTGTCACCAACCTATCCAAGAAGATGGACCTCAAACCCGAAAGCGGGGTGAAGGACTATATTCGAACGCCGCAACGTAGTGGATACAGGTCGTACCACCTGATTACTCTGACACCCCCAACACCCACCGGATACCGAGTTGAGATTCAGGTCAGGACATTCCTTCAACACGCGTGGGCCACAGCTCTTGAGGCTGCTGGATCCATGTACGAACGGAATTACAAAAACCCCGCCATCGCTGCCACCATGGACGAATCCGAAAAGACCAATCGCAGGTTCTTCCAGATTGTCTCCGCACTTTTCGCCCTCTCGGAGAATCAACCCGTTCCACCCGGAATGTCCTCCGATAAAAATGAACTCCTCGCAGAATTGAGAGCATCCGAAAAGTACCGCGCCCTCTTCCACGATCTTGCCAACTCATCCGCCAGCAGCTATCAGAACTTCATCCCAGCACCCACCGCAGGTGGAGAAGGCACAAGCTTGTACGTCCTCGAATACGACCAGGAAGCCCAGAGCCTGCGGGCGGAGCCTTTTCCACACTCGGCCCTCGCGGATGCCGTACGCGCCTACAATGACCGCGAAGAAAATGATGTATTTGGACAAACTCGCGACACAGTATTAGTTCATGCGCAAACACCGGAGAATCTTGCCCTGGCGTTCCCGAACTACACCGCGAATTTGGATGTGTTCAATCGCAGAATCGCGCCCTATTTCGGGGAGAACTAGTAAAGCAACCGCAGCGTGGGGGTGTCGCCGTCGCGGCCCTGGGCGATGGCGATGGACTCATCCGCAGCGGTGCCCAGAGTTTGCCCTGGCATGAGGGTTGCGCCGTCGGAAATAATATATCCGGCGGTGTTCGCGAGCAGTTCGTACACGGCCTCGCGCGGGCGGTGACTATCCTTCACCTCGAGGTCAAGGTGCCCGAAAAGCGGCAGGCCCACGGTGCGCCCGGATACTAGCTCGCCGGCGCGCATCGGCACGTAAATCCACAGTAGGAACGGGTCTGCGGCGTCGATCCGATAACCGGTCACCACATCGGCGGGGTAGATGATGCCCAACTCGGGGCGCGCCACGCCCACCGCGGCTTCCTCGCCCATGAGCGAGCGGATCACGGCCGTGTACACCCGGTGCAGCGTGTGCATAGAGGTACGACGCCGCGCCGCGAACTCGTCGCTCACCGGGTCGGGCATGTCCTCCCCGGAGCGCGCCATATCGGAGAAAAACGTCATCATAATGTGGAAAGCGTGCGGCGGGGTGGCACCCTCGAGCGCGGCCGGCCCGGAGACGGGCGTGAGCAGCACAGTCACGCCACTGGCCAGAAAATTGAACACCTGCCCGCCGGGGAGTTCATCCAGGTGGACATCGAGGGTCTGGCCGTCCACTTCCACTCGTTCCAGCGCCGCGCGCACGTCAATCGGCGCACTAAAAAGGGCGACGGCGCCCAGGTGGTCAGGGGCAACAGGATGAATAGCGGACACCGGAACTTGAGCCATGTGCCCTATCGTAGCGGCTTGGCCAAGGCGAGTGCGATGCGGGTTTCTCCCCTGGGCTAATGCGGGCTTCCTCTTCACGCGCGGCCCGGTGCGGCTTTGCGGAAATACAGTCTTCCAACACCAAGGGAGGTCCGCTACACAGGAAACGAAAGAAACGAAAAGGAGGTGTGATATGACAACTGTTTCACATGATGACAAAATCGCGCAGATTGATCCGGAGATCATGGATCGAATCCGTCGGCTTCTCGCTAAGTCACGCAGGATCGAATTGGTTTTTGACGGTATTGCTGTAGAAGTTCCACCCCGCTGCGCGCGCAAATTTCGATGGCCGTGCAGGAAGAACCTGATGGAGATAGGGAAATCTCCACTCAGGAATCTGCCGATCTGTTGAATATGACCCGCCCGACCGTGGTGAAGCTATGCGAAGACGGCGCACTACCGTTTCGGAAAATTACCACCCACCGCCGGCTCTGGCTCTCGGATGTACTGAATTATCGAGAAAAGCAGTGGCAGCAAACTCGTGAAGCTCTCGATGCTCTCATGGCAGATTCCTATGCCATGGGCGATTACGACGAAGATCCCGAAGTTATCACCCAGGCAATCCGAGAGATGGGCAGTGGGAACTAATGCGCGCGGCTTACCTGGATACCGACCGCACTCCGTAGCGATTGAGATGTGATCGTCACGCTCAACATCTAGCTGAACCTGCGGGTACGCGCCTGAGGAAGATCCAATATGGATCCCACAGGGCGCGTACCCGCAGGCCGCAGGAGTAGGAGTGTTCTAGACGATTACGTAGACCAGGGTGCAGAAACCGAAGGATACGAGGGATATGACCGAGGTGAACGTGGTCCACATCTTCAAATTAGTTTTCGTATCTACCTGGAGGAAACCGCCTACTAGCCAGAACCCGGAATCGTTGACGTGGGAAGCGAAGAACGATCCTGCTCCCATTGCCACGACAACGAGCGCGGTTTGGATGTCATTGAGTCCGGCCCCCGCCACAGTTGCTGCTAGCAAGGCTGCGGTGGTCTGGATGGCCACAGTTGCTGAGCCTTGTGCGACTCGTAGTGCCAGGGAGATAAGGTAGGCAGCCAGGAGCAGGGGAATACCAAGATCAGCTAGCGTGTTAGCAAGCGCGGTACCAATACCGGTTTCACGTAACACGGACCCGAACATACCGCCAGCACCGGCCACCATGACGATCGCTGCCACGGACTTGAACCCAGCGTCGTTGATCTTGTCGATATTCTTCCAGGGTACTTTACGTACATAACCCAAAATGATTGATGCAACCAGAGCGGTAACGAACAGGGCTACCGCGGTTTCACCGAAGAATTTCAGGGCGCTTGCCCACGCCGCGTGTTCTGGGATGATACCAGCTGACTGCAAAGTACTAGTCACCGTGTTACCGGTAATCAACAGGATCGGGAGCATGAGAATAAAGAGAACGGTTGCGAAGCCGGGCTCTTTCCCGGGTAGTTCACGCCCAGATTCTTTAGATCCCAAAACGTTGGGGATGGGAACATCGAACCTCTTCGAGAGCCATAACGCGAAGCGGTAACCGGCTAGATACCACGTGGGAATCGCAACGATTAGACCGACCAGGAGCACGGTCCCGATATTAATGTTCATCGTGGTAGCCGCGGCCACCGGGCCGGGATGGGGCGGCATGAGTCCGTGCATGACCTGGAACGCTCCAGCTGCCGGCAAGGCATACAAGAGTACTGGTCCGCCCAGGCGGCGGGCAACGGAGAAGATGATCGGGAACATGACAATGAGTCCGGCGTCGAAGAAAATTGGGAAGCCGAACAAGAGTGAAGCTACCGAGAGTGCTAAAGGTGCTCGTTTTTCCCCAAACCAACGCAGCAGGGTTTGGGCGAGTACTTCAGCGCCCCCGGATTGTTCAAGCATGCGTCCAATAATTGCTCCGAACCCGATGATGAGAGCGAGTTTGCCAACGGTGCCCGAGAAACCGGTCAAGAGCATATCGAATAGCTCGCTGACTGGGACCCCGGTAGCAATAGCAGTCAGGGCTGATACCAGAATCAGTGCGACTGTAGCGTTGACTTTGAATACGATAATAAGGAAGAGTAAAACGGCGATCGCTGCTAGAGCGACACCGAGGAGACCTCCTGTTGTCAGAGTCATGAGTGCTCCTTCAATATATGAGCCTCTTTAGGAGAGGAGCTGGGCGGCGTTGGCCACGGCGCCTTGAACGTCGCCCGATTGTGGATAGAGCAATGACCGGCCAATGACCAGGCCGATCACGTTGGGGATCTCCAAGAGGAGAGCCCACCTGTGGAGGGTTTTGGCAGCATCATTGCTGACTTCCCCGCCGAGGATAACGATGGGTAGGGTAGTCGCCCTTGCGAAGCGTTCCAGGTCGGGAGTGTCGGGGAGTTTAAGTACCGTGTAGGCACTGTTGCTCCCCAAACCTGAAGCGATTGCTATCGAGCGGGTAACGGCATCGGTAGACACATCATTGACTACCTGTTTGTCTTCGCGCCGTGATATGAAGGGTTCGACCATAGCAATGCGTTGGCGTCGGGAAAGGTCGGTGACTACTTTCCCGGCCATCTCCAAAGTGCTCACGGTTTCTGTTTCGTCGTAGGCAATACGGAGAAGGATTTTCCCGCCTTGCAGGCCTGCTTTGGCTACTCCTCTAGCGGTATAGCCCGTGATACGGTCATCCAGTTCCCAGGCCGCGCCGGCCAGTCCTGCACGATTCATCGACCCGTAAACCCATTTGCCATCCAAGACTCCGAGCAGCGCGAGGTCTTCAATAATGTCGGCTGTTCCTAACAGTCCGGAAACCCCGGGCACGGCAAGCGCGTCACACAGGCGCTGGAGTAGATCGAAACGGTCTTCCATAGCACGCGGATTAGGGCCGGCGGCGAATGCGCCCCGGGCTGGGTGATCCGCGGCCATAATAAGGAATTTCCCGTTGGGTAGCAGGGTGGCGGGTTGCTCGCGTTTGAGCAAGGCTTTGTGAGCAGAACCCGGGCAACGCCGTCCTGCAATAAGCCTGGCAATATCCATGGTTACTGGTTGCTTTCTGCTGATTGAGGTGTCTCGAGTAGCGCGTCAGTATGATTCGCGGCCAGCACGCGCTCGATTTCATCCTGGGTGGGCATAGCGGTGGAGCATTCGATACGCGAGGTGACGATCGCGCCGGCAGTGTTGGCATACCGGATCGTTTTCTCAAGGCTCCAGCCCTGTAAGAGTCCGTGAACAAGGGACCCACCGAAAGCATCCCCGGCACCAGCCCCGTTAACCACGGTGGTATTCATCGCGGGAATGAAGAATTCTTCCGTACTCGATTTCGCGAGGGTGCCCTTACTGCCTTGCTTGACTACAGCGATTTGTACTCCGCGTTCCAGTAGTGCTGTTGCGGCCCGGTGTGGATCGGTTTCCCCGACCGCGATTTCACACTCTTCCACGTTACCCACCGCGACTGTCGCATAGTCGAGGACTTTCGCATACCGCTGGCGTGCTAGATCAACCGATTCCCAAAACATTGGACGCCAGTCCATATCGAAAACGGTGTGGTCTTTACGCCCACGCATGTCAAGCGCGCTCATGTGGGTGGAGTAAGAGGGTTCTTCACACAGGCCGGTCCCGGATACCCACAAGAGTTTAGCCTCGCGCACCTGGTTTTCATCCAGGTCCGTGTCCTTAATCTGTAGGTCAGGGGCCGAGGGCTCACGGTAGAAGAAGAATGGGAAATGC
>NZ_JARBHJ010000038.1 GCF_028864145.1 Actinotignum schaalii | reverse complement strand
TTGTCAAGCATGCAAGGTTATTGAGGTCGAAAAGCTCAATAACCCGGACTTTCTGTTGGTATAGCAAGGGAAAGTCCGGGTATTAGCAACCATTTCTGTCTATTTACCCTAGTGGGCAACAAGTTGACGTGGCTTAATAATTCCCTCTAGGCTACTGGAGGTAGGCGCCCACAAGGGGCACTACCTCAAAGAAACGCCGGCGGCACGGCCCCGGCGCTCCGATTCGGACGGAAAGGATGCACCATGGTTCTCACTGATCCTCGCTCTGCCATGACGATGCCCGCCGCCCGAATGCGAATGCTGGGCTAGCGCGGATTCCACTTGGCCTTCGGGCGATTCCGCGCGCGAGGACATCTCGCCCCGGTCCGTTACGTCTCACTGAGCACCCGCCGCTGCGGCGTCGTATCGTTGATGGGATACGCTAAGTCGGACCGATCTCCATCACCACACCCAGTACAAAGGACTTTATAATGACGAAGATCAAGACCACTCATGTCGGCTCCCTTCCGCGCACCGATTCGCTGCGCGCGACCAACGAAGCACACCAGAACGGCCAGATTGGCGAGGCTGAATTCAAAGAAAAGCTCGACGCGGAAGTTGCCGGCGTTGTTGCGCGGCAGAAGGACATCGGCCTCGATATTATTAACGACGGCGAATACGGCCACGTCATGACCGAAGTAACCAATTACGGTTCCTGGTGGTGGTACTCCTTCTCGCGCCTGGGCGGGCTGGAATTTACGGATAACGAATTCCACGCGGCTGCCACCGCGGGTGGGGGAGCGGTTGAGCTCGTCCCCTTCGATCAGCGCCGTGATTGGCAGCGCTTCAAGGACGCCTACACGGATCCGGAATCGGGAATTCACCAGGCCAAGCGCCAGGAAGTGGCCATGCCCACCATCACCGGCCCCGTGACCTACATCGGTACCGAACAAACCCAGCGCGACGTCGATCTTACCCTCAAGGCACTCAAGGCCAATGGGCTTGATGCTTCCTCCGGGTTTATCGCGGCGCTTTCTCCCGGGTCCGCAGCGCGTATTTCCAATACGCATTACAAGTCGGAAGATGAAGTCCTCACCGCGATGGCCGATGCCCTCCACGAGGAATACAAGATCATCACCGATGCCGGCCTGACCGTCCAGATCGATGATCCCTCGCTGGCTGAAGGCTGGGACCAGGTCAATCCGGAACCGGCGGTTGCCGATTACCGCACCTGGGTGGCTCGCCGTATTGAAGCGATCAACTACGCGCTGGAAGGTATCGACCCGGAACTCGTGCGTCTGCACGTGTGCTGGGGTTCCTGGCACGGCCCCCACACCACTGATATTCCCTTCCGGGATATCGTGGATCTGTGTTTGAAGGCGAATGCGCAGGGCCTGACTTTCGAAGCGGGCAATGCCCGCCACGCTCACGAATGGAAGATTTGGGAAGATATTGCCCTGCCGGATGACAAGGTACTCATCCCGGGCGTCGTTTCCCACTCCACGAATGTGGTGGAGCATCCCGAGCTGGTGGCGCAGCGCATCGAGCATTTCACCTCGCTGGTGGGTGCCGAACGCGTGATCGCCTCGACCGATTGTGGCCTGGGCGGGCGCATCTACCCGTCTATCGCCTGGGCGAAGCTCGAAACGCTCGTGGAAGGCGCCCGCCTCGCCTCGAAGTAAAGGCTCCAAGGCCGCGGGCCTGAACACACCCGCGTCTTGAAGGACCGGAGCGGCCTGCCGCTCCATGTGGAACACCGAAGGGGACCCGGACAGCTCAGCTGTTCAGGTCCCCTTCTGGTATTCCGGCCGCATCCGGTGGTCCACTTTTATGCGGAGTACGGCTCCAAGGTGCCTCCGACCGTTTAGTTCACCGGCGATTCGCCCAGCGTTACCTCAATGGTTTGCGGGGCCCCGCCGCCACGCGAAATTTCCAGGGTGATGGTGTCGCCTACCTTGTGGGTGCGTACCTGCTTGGCGACCTGGGCCGGGCTGGAAACCGATTGCCCATCCAGGCTCAGAATCGTATCGCCTTCCTTCACACCGGCTTTCGCCGCCCCGGAATTCGGGCCAACGGCCAGCACGGTCACGCGGCTTTGCTCACTGAGCCCCACGGTAATTCCGAGGGCGGCGTTCTTACCCACGGTTACGTTATCGTCGCTCTTCCCGGCGCGGATCTGCTCCACGATGGACAGGGCGCGCTCGATAGGAATAGCAAAGCCGTACACCTGGGCAGACGTGGTGCCCTGCGAGGCCGCGCTATTCATCCCCACCACTTCGCCTTGGGCGTTCATCATCGGTCCGCCTGAATAACCAGGAACCACATCGGCATCGGTGACGATCATATCCTTGAGGGTGTCAAAGCTCAGGCCATCCTCAGTGGCCACCCGCACGTCCATTCCCAGCCCGGTCACCTCGCCTTTAATTTCAGTGAGATAGCCCTGGCCGCGCCCGTTGCCCACCGCGCTTACTTTATCGCCCTGCTTAGCCGGGGTGCTGGCAATTTTTGCCGGAGTGAGCCCGGAAGCGTCCTTGAGCTGCAAAAGGGCGACGTCGCGCTTCTCGTCATGCCCGATAACACTGGCCGCATAGGTTTTCCCGGTTGCCGGGATCTCGACCTGGATGGCATCCGATCCCATAACCACGTGGTAATTCGTGAGCACCTGGCCGTCCGCCGTGAGGACAATCCCGCTGCCGGCCCCCATGCCGGAACCCATCCGCGCATTAATAATGGCCACACCCGCCGGGCTAACTTTTTCGCCCCGGTCAATAGGCCCGTCCGCACCGTGGTTGCCGCCCGGCAGCTGGGTGGGGAAATCCCGCGGGATCGGCATATACGGTTCGGCACCGCCCTGCTGGCGTCCGTCGTTCGGGGCGGTCAGTCCGTCATTGTATTGGAAACTAAAGGGATCTTTGACGGAAGGTGAGCTCGCCTGCGGTTCGGGAGCCAGGCCGAAATACCCCACCCCGGTGCCCACGAGCAGCGCGACCACCATACCGATAATGACAAGAATGGCGGTGGTGCCTTTCGAACGCCGCTTAACCGGCGCTGCCCCGAATTGCGGTGCGCCGCCGAACTGCGGTGCCGCTCCGAATTGCGTTCCGGCACCGAATTGCCCGCCGTAGCCGTATCCGTATCCGTACTGCTGCTGGGAGGCGCCGGGGTAGCCACTCGGATAAGGCGGCTGCGCGGAGGCATACCCTGCGGAGGGAACGCTGGGGTAGTGGTACGCATTCGTGTAGCTAGTCGATTGCGCGCCGCCGGCCTGCGTCCACGCACCTTGCGAGCTGCCAGCCTGCGCCCACGCACTTTGCGCGCCTCCGCCTTGGTTTGCACCGGGCTGGCTCGGATTCACGTGCGATTGACCCGGGCCGGCATGGTTCGCATTCGGCTGCTGCGCGCCCGGTTCGCCCGCGTCATTACGCCACTCATCTGTCATGTGAAACGTCCTTTCCTCACTCCGCACCTAGCCGCCGCCACGGCCGCCGCGGTGGTCCGGTCACATCGGGTAGCATGCCCGCCGATTCTGGAAAGTTTCTGAACGTTGTCCGAAAATGCGAGCATCGCCAGGTGCGCGCTTGCGCCGTGCCCACCCGCGCTAAATCCACGAAGGTAGCCACATGTGCAGGCGCCAAAACTCATAGGAAACGGTTTGCCCGGTCCAGATCGGGTACCAGAACAGCGCCGCCAGCACAATAAGAACGACGACGACGCCGCACGCCGTCAGCGTGCGGCGGCCTATCCGGCATCGCCACCACCGCACCGGAGAGGCGCATATCCCAACCGGCTTATCCCAGACGAAGTCCGCGTGGCCCCAGGCGCCGTCGTCGTATAAATCCGCGCGCACGCTCCCGCATCCGCGCGCGTGCGGGGCACCGAGCGCACCGGTGATATAGCCGAGGCCGTAGGTGAGGGCGAGGGCCACGAAGGGGAGGAAAGCGATGGCGTAGAACTGGAAAATGGTGCGGTCCATATACAGTGACCACGGCGCGGCCATGGCAAGATAGCCGCTCACAATCGCCCAGGCGCGCCAGTCGAAACGGGTGAAGGCCACCCAGAGCACCACGGCAAGGGCGAGGAGCGCCAGCCACCACACCACCGGATTACCCACCGACGTGACCGCTTGCACGCAACGCTCGCCGCTTGGGCACTGCCCGGCCATTTCTTCGGAGCTCGGCCACCAGAAAGAGACCGGGCGCCACTGCACAAACCACTGCCAGACCGAGGATTGGTAGGTGTGCGGGGTGGAGAGCCCGTTGTGGAAGTCCCACATTTGGCTGTGATAATGCGCCAGGTCGTTGAAAGAATTGGGGAGCCAGGGGAAGGGGAGAGCCTCGGGGGTACTTTCGCGTACGCCGGCCGCCCAGCCGTGCCCCCAGGACCGGCTATCGCGGAACCAGGAGAACCAGGAGGCCACGTACGTGGCCGCGGCGGTGGGAACCAGGTGGATAAAAGCGGGGATTCCCTCCTGGAAAACCGCGGCACCTCCCCACAGCCGCAGCCCCACCGCGTGACGGGCGGCCATGCCCCAGGCGAAGGCCACCAGGCCGAAAACCGCCACGGCGTAAATCCCGGACCATTTCACCCCGCAGGCCAGCCCGAGGAATACCCCGGTGGCCAGCATCCACGGGCGCCACCACACCCGCGGGCCCCAGGCAACCGGGCGCCCATCCGCGCGCACCGGCCCGGTAGCAACCCGGTGGGCTAGGCGCTCCCGGGTCCAATCGCGATCCCGCAGCAGCGCCCAGAATCCAGCCAGCACAAAGAAAGCCAGCAGGTTATCGAGGATCCCGATACGGGAGATGGTGATCCCCATGCCGTCCAGGGCCATCGCGATCCCGGCAACCCCGGCCAGCCACGGGTTGAGGAAGAGGCGCAGGGCGATGCGAACCAGCAGCGCCACCGCGAGCGTGCCGGCCAGCGCCACCATAAAGCGCCAGCCGAAGGGGGAAGTTTCCCCGAAAATCGCCTGGCCGACCGCCATGATCCATTTCCCGAGCGGAGGATGAACCACGTAGTCGCCGGCCGGTGAGGTATGGGAGAAGTCGCCGGTGGCGAAAGCGGTGTCGAACTCCGTGCCGCCCTGCCAATCCACTTCGTAGCCCAGGCGCAGCAGCGAATTCGCGCCTTTGACGTAGTAGGTTTCGTCGAACATGAGGCGGTCGGGGAAGCCCAGGCGGAAGAACCTGGTGAACGCGGCGATAAGCGTAACCGCTCCGGTCACCCACCACCCCAGCCGTTTTTCGGCGCGGGTGAGCCACTCTAATCCGCGCGGGGCCAGCCCGAGCCGGCCGCGCAGCTCGTCTTCATAGCGCTCCGCGCACTCGCGCGGGAGTCGCCCGATGGGTTCGCTTCGTTTTTCGCTCACGTGCGGATTCTATCGATAACTAGGCGCCCGCGCCGTAGTGCTGCGCGTGGCAGAATAGCAGAATGAGCACAGGTCAACACGCGGGAATTGTTCTTGCCGCCACCCCCATTGGAAACGACGCCGATGCCTCGCCGCGTCTGCGCGCCGAAATTGCGCGGGCCGATACCGTGGCCGCGGAAGATACCCGCCGTTTTTACCAGCTCGCCGCGCGCCTCGGCATCGAGGTGAACGCCCAGGTGCTCTCCTATTACGAACATAATGAAGCCGAACGCGGCGCCCACCTCATTGACCTGGCTCGCGCCGGTGCTCGGGTTCTCATGGTCAGCGATGCGGGAATGCCCGCCGTTTCCGACCCCGGTTTCCGCCTGGTCGTGCGCGCCCGCGAAGCAGGTATTCCCGTGACGGTGGTTCCCGGGCCTTCCGCCCCGCTCACCGCGCTTGTCGCCAGCGGCCTTCCCACCGACCGTTTTACTTTCGAAGGATTCCTCCCGCGTAAAACCGGGGAACAAGCCGCCGCGCTCGCGGCCTTGGCCAGTGAAGAGCGCACCATGATTTTCTTCGAATCCCCGCGCCGCCTCGGGGCCACCCTCGCCAATTTCGTCACCGCGTTCGGCGGTGAGCGCGAAGCTGCGGTATGCCGTGAACTCACTAAGACGCACGAGGAAATTGTGCGCGGGCCCCTGGCCGAACTCGCGCAGCGTTTCGCGGATGGTGCGCTCGGGGAGATCGTCGTCGTCGTTACCGGAAGTAGCGTGACCGAAAGGGAGGAACGGGCGCGCACGCGGGCCGTGGGCGACGTCGCCCAGCTGTGTCAGCTCGGCCTGCGCCGCAAAGATGCCGCCGCTTTCGTGGCCGCTCGCACCGGATTGCGCACGAATGAGCTCTACCGCGCCGCGCTCAGCGAGGGCGAATAAAGCGCGAAAATACGCGGGTTTAGTGGGGTTTAGTGCCGAAAAAACGCAGCTAAACCACGTTCCACCCGCACTCCACCCGCGCTTTCCTAGCGCACGTGACCCAGATCATGCACAGTAAAAACAACCCCCGGGGAACCGGGGCCGGGACATGATCCTCTCGCCGCGAGGCGGGTACGGGTTGGACAGCCAACAGTGATCCCAGGGGCCGAAGATGACCCCGTTACCGCTGGCCGGTCTGCCCGAACGGGACCACGGACCGCGCTAGGAAAGGAACGACAATGGCTGTCAATATCCGCGGACGCAATTTCCTCAAGCTGCTCGATTTTACGCCCGATGAAATCCGCTACCTGCTGCGTCTGTCCGCGCAGTTCAAGGAACTCAAGCTCAGCGGTACCCCGCACCGCTACCTCGAAGGCAAAAATATTGTGCTGCTCTTCGAAAAGACCTCCACCCGCACCCGCTGCTCCTTCGAAGTGGCCGGCATGGACCTGGGCATGGGAGTGACCTACCTGGATCCGGGCAGCTCCCAGATGGGTAAGAAGGAATCCATTGAGGATACCGCCCGGGTGCTCGGCCGCATGTACGACGGTATCGAATACCGCGGCTTCTCCCAGGAACTCGTGGAGGAAATGGGCGCCAAGGCCGGCGTGCCGGTATGGAACGGCCTGACCGACCTCTTCCACCCCACCCAGATGCTCGCCGATATCCTCACCGTGCAGGAAAACTTCGAGGACGGCATCAAGGGCAAGAAGTTCGTGTTCTTCGGGGACGCGCGCAATAACGTGGCGAACTCGCTCATGGTGGTTTGCTCCAAGCTGGGCCTCAACTTCGTGGCCTGCGGCCCGAAGGATCGCATGCCCGAAGAGTGGCTGGTGGATACCTGCAAGGAACTCGCGGCGGAATCTGGCGGCAGCGTGACGCTCACCGAAGATGCTGCGGCGGCCGCCACCGGCGCCCACGTGCTCTACACCGATATCTGGGTGTCCATGGGCGAACCGGACGAGGTGTGGGCCTCGCGTATTGCCGAGCTGGAAGCCTACCGCGTCACCCAGGAACTCATGGACAAGGCAGATCCGGAAGCGATCTTCATGCACTGCCTGCCCTCCTTCCACGACACCAACACCACCATCGGCGCGGAGATCGCCAAGAAGTTCGGGGTGACGGAAATGGAAGTGGAAGACCGGGTCTTCGAAGGGCCGCGTTCGCGCGTCTTTGACGAAGCGGAGAACCGCATGCACACCATTAAGGCCGTTATGTACGCAACCCTCTCCTAGGGGGTACAGGCACGCGCCCGCGCGGCCGTGCCGAGATAAGCGCGGGCGACGATGCCGGGGAGCTGGCCGCAGGTAGCAGGGCCGCACCGCGGCGCGTCGCCCGCGCGCAAAATAAGGACTGAATTATGACACAGGAACATACACAGACCGCCGGCGAAAAAATTGTGGTTGCGCTGGGCGGCAATGCACTCGGGAAAACCCCGGAGCAGCAACTGGAACTCATTAAGGAAACCGCACGTTCCATCGTGGATTTGGTGGCAGCTGGCAATGACGTCGTTGTCACCCACGGAAACGGCCCGCAGGTGGGCATGATCAAGGTCGCGACCGATAATTCCGCGGCTGCCGGGGAAACACCGTCTATTCCCTTCGCCGAATGCGGCGCCATGTCCCAGGGCTATATCGGTTACCACCTCCAGCAGGCCATCGAAGCTGAACTCGCGGCGCGGCAGCTTGCCCGCCCCGTTATTTCGGTGGTTACCCAGACTGAGGTCGACGCCGCAGATCCCGCTTTTGGCCGCCCGACCAAGCCGGTCGGGGCCTTCTTCACCGAAGAACAAGCCCGGGCCCTCATGGAGGAAACCGGAAACAAATACGTGGAGGATGCCGGGCGCGGCTGGCGCTGGGTGGTGGCCTCCCCGCTCCCTGTCTCCATCGTGGAACGCGATGTTATCAGCTCGCTTATTGATGCGGGCACCATCGTGATCGCGGCCGGTGGTGGCGGCATCCCGGTGGTCAAGGACGGTTCGGGGTACCGCGGAGTTGCGGCCGTCATCGATAAGGATCGCACCGCCGCGCTGCTCGCGCGGGAGGTCGACGCCGATACCCTCCTCATCCTCACCGCCGTGGACGCGGTCGCCATTGATTTCAATAAGCCCACACAGCGCGATGTGCGCGAGATGACGGTGCGTGAGGCCCGCCAGTACATCGAGGAGGAGCAGTTCGCTCCCGGATCCATGCTGCCCAAGGTGGAAGCTTGCCTCGAATTCGTGGACGGCGCGGCTGGCAAACGCGCCATTATTACCTCTCTGGAAAAGGCCGAACAGGGTATTTCCGGGGAGAGCGGCACTGCGATCACCGCCTAAGCCCGAAGGACTACCATCATGACAACACGCACAAACGATGCCACAGCCGGCAATGGGGCCGGCGGCATGGATAACAACCTCGCCCCGGACGGGCGCGAACACCGCAGCGGCCGGGAGGACGCTGCGGGCGTCGTCGTCGCGGATAACGAAAGCGAAGCCGTAACCGCAGGCAGTGGCGCGCCCGGTGACGGCGATTCCGGTGCGAAAAAGACACGCAAGAAGCGGCGCGGTATTACCATCCCGGGCGCTTTCACGATTCTCTTCTTCCTGACCATCGTGGCGGCTATCGCCACGTGGCTGGTGCCGGCCGGTTCCTACGCCAAGCTGAGCTACAGTTCCGATACCGGCACGTTCTCCGTGCTCAGCCCGCACGGGGATACCACCGAATACCCGGGCACCCAGGAAACCCTGAGCGAATTGGGGATGGATATTGATATCTCCCAGTTCACTTCCGGGGCGCTCAATAAGCCGATTTCCGTGCCCGGGTCCTATGAGTCCCTCGAGCAGAACCCGGCCAGTGTTTCCGATATTCCGGTCGCCATGGTGCACGGCACGATCGAAGCGGTAGACATTATGGTCTTTATCTTCGTGCTCGGGGGCCTCATCGGGGTGGTGAGAAAAACAGGTGCCTTTGAGTCAGGGCTCATCGCGCTGACGAAGAAAACTAAGGGGCACGAATTCCTCCTGGTCTTTGCGGTTGCCGTCTTTATGGTGGTGGGCGGATCGCTGTGCGGCCTGGAAGAAGAAGCGGTGGCCTTCTACCCGATCCTCGTGCCGATATTCCTGGCGATGGGATACGACTCGATTATCTGCGTGGGCGCGATCTTCCTGGCCGGGTCCATGGGAACCACGTTCTCCACGATTAATCCCTTCTCCGTGGTGATTGCCTCCAATGCTGCGGGTATTCCCTTCACGGACGGCATTATCTGGCGTGTGGGCGGGTGTATCGTCGGCGCCATTGTGGTGGTGTGGTACCTGCACCGCTACGCGAAAATGATTAAGAAGGACTTTACGAAGTCCTATGTGTACGAAGATCACGAAGCTTTCGAGAAACAGTGGGCGATGACCACCCACTCGGATGATGTGCCGGCCTTCAACTGGCAGAAGAAACTCATCCTCGTGCTCTTCGTTTCCGCCTTCCCGATTATGGTCTGGGGCGTGATGGCCATGGGCTGGTGGTTCCCGACCATGGCGGCCTCCTTCCTCACCATCACCATCGCGGTTATGGCAATTTCCCTCTTCGGGAAGGACCGGCTCAATGAGAAGCAACTAACGGACGCTTTTATCGAAGGCTCCTCAAGCCTCGTGGGTGTTTCGCTGATTATCGGGCTGGCGCGCGGCATCAATATCGTGATGAACGACGGGCTGATTTCCGATTCCCTGCTCCATTCGGCAACGAACCTGGTGTCAGGGATGTCCGGCCCGCTCTTCATCATTATTATGCTGCTGATCTTCTTCGTGCTCGGTTTCGTGGTGCCGTCCTCCTCCGGTTTGGCCGTGCTGGCCATGCCGATCATGGCGCCGCTGGCCGATGCCGTGGGTATCCCGCGGTGGATCATCGTATGTGCGTATCAATGGGGTCAGTACGCGATGCTCTTCCTGGCACCGACGGGTCTGGTTATGGCAACGCTGCAGATGCTCGATATGAAGTATCAGCATTGGTTCCGTTTCGTGTGGCCGATGGTGCTCTTCGTACTCGGCTTCGGCGGGGCGGCCTGCGTGGCCCAGGTGCTCATCTACGGCGCATAGGCGCGAAGAATACGGCTATCACTAGCCGAAACGCGCGGCTCCGGCGGGCTTGGTACCGCCGGGGCCGCCGCGTGCATTCCACTCGCCCGGAATTCTGGCAGTGGCGATTAATGCTTTTATAATATGACAGTACGGCGCGGGGAACTCGCGCCCGTGATCCCGAGGCGGAAAACCGAGACGGGTAACCGCGGCGGGATCGCGTGGGGAACGCAACGGAGCTATGCGATGACGATAGGGCTGTTTTATTACACCTGGGTAGTAGGGCTTTTCATCCTCATGGGTTCAGCGACGGCGCTTGCGTGTTACCTAGTTTCGCGCCGTCGCATGTTTTTGTGTTGCGCCGCTCTTTTCCTCACCTATTTTTTCGACGTCGCAACCGTGGCCCGCACGGACTTCACCCACCCGCGCAATATTGACAGCGTTTACCACATCACCGCACCCGTAGAATCAATCACCCTGGGCGCGCTGCTCATGGGCCTCATCTGGCTGACCTACGCCACCTTCATGACGGAACCGGAAGCGAAAGTGGAGTGGCGCAGCGCTCTTATCCCGGCCGGGATTTTCATCGTGGGGAGCGCCGGCGCGTTAATGATCACCAACCCGGCCTGGCGGGAGTTTGTGTTCTTCTCCGTGCGCGGCATCGTGGTCATCGGGATCCTTAGCGTGGCAACGTGGAACTACCTACGCGCCACCACCGGGGTGGAGAAAATTCGCCAGCGCCGCCACCGCTGGCTATACGTCACCACCTGGGTGACGGTACTGGGGACTTTCGCCTGGAATATCACCTTTATTTTCCTCGTTGCGCCCCAGGCGCATAGCGCTTCCGCGCTCGCCTTCCTTCCCGAACGCAATTTCCTGGAAAACCTCATGTACATCTGCTGGGTGATCCACGTGATGCGTTTCGGGGTGCGGGTGCTACGTATCCATTTCGACCGGCCCCCGGAAACAGTCAATCACCTGGAGGAGGATTTCATCGAATCCTCCCTGATGTTCTATTCCCAGGCGCGCGGGCTATCGAAACGCGAAGAAGAAGTGCTCGGCTACCTCATGCGCGGGAAAACAAATACCCAGATTTCCACGGAGCTGTATCTGTCTCCCTCCACGGTGAAAGTGCACGTGCACAATATCCTCAAGAAAAGCCAGGTGGCTAATCGCGAGGAGCTCGTCAAAGACTTCTGGCGCTCGGTCTAGCGTGGTTGCGAGCCGGAGCCGGAACCCGCTTTACTTCGCGGAGTCGATGCCGGGGCGGTAGTCGATATCGGAGAAATCGAAATCAGCCTCATTGACCTCATCCGAAAAGTCGATATTTTCATCTTCCTCGGCGTAGTCGTCGAAATCGTCGTCGTCGTACAGCTCGTAGTCATCATCGAGGTTCTCGAGTTCCGCTTCGGCAGCTGCAGCGTCGTCGTACGGATCATCGAATTCGTCCGGAACCTCGGACTCTTCGTAAAAACCGAAAGCATCCGCAGATTGCAGCTGCTCCACGCCCGCTTCGTCCATCTCCACACGGGCTGCGGCCCCGAGTTCCGGGGAGGTCGGTACGGTGAGGTCGGAAAAAACGCGGGTGCGGAAACCGTTGCGCACCGCATCGATGGCGGTGGCGCGCACGCAATGCGATTCGGCAATGCCTACCACGTCCACATCCGTGACTTCGGCGGTGCGCAGTACGTCCTCGAGGAGGTTACCCTGCGGATCGGTACCCTCGAAACCGGAATAGCCCGAAGCGTACTGGCCCTTCTTGAACTGGACATCAATGGGGAGAGCCGCGATGGATTCGTGCAGCTCCGCCTCCGGGGTATCGGCCACGCCGTGGGGCGGCCAGCTATCCACAAAATCCGGATTCTCGGAGAAATGCGGGCCCGGGTCGATATGCCAATCCTGGGTGGTGGCGATAAGAGCGTATTCTTCGGCGTTATCAGTGACAAAATCGGCAATACGTTCGGCAACGGCGTTACCGCCGTCCACCCCGAGGCTGCCGCCTTCGCAGAATGTGGGTTGCACATCAACAATGATGAGTGCGCGGGTCTCATCCATAGTCATCCTCCTGATGAAGCGGGTCATCACGCGGTGCGCGGCGGCCGGATGGTCAATCGCTGTGGCGAAACCGCGCCCTTATAGTTTAGGCGCGGGGATGCGGGCACGCTAGCGGGCGCGCTAGTAGAATGGTGGCTATGACTCATATTCTCTCCGCTGTTGCCTGGCCGTATGCCAACGGCCCGCGCCATATTGGTCACGTTGCTGGATTCGGTGTTCCCTCGGATGTGTTCTCCCGCTACATGCGCATGGTGGGGGAGGATGTGCTGATGGTCTCCGGCACCGATGAGCACGGTACCCCTATCTTGGTTTCGGCTGACGCGGAGGGAATCACCCCGGAAGAACTCGCGGACCGCAATAATCGCATTATTGTGGAGGACCTCGTGGCTCTGGGGCTTTCCTATGATCTTTTCACCCGCACCACCACCGTTAATCACGAGCGGGTTGTGCAGCAAATGTTTGAGGTGTGCCGCGATAACGGCTATATGGTGGTGCAGTCCACCCCGGTCGCTATCGATCCGGAAACCGGCAACACCCTTCCGGATCGCTATATCGAAGGCACCTGCCCGCTGTGCGGCTACAGCCCGGCCCGCGGGGACCAGTGCGATCATTGCGGTAACCAACTCGATCCGCAAGATCTTATTGACCCGGTCTCCAAAGTCTCCGGGAAAACACCCCAATTCCGGGAAACCGAACATTATTTCTTGGATTTGCCGGCGCTGGCGGAGCGCCTGGGGCAGTGGCTCGATGAGGTGGAAGAATCCGGGCAGTGGCGCCCGAATGTTATTTCATTTTCCAAGCACCTCCTCGAGGATGTGCGCCCGCGCGCGATGAGCCGCGATATTAGCTGGGGCATTCCGGTCCCCGGCTGGGAAGAGCAACCCTCCAAGCGCCTGTACGTGTGGTTCGACGCCGTTATCGGCTACCTTTCCGCCTCTATTGAATGGGCCCGCCGGCGTGAAGCCGCGGGAACCGGGAGCCGGGAAGATTGGCGCGCCTGGTGGAATGATGCGGAGGCCCGCTCCTATTACTTTATGGGGAAGGATAATATTGTTTTCCATTCCCAGATCTGGCCGGCCGAACTCCTCGCCTATAACGGGGAGGGAAGCCGGGGCGGCCAGCCCGGTGATTTAGGGCAGCTCAACCTACCCACCCAGGTGGTGGCTTCCGAATTCCTGACCATGGAAGGGGAGAAGGTCTCCTCCTCCAAGGGCGTGGTGATTTACGTGCGCGATGTGCTCTCGCGCTACCAGCCCGATGCGTTGCGCTACTTCATTTCCATTGCCGGCCCGGAAACTTCCGATGCTGATTTCACCTGGTCGGAATTTGTGCGGCGCAATAATTCCGAGCTGGTGGCCGGATGGGGGAACCTCGTTAATCGCACCGCGGCTATGATCGCCAAGAACTTCGGGGAAATCCCGGCGGCCGGGCCACTCGAGGCGGTGGATCGGGAGCTCCTGGATGCGGTGGAAGCCGGTTTCACCACCGTGGGTAATTCCATTGCCGCGCACCGCCAGCGCGCCGCGCTCACCGAAATTATGCGTCTGGTGCGGGAGGCAAACGGGTACGTTTCCGCTACCGAACCCTTCAAGATGAAGGATCCTTCCCAGCGCGAACGCTTGGGCACGGTGCTCCACACCCTTATCCAGGCGGTCTCCGATCTCAATACCATGATGAGCGTATTCCTCCCGCATTCGTCGAACGCGGTGGATCGGGTGCTGGGCGGGGCCGGTGATATTGCCCCGATGCCGCGCCTGGAGGAGGTCACCGACCTCGATTCAGGTAAGCCCTACCCGATTATTACCGGGGATTATTCTAATCTGCACCCGTGGGAGCGGGTGGAGGTCCAGGTCGGTACCCCGATTGCCAAGCCGTCCCCGGTGTTCACCAAGCTGGATGCCAGCGTGGTTGCTGAGGAGCTGGAGCGCCTCGGCATCGATAAGGCCTAAAGCGTGGGCAAGGAAGCAGCGGGGGAAGGGATTCTTCGCAACGAATTAGCGCCGGAGGAATTCGCGGCGCTCTCCGCGAAGGAGAAAAAGCGGGCGCGCCGCTGGTATCTGCCCGATCTCCCGGAAAAGCTCGCCGGTCCGGTGGTGGATAACCACACCCATATTTGGGTGCCGGCGGGGGCAGCGCAGGCAGGTCACTCGGATGCTACGCTTACCCCACCGCGCGGGCGGATGCTGCCGAATGAGGAAGCTGCCGCCATGGAGGCTGCCGGGGTGTGCCACGCCATTACCTGCGCGTGTGAGGTCCCGGACCTTCTGCCCACGGTGGCTGTGGCTGAAGCGGACCCGGCCCACTTTTCCGCAGCCCTTGCTATTCACCCCAATGAAGCTGCCCGGCATCGCGGAATCACCGCGACGGGCCCGGATGGTTTAGCGCAGGAGCTCGCCGCGCACCATGCCCTCAGTCTGGAGGAGGCCATCGACCGGGTGGCGCAGGCGGCCCGCTCCAAGGCCGTCGTTGCGATTGGGGAGACGGGACTCGACTATTACCGTACTTCTGAGGAGGGCCGCGCCGCGCAAATCGAGGCGTTCCGCGCTCATCTTGCCCTCGCGCGCGAGCTCGACCTGCCCGTTCAGATTCACGACCGCGAGGCCCACGCTGATTGCGTGGAGGTGCTGCGCCGTGACGGTGCCCCGAGCCGGGTGGTTTTCCACGCGTTTTCCGGCGACGCCGCGCTTGCCGAGCTGTGTAACCGCGAAGGCTGGTACGGAAGTTTTGGCGGGCAAATAACCTACCCTGCCAATGATGAGCTCCGCGCTGCTTTCCATGCTTTTGATTCCGCGCTCATCCTCGCGGAAACAGACGCACCCTACCTAACGCCGGTTCCGTGGCGCGGCCACCCAAACGCCCCCTACGTGATGGCGTGGACGGTGCGTTTCGGAGCTGAGCTGCGCGAACTGGCTGAAGCGCAGTGGTGCGCCCAGCTCCTGGAAAACACCCGGGCGGTGTACGGGGAACTGGGCGCAGCCTAGCTAGCTCTGAGCTGCGCTGTGCTGAGCCCTGCTCTTAGCTCTGGGGGCTTTCAGATTCGGGAGTCTGGCCGGAAGGCTCGGTTTGGGCAGCTGGCTTGCCATAGTTCTGCCCGGGCTGCGCATATGCCTGCCGGTACGGCTGGGTTTGCCCCTGATAAGCTGGCTGGCCTTGATATTGAGATTGGCCTTGATATTGAGCTTGGCCCGGATAGCCCTGGCCGTAACCTTGCGGATAGCCCGGCACCGGTGCGCCCTGGGCCGGGTACCCCTGGCCTGCGGGGCCGGCCTGGCCGGGATAACCCTGCCCCGGGTAGCCCGGATAGCCCTGGCCATACGTCTGTTGCGATGCCGGGCTGGGGTAACCGGGATAGTTCGGGTAGCCCGGGTACGCGGGCCGCGCGGATTTCTTCGCGGCTGTTCCTGCGGCCACTCCCTGCGCGATGCCGGTCAGTGCCAGAATCAAGGCCAGTGCGCCGGTCGCCCAGAAGAGCGCGGTGTACTGCGCCCCGAATTCGCGAAGAGCGCCGACCGAACTATCCAGGGAGAGTGCCACGAGCCCGCCCAGGGTGATTGCTCCGCCCAGCGGTGCCAGCCAAGAAAAGGCTTGGGCTGCCCGGCCAGTGGTGAACAAACCGAGCACTCCCGCTAGCAGCGCCAGAAGAACACCGCAGCCGTACACAAGCACCGGCAGCCACACGCCACCCGGATTCGCCAGCCCAATAATAGAGGCATTATCCTCACCCCGGGCTAGGGCTGGTGTGAAGCACAAGATAATAAGAGCGATGCTCAGTGCGGTGGTAAGAGCCGCCAGGCCGCGCAGCGCGCCGGTGCCGCGCTTCGGTGCGGAGGGGACGGGATAGCTCGGAGGGACAGGCTGCTGTGCGTATCCGGGATATTGAGTGCTCATAGCCTTAAATGTAATCGATGTAACGCCCGCGCTGGGGGCGCGTTAGCTTTGTCTCCCCGAACGAGGTTCTTCAGCCTTCCCCAGTGGTGTGAAATAACGCTCAGATTACGATGTGGCCGCTAGCGGCGCCGTCGTGCGATACGCGTAAAAACCCCGAGAATCCGCGGAAAAGTCAGGTGACCACAATTTGAGCGCTCCTAAAAATCTCAAGAAAAGCGAGCTTTTCCCTCCGAATCATTGTCCGAATGTTACGAAATGGTTACACTCAATATAGTTTCGTTATAAAAGTGAGGCCGGAGGGTACTCGCGCAAGCAACGGAGGAAGTTTAGTGGGGCGTCACAGCGCACAGGGAATGGGACTCGAGCAATTTGTTCGGGCTGAGGTTCGTACCCCGGGTCCGCGGTCGCGGGCTCTCATGATGGAACGCGGCGCGGTGAGTGAGGCTGTTCAGGCCGTGCTGGCCACTCGGCCGCAGGCCACCGGCACCGCTTTCCAGGCACCCGCCGCCGTGGAGGATTCCGCCGCGAACGCCCAGCTCAATGCGTTCCCGCTCAGCCGGCGCGGGGTTGCCGCGCTCGGGGCTGTGCTGCTGGCCGGTAGCGGTATTGGCCTGATGTCGCATATGTCGATGCCTGCCAATGCTTATGCGGATGGTTTCCCGGTGGCTCGCACCGCGGGCGCCACGGTATCCGAATACTCTTTCACCGTTAATTTTGAAGGCGAAGAACGTACCCTCACCACCACGGCAGTCACCCTCGGGGATGCGCTGCAAGAAGCCGGGATTACGGTATCCGGGGATGACGTTGTTTCGCAGAGTCTTGCCGCGCCGGTTGTTCCGGGCTCGAAGGTCACGATTACCCGGGTGGAAACGCGCGTGATCACCGAAGAAGTGGTGGATGCGCACGGCTCTACCAAGGTGGACGACGCCGCGCTTGCCAAAGGTACCACCAAGGTGGAAACCGAAGGTAAGGATGGCATTTCTGCCAACACCTATGAAATCCGGGTGGAAAACGGCAAGGAAGTTGCTCGCACTCTGACTTTCTCCGCGGTCAAGCAGGCCCGCGTGGATGAAGTGGTCAAGGTGGGGACCTCGGAAAGCGCCGCTGCCGTGGCGGGTGCAAGTGCTGATGGGAGCGGAGCGGCTGCGGTCGCCAGTGTGGTTCCGGCCGGTACCGCCCAGGAAATCGCCTCGGGTATGCTTTCCGCCTACGGTTGGGGTCAGGATCAGTTCTCCTGCCTGGTAACGCTGTGGAATCGGGAATCGAATTGGAATCACCTGGCGGAAAATAGCTCCTCGGGTGCCTACGGTATTCCGCAGGCGTTGCCCGGCTCCAAGATGGCTTCTGCCGGCGCTGATTGGCAGACCAATCCGGCCACCCAAATCCGCTGGGGCTTGGGCTATATCGAAGGCCGCTACGGCAGCCCCTGCGCTGCGCTCGGGCACTCTAATTCCCGCGGGTGGTACTAAAACGGCGTAGGCGCTTAAACGAAGCTCATGCACATGCTCAGAATCGCGGTGCTGGCCGGCGGGATGACACTTATCTCGATGGTTGGGCTGCGGTCGGTGGGTCTACCCTGGTACGCCTGGATTATTCAATTTGTGATCCTGGTGGGTGCTGGGTTGGTGTGGGGTAAATTCCTCGCCGAGGAGTCGGGGGAGTCACGGGGTTCTGAGGATACCGGGCGTTCTTCTGGTTCCCGTGGCGCAGCTGGCCGGCAGCGACGCCGCGCACTTGCCCTACTGATCGCGGCGGTGGCGGCCGTGATTCTCATTCTTGTGTATCTCTTCTTAATCGTGTGGGTGTAACCATCAAGGGTTCGCATTTTTGGCAGGTGCGGATTTTGACGGAGCATTCGGACGGCATTCACCAAGCCGGGTACACTGCATCTGTGGTCGCCAATAATATTGCTCAACAGGACTCGCCCGGTAACAGCACGGCCGGTAGTGGCTCGGCCGGTGATACCGCGGATGGTCGCACCCCGGCTGGAACTGCCCTCCTCACCCCGGTGGACGTGCGCGCGCTGTGCACGGCCCTGAATATTCGCCCCACCAAAACCCTGGGGCAAAACTTCGTGCACGATGGCGGCACCGTGCGCAAAATCGTGCGGGAAGCCGGGGTGGGCCCGGGGGATAGGGTCCTCGAAATCGGCCCGGGCCTGGGCTCACTCACCCTGGCGCTCCTGGAAAGCGGCGCTTACGTATCCGCGGTGGAGATCGACGCCGCACTGGCCGCCGCTCTCCCCGATACCGTGGCGCGCCGCCACAGCTCCCCGGAAAATTTCGCACTGCTCCACGCGGATGCCCTGAGCATCACCGGGCCTGAACAGCTCGCCTGCCCGCCCGCGCTATGCACCGGCGAGATCGAGGCCGTAGCCGGCGTAGTGGATACCGCCAACGTAACCTCCGGCACCAGCACCCCCGGCAGCACACCGACCTTCGCGCCCACCGCACTGGTGGCGAACCTTCCCTATAACGTGGCGGTGCCGGTGCTCCTCACCCTCATGGAAGCCCTGCCCAGCCTGGAGACCATCACGGTGATGGTGCAGCTAGAAGTAGCCGACCGCCTGGCCGCCGCCCCCGGGTCACGCACCTACGGGGTACCCTCCGTGAAAGCAGCCTGGTACGGGAGCGCCACTCGGGGCGCGAAAATCTCCCGCCACGTTTTCTACCCGGAACCCAATGTGGATTCCGCCCTCGTTCACCTGCGCTTGCGGCCCGCGCCCGGTACCGATGAACTGCGCGAGCGTGTTTTTCAGGTGATCGACGCCGCTTTCGCTCAGCGCCGGAAAACCCTGCGCAGTGCCCTGGGTTCCTGGGCCGGCAGCCCGGCTGCGGCCGAAACTATCCTCGAGCGGGCCGGAGTATCACCTCAGGCACGCGGGGAAACCCTCACCATCGATGATTTTGTGCGGATCGCGCAGGCCCGCGACTTCGCCAACTAGAATCCCTCACTCCAAGGACCACCAGCTATGGCACATTTACTTTCGGTACATGACGTGGGCGTCAGCCTGGGAAGTCGCGATATCCTCAGCAACGTTTCCCTGAGTTTAGAGGACGGTAGCCGCATCGGCGTCGTCGGCCCGAACGGGGGAGGGAAAACCACACTGCTGCGCCTCATCACCGGGGCGCTCGCGCCCACCAGCGGCGAGGTTATTCCCACCAATACCGCAAAATTCGCCACGCTCACCCAGGCTGATGAGCTCCCCGATGCCACGGTGCTGGAGGCGATTCACGCGGGCACCGCGCGCCACGAATGGGCCAGTGACGCACACGTGCGGCGTTTGCATGCCGGGCTGCTCCCCGATATTCCCCTCGAGGCGCGGGTGCGTGTGCTTTCCGGCGGGCAACGCCGGCGGGTGGCCCTGGCCCATACTCTTACCCGCGAGGCGAATATTATTATTCTCGACGAGCCGACCAACCATCTGGACGTCGAAGGGATTACCTTCCTGGCGAATTATATTAAGGAGCGTTTCGGTGGGCCGCGCCCGCGCGGAGCGCTCGTGGCCGTGACCCACGACCGCTGGTTCCTGGATGCGGTGGCCACGCGACTGTGGGAAGTGGTGCCCGGGGTGGAAAGCCCGCGCGGGCAGATTCCCGGTCGGGTAGAAACCTACGAGGGCGGGTATTCGGACTATATTTTCCAGCGCGCCGAACGCGAACGCCAGGCCGCACTCGCTGAAGAAAAACGCAATAACCTCTTGCGGAAGGAACTGGCGTGGTTGCGGCGCGGTGCCCCGGCCCGCACTTCCAAACCGCGGTTCCGTATCGAAGCGGCGGAAAGCCTTATCGCGGATGTTCCGGCTCCGCGCGATAGCGTGGAAATGACGCGCATGGCCGCCAGCCGCCTGGGTAAAGAAGTTGTCAATCTGGAGGATGTTAGCCTGCGCTACGGTGGCGGGCCGGAAATTTTACGCGGGGTGACCTGGCGGATTGCGCCGGGTGAACGCGTGGGGATTCTGGGTGCGAACGGCGCCGGGAAATCCTCGCTGCTCGCGCTGATCGCCGGGCGGCTCCAGCCCACGGCGGGCCACGTCAAACGCGGTGCCACCGTGAAACTCGCGGAACTATCCCAGCACACCCGCGAACTCGATGAGGTGGCCGAGCTGCGCGTGGTGGAGGCCGTGAACGACGTCGCAGCTCGCGTGCAGGTGGGGAAGAAAGAACTCACCGCGAGCCAGGTGACCGAGCGGATGGGATTCACCCGCGAACGTGCCTGGACGCGGGTCAGTGAACTCTCGGGTGGGGAGCGGCGCCGCTTGCAATTCATGCGCCTACTCATGGCGGAACCGAATGTGCTGCTCCTGGACGAACCGACCAATGACCTGGATACCGATACCCTCGCCGCGATGGAGGACGTGCTCGACGGCTGGCCGGGCACCCTCATTGTGGTCTCCCATGATCGCTACCTGCTCGAACGCATGACGGACCGCCAGATTGCCGTGCTGGATGGCCGGGTGCGGGACTTGCCGGGCGGTGTTGATGAATATCTGCGTTTGCGCGAGCAGGAGCAGGAAGCCCGCGAGCAGGCCGCTGCCGCGGCGGGAACACGCGCGGGCACCGGTGTTCAGGCCGGGGCAGGTGGGGCCGGGGCCGGTGCAGGCAGCGCTGGGGCGGCGGCCGCCGGGTCCGGGGCGGGAACTGTGAAAAGCGCGAGTGCCCTTCAGCGCGAAGCCCGCAAAGAGGTGCAACGCATCGAAAAACGCATGGCGCGGCTGCGCGAGCAGATCGCCAAGGCGCAGGAGCGCAGCGCTGCCTGTGCGGTGAGCGGGGACTATGAGGAACTCGCGCGGATTGGCAAAGAGCTGAGTGAGGCCACCGGCCAGCTTGAGGAACTGGAAGAACAGTGGCTGGAGGCAGCTGAAGTAGCTGAGGGATAAGGCCGGCCTGCCTCGCGGGCCGCGGGTGCCCATCGGCCAGCCGAATACAAGCGTGGGGGGGGGGGGGGGGGGGGGGGGGGGGGGGGGGGGCGGGGGGGGGGGGGGGGGGGGGGGGGGGGGGGGGGGGGGGGTGGGCGCGGGGGGGGGGGCGGTGGTGTGTTTGTTTA
>NZ_JARBHJ010000037.1 GCF_028864145.1 Actinotignum schaalii | reverse complement strand
AAAAAAATAAATGGGTTTGTTGGATTAAAAACCAAAACAATTTTTTTTGAGCAAAGCGGGGGGGCCCGTGAGACCAAATACGCAACCCCCGGGCCCACTGTTGCGCCGCTGCCAGGCGCCGCCGCGAAGGAGCTAGTACGCGGCGCGCGCCGAGGCGGTTATTTTAAGCGACTGCTTGAGGTGCTGCGCTAGGCAGCCGCGGCTGCCTCGGATTCCTCCGCTTCGGCCTCGCGATTCGCGGATGTTTCGGTTTCGGTGTGGTCGGCGGCGGCTGGGCCGCGATCTGCGCCCGCGCCAATACCCGCGAGTTCTGCGCCCGCGTCCGCGCCGGCGGTATCAACACCCGCAACTTCTTCCTCCGGCGCGTGGTGCAGGTAGACCACCCCGAGCGGGGGTAGCTGCACGGGTGCCGAATAGAGCCGGCCATTCCAGCCGATCTCCTCCGCGTGGACCTCCCCGAGATTGCCCACCCCGGAACCGCCGTATTCCACCGCGTCCGTATTGAGGACTTCCTTCCAGGTGCCCCCAGCCGGCAAACCGATGCGGTAATCGTGGTGGGGGATACCCGCGAAATTACAGGCCACCACAATGACATCCTTGCCATCCGCGGAGCGGCGCAGGAAAGTAATGACGTTATTATCGGCATCCGAGCCGTCGATCCACTCGAATCCGTGCGGGGTGAAATCATCACTCCACAGGGCCGGGTGATCCACGTAGATCTCGTTGAGCCTTTTGACAAGGGACAAGATGCCATCGTGTTCGGGCTGGTCGGTTAGCCACCAGTCGAGAGATGCGTCGTCGTTCCATTCGCGGATCTGCCCGAATTCCTGGCCCATGAACAGTAGCTGCTTACCCGGATGCGCCCACTGGTAAGCGAGCAATTCGCGCACGCCGGCGCGCTTTTGCCAGTCGTCCCCGGGCATCTTTTGGTAGAGCGAGCCCTTGCCGTGTACCACTTCGTCGTGGCTGAGGGGCAGCAGGTAGTTCTCCGAATAGGCGTAGACCATGGAGAAAGTGATTTCCCCGTGGTGCCAGCGCCGATTGACCGGTTCTTCCTCGAAGTAGCGGATGGTGTCATTCATCCAGCCCATATTCCACTTGAGGCCGAAGCCCAGCCCGCCGCTATCCGTCATCGCCGTGACGCCCGGCCAGGAGGTGGATTCTTCCGCGATCATCATGACGCCGGGGTTGCGCCGGTAGGCGGTGGCGGTGACTTCCTGAAGGAAGGAAATCGCCTCGAGGTTTTCCCGGCCACCGTAAATATTGGGCTGCCACTGCCCGGCTTCCCGCGAGTAGTCCAGGTAGAGCAGGGAGGCCACGGCGTCCGCGCGGATTCCATCGAAATGGAATTCTTCCAGCCAGTACAGCGCATTGGCGACCAGGAAGTTGCGCACTTCGCGGCGCCCGAAATCGAAGACCAGGGTGCCCCAATCCGGATGCGAGCCGCGCTGCGGATTCGGATCCTCGTAAAGCGCCTGGCCGTCAAAACGGGCCAGCGCCCACTCGTCGGTGGCGAAATGCGCGGGAACCCAGTCGGTAATCACCCCGATCCCGGCCTGATGCAGCCGGTCAATGAGGTAGCGCAGATCATCGGGGGTGCCGTAGCGCGAGGTTGGGGCGTAGTACCCGGTCACCTGGTAGCCCCACGAGGGCGTGAAAGGATGCTCCGCCACAGGCATGAATTCCACGTGGGTGAAGCCGCAGTACTTGACGTGCCCGATGAGCTGGTCAGCGAGCTCCCGGTAGGACAGCCCCTTGCGCCACGAACCCAGGTGGACTTCGTAAATGGAAACCGGCCCGGACGCCGGATCGGTACGCTGGGCCATCCAAGCGTCGTCGTTCCATTCGTAAGTGGATTCGGTGACGATGGAGGCGGTGGACGGCGCGGTTTCACTGTAGCGAGCCATGGGGTCGGCCTTCTGGTGCCAGCTCAGATCCTTGTACTGGATCTCAAACTTGTAGCGCGCCCCCGCGCCGGCGCCCGGTACGAAGAGTTCCCACAGCCCTGAGCTGCCCAGGGAGCGCATCGCGTGCAGCGAACCATCCCAGCCGTTGAAATCACCGACCACCCGCACGGCGAGCGCATTGGGAGCCCATACCGAGAATGCCACGCCCGTCACGTCCCCGAGAGCGGAGGGGAAATGGCGCACATGCGCGCCCAATGCGTTCCACAATTCTTCGTGGCGCCCCTCCGAAATGAGGTAAATATCGGTTTCACCCAGGGTTGGCAGGAAACGGTACGGGTCATCCCCGCGGCTTTCCACACCCCCGTAGGAGGCCACCACCCGGTAATCGGGCACGTTGGGGGTGTCGAGCACCGCGCGCCAAATTCCGTTGTATTCGTGTACGGCAGGCACCCGCCCGTCCAGCGTTTCAATAAATACCGCATCCGCGAGCCGCCGAATGGTGCGAATGGTGACGGTGCTGCCGTTGGAATGGGGCCCGAGGACATCGTGGGGTGCGTAGTACCAACCCTTGGAAACAGCCTCGAGCGTGCCTTCATCAACTTCTACGTAATCAGACATGTGTGCCTCTCTGCACGATGGAGCGTAGGCGGTCAGAGCGGGAAACCACCCGCGCGCGCCGGTGATGTGCTGTGTCCTGCCAAGCGGCATCGCGGAATTTCCGGGAAGTACCGCGCGACTATCTACATATCCCAGGATACCTGAAAGATGCGCGATCCCGGGCCGCGGCTGCCTGCCGTGGACAGTGCGCGGGCCGGGTGCGGAGGAGGTGGCGGGCGTGGGTGGTGGTGTGCGAAGGGCGACGACGCCGCAGCCCGCCGCGGGGCGGCGGGCTGACCTGCGGATCTGCTAGTTCTCGAGCAGGCGGTGGACTCCGCCCAGGGGGAGATCGATCCAGTCCGGGCGCTGATTGACCTCGTACACAACTTCGTAAAGTGCCTTGTCCAGGAGGAGGGCGCGCAGCAGGGGCCGGTGCGCGGCGGGAATCGCGCCGTAGCCGGATAGGAAAGCAACTTCCGCGGCGCGGGTCCACGCGCGCATGCGGGAGGCGGGCTGGCCATCGCGTTCGCCCTGGCCACCGGCGTAATCGAAGGAACGCAGCATGCCGGCCACATCGCGCAGGGCGAGGTCGGGGGCCACGCGCTCGGGGAGCGGGCGCAGGGGCTCACCTTCAAAATCGAGGGCCACCCAGCCACGCCCCGGCACATCCACAACCTGCCCGAGGTGGTAGTCCCCGTGGATGCGCTGGAGGGCCGGCCAGGGGGTGGCTGCGGCAGCGGCGAAAACTGCGGTGATGTGCGCGCTGTGGTTTTCCAGCTCCGGGACTGCCGCCAGGGCGGCGCGGGCGCGGGACTGCCAGCTGGCCAGCTGCGCTTCGCGCAGCTGCGGCGTCGCCGCGGTGGTGCCGAGTCGGGTGGCGAGCGCGGTGTGGAACGCGCGGGTCAGGGCTCCCAGCTCGCGGATACGCTCAGCGAAATCGCCCAGTAGCGCGGCGGCTTGATCCGGCGCGGCGGGCGGGCAATTCGGCGCGGGCACATCCGCGGCAGCAGTCGAAGTATCCGGGCCGGGCGAATCCGCGGCGGGGAAGGAACTCGTGACCACGCGCCAGGCGTCGTGGGCGCCGGTGAGGAATTCCTGCGCTACCAGCACATCGCTGCCCGCTGCGGCCGGGCCACCCACGAGCGCTGCCGAACCCCATTGCGCGGGGACTGTGCCGGTATCCGAAAGCGCGGCTTGCAATTCCACATCCGGGTTCGCCCCCGGGCTCAGCACCCGAAACAGCTTGATAATGAGGGGTACGGTGCTGGTCTGGTAAATAATCGAGCTATTGGATTGCTCGCCGCTCAGCGGTCGGGCACTGCGGTAGCTGCCCGGGAAGCCGGCCGGACGGGTGACCAGGTGGAGGGTGCTCGCGCCGGGCCGGTTACCCGCGTTGCTGGCCGCCGGGGACTTGATGCTAGGTTTGCTGCCCGGCTGGCCCGTGGCAGCCTCGAAGAGGAAATGCTGACCGGCAGGATGCGTCGTCGCATCGAAAATAACGTGGCCGCGGGCGCGGGTAACCAGGGCGGTTTTGCTAGGGAAGGGTGCGGCTGGCGCCACGGTATCGGGGGCAAGGAGCAGCGGGACGTTATAAAGTACGGCCCCGGCTTCGATAATGCACCAGGTGAGGGTGAAGGACTCTGCTCCGCATGCAAAGTCGGCACGGGCGCGCAGGTAGAGCGGGTGGGGCTCGCCCCGGTACCAGCGCCGGGCGTGCATCCACGCCTCGAGTTCCGGCATCTGCTCACCGATATCCCAGCTCACGCTACGCTCCCTTCGTCACGCGCTGCGCTGTCCGCAGTGGCGGGCGTTTCCGCAGGTGCCACTCCCGCAGGTGCCACTCCCGCAGGTGCCGCTCCCGCAGGTGCCGCTCCCGCAGGCGCCGGCAGCGCCGCATCCACCTGCGCCGGGCGGGATAGCGCCGCGAAGTCCACCTGCTCTCCGCTTTCTTCCGCTCGGGCGCCCTCTACCGGGCCGGGCTGCGCCTGTCCAGGTGCATCCAGTTTGAGCCAGAAGAAATCACGGCTGCCCAGCGTTACGTCGTAGCTACCATCGGCGCGAACCTCCGGGAAACCGGCCCCGCCAAATACATCCGTGACCAACCAACCGGCGTAATCAGGCAGCTCAATGCGCCCGGCACGCGGGGTATTGGCCAGGTTCATGATGCAGAGGATGGTCTCCTCCGGGCAGGAACGGGTGAAAGCGAGGATCGCGTCATTATTCGCTTCACGCAGCACAAAATCACCCGAGCCCATGGCCGGGTGCCCGCGCCGCACCTCTAGAATCCCGTGAACCCAGTGGAGCAGCGAAGCCGGCTGTGCCAGCTGCGATTCCACGTTGACCGCCTGGTAGTTATAGGACAGCGAAGTAATAGCCGGCAGGTAGAGCTGACCCGGATCCGCGGTGGAAAAACCGGCGTTGCGATCCGGACTCCACTGCATGGGGGTGCGCACGCCGTCACGATCAGGCAACCAGATATTGTCGCCCATCCCGATTTCGTCCCCGTAGTAGAGGTAGGGCGAGCCGGGCAGGGAAAGTAGCAGTGCGTGCGCCAGCTCAATTTCCGCCCGGGAATTCCCCAGCAGTGGGGCGAGGCGGCGGCGGATCCCCACGTTGGCTCGCATGCGCGGATCATCGGCATACCAGCCGTACATGAGGGCACGTTCCTCCGTGCTCACCATTTCCAGGGTGAGTTCATCGTGATTACGCAAGAAAGTACCCCACTGGGCCCCGGCCGGAATCGCGGGCGTGCGCTCCAGAATCTCCCGGATCGCGGTGGCACGCTGGTCGCGCAAGGCGTAATAGATACGCGGCATCACGGGGAAGTGGAAGCACATGTGGCACTCGGGCGCTTCTTCCGTCCCGAAATATTCGACGACGTCTTCCGGCCACTGATTAGCTTCCGCCAGCAACAGCGTGCCGGGAAATTCCTCGTCGAGGACCCGGCGCACCTTCGCGATAAACGCGTGCGTTTCCGGAAGGTTTTCGCAATTCGTACCTTCCCGCTCATAGAGGTAGGGGATAGCGTCCAAGCGCAGCCCGTCTACCCCCAGTTCGCACCAGAAACGGAAAACGTTGAGGACCGCCTCGTGCACCTTGGGATTATCGAAATTCAAATCCGGCTGGTGGGAGAAGAAACGATGCCAGAAATACTGTTTGCGCACCGGGTCGAAAGTCCAATTCGATACCTCGGTGTCCACAAAAATAATTCGGGCATCCTCATATTTTTTATCGGTATCTGACCACACGTAGAAATCCCCGTAGGGCCCTTCCGGATTCGCGCGGGAGGATTGGAACCACGGGTGATCCGCGGAGGTGTGGTTGATAACAATATCGATAATCACGCGGATGCCGCGCCGGTGGGCCTGATCGATAAGCTCCCGAAAATCATCCATCGTGCCGTAGCGGGGATCCACGGCGGTGTAATCGGCAACATCGTACCCGCCGTCCCGCCCCGGGGAGGGGTAGAACGGCGGGATCCAGATACAGTCGATCCCCAGCCACTGGATGTAATCGAGGTGCGCGATAAGGCCGCGAATATCACCGACGCCATCAGCATCGGTATCCCCAAAAGCCTTGAGCAGAACCTCGTAAAACACCGCGTGGCGGTACCACTCCGGATCATCGCTGAGCCCGCGGTGTTCGGACTGGGCGACGCGAGGCCCGGACGTGGCGGCATTGAGGGAAGGAAGGGACATGCAATCAGGCCTTTACCGAGAGGATATGCGCCGGGGTAGTGAAGGGGTTGAGGCGTACGAAGGGCCGGTTATTCCACTGGAAGTGCCCGCCGCCCAGCTCATCCACCACCTCAATATGCTCGGGTGCCTCGCCCCGCGGTAGGCCGCTAGCATCGAAGGTACCGAAAGCGGACATATCCAGAGAGATTTCCGCTTCCTGGGTGGTGTGCGGGTCGAGGTTGAGCACCACAATCACCCGGTCCGCGGTTCCCGAAGGAGTTTCCTCCGGGCGCGCCACCTTCGTGAAGCACAAAATATTCGGGTTCGACGTGGGATTAATGGTGATCCCGCGCAGGCGCTGGAAGGCCACGTGCTCCTTGCGGATCTCATTGAGACGGGTGAGAAGCCCTTGGATACCGTAGGGGTCGCGGCTGTAATCCCGCGGGCGGTATTCGTACTTCTCGTTATTATTCATTTCTTCAAAGCTGCCGCGCGGCTCCGATTCCACGAATTCATACCCGGAGTAAATCCCGTATGTGGGCGAGCCCGTTGCCGCCAAAATCGCGCGGATTTTCCACCCGTTCGGGCCGGAATGCTGCAGGTAGGGGGTGAGGATATCGTGCGTCGTCGGCCAGAAAGTGGGACGCAACATCGCATCCGATTCCCGGCCCACCTCCCACAGGTAGTCCTCGATTTCTTTCTTTTCATTACGCCACGCGAAGTAGCAGTAGGACTGGTGGAAGCCTACCGCGCCCAGGCCCCGCATCATCGGCGGGGCGGTGAAAGCCTCGGCCAGGAAAATAACCTCCGGGTGAGTCTGGCGGAATTCGGCCAGGAGCCGCTGCCAGAAACTCACCGGCTTGGTGTGCGGATTATCCACCCGGAACAGCGTAACCCCGTGCGAAACCCACGTTTCCAGCACGCCCTTGACCGCCTGGTAGATGCCTTCCGGATCATCATCAAAATTGAGCGGGTAAATATCCTGGTACTTCTTCGGGGGATTTTCTGCGAAAGCGATGGTACCGTCCGGGCGGTGCAAGAACCACTCGGGGTGTTCGTGCAGCCACGGGTGATCCGGGGAGCATTGCAGCGCAATATCGAGGGCAACTTCCATGCCCAGATCCCGGGCGGCGGCCACAAAAGCATCGAAATCCTCGAAAGTGCCCAGATCCGGGTGGATGGCGTCATGCCCGCCCGCCTCACTGCCGATGGCGTAGGGGGAGCCGGGTTCACCGGGCTGGGCGATCAGCGAATTATTCTTCCCCTTTCGATCGGTCAGGCCAATCGGGCTAATCGGGGTCAGGTACACCACGTCAAAGCCCATGGAGGCGATGCGGGGCAGATCTTCGGCTGCGGTGCGCAGGGTCCCGGAATGCCAGGTGCCTTCGTCGTCGCGCCACGCTCCTACCGAGCGCGGGAACATTTCGTACCACGCGCCGTGCAGGGCAAGTTCGCGGTCCACGGCGAGGGGGAAGCGCGCCGATTCACTCACGAAATCGCGCACCGGATAGCGGTGGATAATATCTTCGACGACGCTGGAGGTTACGGCCGCGAAACGTACCGAAGCCGGGATGGACTTTTTTCGAACGACGTCGATAGCGTCATTAATCGCCGGCCGGTCTTGTGAGCCGCGCGGCAGCAGCTTCGCCACTCTCTTGAGTAGCTGCTCGGCTTCGAGGAACACCAGGTCAATATCCTGGCCGACCGGGAGTTTCGCTTCGGCGGTATGACGCCAGGTGGCCAAGGGATCCGACCACGAACGCACGAAGAAAGCCCAATCGCCAGGTGCGGTGGGGGTGAGCCAGCCTTCGTAACGTCCCAGGCCCGGGCGTACCAGGACCATGGGAGCGCTCTGAACTTCGCGACCCTGCGGATCAACGAGGACGGCTTCACAGCCGAAAAGATCGTGCCCTTCGCGCCAGACGGTGGCCTGCACCGGGAAAGCTTCATTCACGGTTCCCTTAGCGGCCAGCGAGCCGTTTTGCACGCAGGGTGTCACATCCATAATCGGGATGCGGGCGATATTGGCCCGCGGGGCGGGGGCCGGGGCCACAGGTGCCTGCGGGAAAGCCGGCGGGTACCCTTCGGCGTTTGCACGGCCGTGCGTGGTAGGGGAGGCTGGGGACGTAGCGGTGGTTTGTGCCGCGGGGGTTTTCGCGGAGGTCTTCGCGGGGGCTTTTGCGGAGGTCTTCGTGCTTTTTGCCGATCCGGAGGCCTTTGTGGACTTTGCCGCGGTGGTGCTCTTCGTTGAGCGCCGGGTGGCCGCGGGTTTCTTCGGGGACGCTGCCTTTGCCGTTGCTGGCTTCTTCGCGGTGGCGGACTCCGCGGCGGCTGGCTTCGGGGCCGCGGGCGTGGTTGCCGGCTTCTTTTCGGGCGTGGATGCCGAATTCTTCGCGGGCGTCGTCGGTTCAATGGACATGGCTTATCTCCTCGTATCCTCGGGCGACATATGGCGGGAGTGCGTGCAAGCGGCAGCAACCCCACGGCTCGAGCGGCGACGCACGAGCCGATGATGCGTCTGTGTAAGGATGCTCACAAGCCCAATCCTATTAGGTTTCCGGGCTTCTGGCACACCGGCCCGCGGGGGTGGACGCATGGCAGGTTGGCTGCGTCGTCGTATGCGTGAGCTTCGGTCCGGCGCCACGGGAGGCACTATGTGTTTGTCGAGCTGTACTGCATTTGTTGTACATGCGAAGTACACCTCGGGAAAAGTGCCCCCGTCCTTGCCCTTGTTCTTGCCCTTGTTCTTGACCTTGTTTACGGAGCGACCAAAGCACAACTCCTGAACGGGATCGCGTAGTGCACGCCTCTTGTGTCCGGTGTAATGGTACTGGAGAACACCGGGCCTAACAGAGTGGTACTGCACGGCAGAAAACCGGGTGCTGGCTGTAGCTCCAGTACCACTTTGCGAGCCGGTGGAATACTGGTCGGTCAGTTCCGTCATTGGGTTCGCAGAAAGTAACGTCCTGACGTGGAGGTCTACAAAATGTAACCTCCCGCCATGACGTGCCTGCAAAAAGCAACGTCCTGGCGACTACGCGCACAAAATGCAACCACAGCTCACGAAATTGGTTTCTTAATGTAGTTGGTGTTGCTTTTTGTGTTAGGCGGTAGCCGCCGAGTGCTGGGAAGCGTTCCGCGACCAGGCTGGCCGGCGCGCTAATACACCATCTGGAGTGCCTCACGCACCTCCGCGAGCGTCTTATTGGCGCGCTCATTGGCGATGTCAATGCCCCGGCGCACAATCCCATCTACGTAGCCGGGATCCTTGACGAGCTCGGCGCGCTTAGCCCGGATAGGGGCAAACATCTCATTAATTGATTCGGTGACGATCTTCTTCAGAGTTCCGGCCCCGCCGTCGCCAATTTCATCCGCGATCTCTGCGGCGGGCCGCCCCTGCGCCAGCGAAGCCAGCAGCAGCAGATTCGCCACTTCGGGGCGGTTTTCCGGATCGTAGGTAATATGCCGATCCGAATCCGTGACCGCTTTTTTGATGCGCTTGGCGGTTTCATCCGCGCTCATACCGATTTCGATGGTGTTACCGCGCGATTTGCTCATCTTGGCGCCATCCAGCCCCAAAATAGAGGTGCCTTCGGAAAGCAGGGCTTGCGGGCGCGGGAACACCGGGGTTTCACGCCCGGCCGGGCGGCCGTAGCGAGCCTCAAAACGATCAGCGATCACGCGGGCCTGTTCGAGGTGGGGGAGCTGATCCTTACCCACCGGTACCAGATTGGCTTTGCAGAAAAGAATATCCGCGGCCTGGTGCACCGGGTAGGTGAGCAGTAGCCCGGACAGGGGCCGCCCGCCGGTTGCCTCGTGTTCCGCCTTGACGGTGGGATTGCGACGCAGTTCGGCGTCGGTCACCAAAGACAGGAAGGGGAGCATGAGTTCGTTGAGGCCGGGAATAGCTGAATGCGGGAAAATAACCGCGGCATCCGGGTCGATACCCACCGCGAGGTAATCAGTGGCCAGGGAACGCACCCGCTCCCGGATAGGGCCGGTACCATCGCGATCTGTAATGACCTGAAAATCGGCGATCACAAGCCAGGTTTCCACACCCTTACGCTGTAATTCCACCCGGTTGCGCAGCGAACCGAAATAGTGCCCCAGGTGGAGATTCCCGGTGGGACGATCCCCGGTGAGAACCCGGAATTCCTCCGGAGAAGTAGAGATCTTCTCCTTGATTTTCTCACTCAGGCGCTGCGCATGCGCCAGGGACGCGGCGGACGTGGACCGTTCGAGGGATTCCTCGACACTCATACCTTGCTCCTTCAGTCATACACCCAGACCATGCCCCGTATTTCCCGGAAGCATGCTCTGCTTGTCTATTGTAGGCGCCGCCGCGACAGCTTTTCTTGCGGTTTCCGTTTCGCGGCCACCCGGCCGCGGCCGCGCGCGGTTACGAGGGATGCGGGCGTGTGGGTAGCACGACGGCGCAGCTGCCCGCTACCGCTCCGGATTGGCGAAGTAAAGCTGCATCGTCAGCGGCTCCACCCGGGTGGAGGCCCCGGGCTGGTAGATACGCTCCGAGGAACGCGGGGTGGGCCAGGAAGAATCCCAGGCCAGCGCGAAGGGATTACCACGCCCCTGCGGGAAGCGGATAGGAACGTGATGATTTGAGCCGTTAATGACCACGAGCGCATCGGCGTCGCGCTCAGAACCGGAACGCAGCATTTGCAGCAAGCGATTCGAAGGATCGAACCACCGGTGCTCGGGCATCGGTTCACCGGTATCCGCAAACCACTGTAAATCGGGGATGTGATCGCGCCCGGAGGGCGATTCGGTGTAGAACATGCTCGGGCGCAAGACGCGGTGCTCGGAACGCAAACGGAAAAGATACGCCACGGTTGCCTGTAGCTCGCGCTGCCATTCTTCGTGATCCCAATCTAGCCAGGACACGTGATTGTCCTGGCAGTAGGCGTTGTTATTCCCGAATTTCGTATCGGCAAATTCGTCGCCGCCGTAGAGCATAGGCACCCCGGCGCTGAAAACTAGCGTGCCGATGAGGTTGCGCATGGTCCGCGTACGCGCGCTGAGCACGTTTTCGGGAAGCGGGGCGGTGTCGCTGCCTTCGCCTTCCACCCCGTGATTCCACGAGCGGTTGTTATCGGTGCCGTCCCGCCCGTTTTCTCCGTTGGCTTCATTGTGTTTGGAATCGTAGGAGACCAGGTCGTAGAGGCTAAAACCGTCGTGCGCGGTAATGAAATTGACGGAGGCGAGCGGACCGCGCCCGGAAGGGGAGCGCCCGTGCCCGAACAGGTCGGCGCTGCCGGCCAGGCGCGTTGCCAGATCGCGCAGGTCCCCGCCCAGACCGCCTCCGGCAACTGCCCGCTGATCAGCCACCCAGAACTGCCGGATGGAATCGCGATAGCGGTCATTCCAATCCGCGGTGGGCGGTAAGAAATTGCCGGTTTGCCAGCCGTTCGGCCCCAGATCCCAGGGCTCGTTAATGAGCTTGACGTTGGAGAGAATAGGATCGGTGGCCATGGCCAGGTAGAGGGGATGGTTGGTATCGAAATGATCGCCCCGGCGTGCCAGGGTGGCAGCCAGGTCGAAACGGAATCCATCCACGCCAATATCGCTGACCCAATAGCGCAGCGAATCGAGGGTGAGCTGCAGCACGGGCGTGCGCCGGAAATCCAGAGAATTCCCGGTGCCCGTGGTGTCATAAAACTGACCGGGCTGGTTAGGCACCTGCATGTAATAGGTAGTTTGTCCAAAACCGCGTAGTGAGACGGTTGGCCCGTTTACCCCACCTTCGCAGGTGTGGTTATAGACGACGTCAAGGATGACTTCCAGGCCGGCATCGTGGAGACGCGCCACCATATCGCGCACTTCCTGCAGTACCGCCAAGGGGCCGGCGGCCCGCGCCGTGGCGGTGGCTAGGCTCGGCTCGGGAGCGAAATAAGAGAGGGTGGAATAGCCCCAATAGTTAGTGAGATCACGTTCGGTAAGGAACGGTTCGGACATTTTCGCGTGGATGGGCAGCAGCTCAACGGCCGTCACGCCCAGGGAACGCAAGTAATTCGTGACGATCGGGTGAGCCAGACCGGCGTAGGTACCTCGTAATTCTTCGGGGAGCGCCGCCAGCTGCTGGGTGAGTCCGCGCACGTGCGTTTCGTAGATAACCGTATGGGACCAGGGCGTGTACGGGTGGCGGATATGCGTTTCCGTGGGTGCGGTGACGACGCCGCGGCACATGGCGTCCAGGGAATCGGTATCGTCACGCTGCGGCGGAAGCGGGACGGGATCCAGAGCATCATTAACTTTGTGACCGTACAATTCGGGTCCCAGGCGCGGGGTGCCGGTAATGGCCCGCGCGTAGGGATCAAGAAGGAATTGCGCGGGGTTGAAACGCATCCCGGTATCGGGATTCCACGGGCCGTGGACCCGGTAGCCGTATTCCTGACCGGCGCGCACCCCGGATACATGCCCCACCCAGGTGGTGAAACTCGCGTCCCGATGCAGGGAATAGCGACGCTCGGTCATACCCGAGGCACTGCGGTCAATAAGGCACAGGTCAACCGCGGTCGCGTGCGGAGCCAGGACGGCAAAATCCGCCCCGGTATCGGTGAGGTGCGCCCCCAAACGCACGGGCCGCAATCGGACGGGCAGAGCACGCTCGGAGGCGCGCGCCACGTACCGGGATGCGGTCGGGGAAGTAGCCGGTAATGAAGTCACCTTCGTATTGTCGCAAAATATCGGCGTTCGGCAAGAATCCAGAAGAGTGATATTAGAATTTTGGTGGAAGGGCGACCGGCACGCGGCCGGTTCCGGAAGGGGCACGATGGTGGGGTACGACGGCGATTTAATCCTGGCACGCGGGAATCTGGACCGGGATGAACTTTCCCGAAACGACCCGCAGCGCCTGGCGGAATTGGCGGAAAATGCGGGATATCTGCTTATTTCGGGGTGGGGTGCTGTCCTGGATAATGACGGTGCACCCCTCCTCTTGAGCCGCGGTGAGCTCCCGCGCGCCACCGCGGATTCACCAACTGTTTACCTGGGGAAAGTTGCGGGGCGCCCCTATTTTGCGTGCGATCTCACCACCGTTATCGGCGGTGGGCCCACTCGTGATAACCCGGAAGTGGATGCTCCGGGCTACCGGATTGGCTCGCTGCAAAATTACGCACCGTCCTGGAGCGCGGATATGTCGGCACTGGTGACCGCGGCGGTAGCGATCCTCAATACCTGGCGTGCTACCCGCTGGTGTGCGGTATGCGGCCAGCGCATCACCGTGGATAGCAGCGGCTGGAGCGGGCAGTGCCCGGAAGGCCACGTGGTCTTTCCGCGCACCGACCCGGCCGTCATTATGGCGGTGCTTGATTCGAATGATCGTATTTTGCTGGCGCATAACGCGCGCTGGCCCGCTGGGCGGCACTCCGTACTCGCGGGTTTTGCCGAGGCGGGGGAGTCACTGGAAGCGGCGGTGCGCCGCGAGGTGCGCGAAGAAGTAGGTGTTCCGCTGGGCGAGATAAGCTACTTCGCCAGCCAGCCCTGGCCCTTCCCGCGTTCCCTCATGATCGCCTACGTGGCGCGGGTGGAGCCGGAGGCGGAAGTCCGGGCGGGTGGGGCGGATGCCCTGGTGCGCGTGGACGGGGAAGAAATCGACCATGCCGCCTTCTACAGCGCCGCACAATTAGATGCGGCCCTGCGCGAGGGTAGCCTCACCCTGCCCGGACCTTCCTCGGTGGCCGCGGCTCTCATCACCGAGTGGTACGGACCCGAAATTCGGCCCTATCTGGGCTGGTAATAATTAGCCCGAGTGCCGCTCTAGTTCCCGGGGGAGGCGAGTTCAGCGAGTTTCGCTTGCACTTCTTTCAGGCTCGGATTTGTCAGGGTGGCGCCGTCGGCAAACTCAAGGGTGGGCACCACTTTATTGCCGCCGTTGAGAGCCGCAACCTTGGTGGCCGCGGCCTCATCTTCTTCAATATTCACCGCGTTCCAGGTGATGCCGGCCCGCTTGAGCTGGGCGGAAAGGTTGCGGCAGTAGCCGCACCAGGGCGTTGTATACATTGTGAAATCAGCCATGGAGTGATCTTAAGGTGCGAGATGTTCGGCGCGCCACGGGTTTCGATGAGGGGAAAATTTCTGTCGGGGGCGTGTGGCATCCTGAGAGAGCAAGGAGGAACACGATGGACTCACCCGAGGAATTGCTGGAATTTCTGGATCCGGATCAGCGCGCGGTCGCTACCGCTTTACGCGGTCCGGTGTGCGTGCGTGCCGGGGCGGGCACCGGGAAAACTCGGGCTATTACCTACCGGATCGCCTACGGGGTGCGCAGCGGGGTTTATGCCCCACACAACGTTATGGCGGTTACCTTCACCTCCCGCGCGGCCGGGGAATTACGTTCGCGCCTGCGGGATCTCGGGGTGGGCGCTGTACCCGCCCAAACATTCCACGCCGCCGCGCTGCGCCAACTCTCCTACTTCTGGGGTACCGCGGTGGGGGGCACCATCCCGCGGATCACCGAATCGAAATTCGGGCTGGTCTCCCAGGCTGCCGGCCAGATCGGTCTACCTACCGATAAAGTGAGCATCCGCGATCTCACCGCGGAAATCGAATGGGCTAAAGTCTCGATGATCAGCCCGGATAACTACCCGGAAGCCGCCCTGGCGGCCGGGCGCGGGGAAGTCGCCGGCCAGCTCAGTAGCGATATAGCGCGGCTGGCGAAAACCTATGAAGAAGTGAAAACCGAACGCCGCGTTCTCGATTTCGATGATGTTCTCCTCCTCCTCGTCGGGATCCTGCTGGATCGGGCGGATATCGCTCGCCAGATACGCGAGCAATACCGCCACTTCGTGGTCGATGAATACCAGGATGTTTCCCCCCTCCAACACCGCCTGCTGCAGCTATGGCTGGGGGACCGGAAGGATCTGTGCGTCGTCGGGGATGTTTCCCAGACCATTTACTCCTTCGCTGGCGCATCCTCCTCCTACCTCGCCCGCTTCCAACAGGAATACCCGCGGGCTCGCATTATCGAACTCACCCGTGATTACCGTTCCACCCCGCAAATTGTGGCGGCTGCGAATACCGTTATTGCCGATGATGTTTCGGAAGGCGCGGTGCAGCTGGTCTCCCAGCGCCGCTCCGGGCGCCCTGTTACCTTCCGGGAATACGAATCAGAGGGGGCGGAAGCCGCCGCAGTTGTGAGCGCGATCCAAGCGCTCGCCGCGGAAGGCACCGCGCTCTCGGAGATAGCCATTCTGTATCGCACCAATGCCCAATCGGCGGAATTTGAGGCAGCACTGTCCAAAGCGGGGGTGTCCTACCAGGTGCGCGGGGCGGAAAAGTTCTTCTCGCGCCGTGATGTCCGCGAAGCCATGGTGGCCATGCGCGCCGCGGCACGCTCCGGGGTGCATGGCCCGCTGGCGGATAACGTGCGCACCGTGCTGCGCCAGATGGGGTGGCGGGATGAAGCGCCGGCCACTGCCGGCTCCGCGCGGGAAAAATGGGAAGCCCTCCACGCCCTCATCACTCTCGCGGAGGATATGGAGGATAACCGGGCTGCCTCCATGGCTGATTTCGTGGTGGAACTGGAAGAACGCGCCGCCACCCAGAATGTTCCCGAATTGGAAGGCGTTACGCTTTCCTCCCTGCACGCCGCTAAAGGTTTGGAATGGGAAGCGGTTTTCTTGGTGGGGATGAGCGAAGGACTCATGCCCATTTCCCTCGCGAAGAAACCTGCGGCTATTGAAGAAGAACGCCGCCTCCTCTACGTGGGAATCACCCGGGCTCAAGAATTTTTACAGCTTTCCTATGCCGCCTCCTCCGGGCACCGTTCGGGCCGGAAAGTCTCCCGCTTCCTTACCGGGCTGTGGCCACAATCAGAAGAGGAAGAAACCTCGCGGGCCACCCGCTATCGGCGGCGCTCGCGGGCCGCTGCGGAAGAATTCGCCGCTGACTACCCCGAAGATGTGGCACTCTTTGAGCAACTCGTAGCCTGGCGGGCCCAACGCGCCCAGGCCACCGGCAAACCCGCCTACACAATTTTCCATGACACCACGCTGCGGGCGCTCGCGATAGCAAAACCGCGCAGCATCCACGCACTCGCCCAAATCAAGGGGGTGGGAGCTACAAAACTCGCTATCTACGGGGAGGAAATCCTCGCCCTGCTGGCCGAACACTGAGCGCAAGCGCTCCTGGCCGGTTATTCTTAGGCCGCTGCGGGGCCTGCTTCGCAGGGGCAACGCTCATGCGAGGAAAGCGCAACCCGGTAGGGGTAACCGGGCAGCGGCGGCACTACCCACTGGGTTCCCCGAGCATAGTCCGCTTGCCCACCCAGGGCTACAAGCGCGCTGTGCACCGCGAGCGCTGCCGCGAGGGGTACCCCGGGAGTGAAGGGAGCATTTCCGCGGGTGCTAAATACCTGGGGAGCCAGATAGCGCCAGGCAGGATCCGCGTCCATCGCTGCGAAAAGCAAACACCGAGCACACGGCCCACTCCCCGGAACCACCACCGGGCCCACCCGAATATCAATATCCTCGATATAGGCCAGCAGATAAGGAATGCGCTGCGTTTCCCACGGGGAACACCGCAGCGGATCAGGTAGCTGCAAAGAGGTCACCAGCGCGAGATCGGGACGGCCCCATTCCCAAGCAGGCCCGGCCGGTTGGGCGGCCACGCGATTTCCGCGCCCGGTGGCCGCCGCTTGGTTCGCGTGCTTCGCTTGCTTCGCGGCCCGTTCTATTCCCAGCGGCGTAACCCGATGGGCCTCCGCAGCAACCTCGATGACCGTAGTTCCCCAGCCGCGCTCGCGAAAGTAACTTTGCAGTGCCTGGTGCCGCGCGAATGTACGCCAGCTTGGCCGCCGGAAAATTGGGTGGTCAGTGCCGTGGGGTCTGCTGGTATCCGAGGTGAGAATATAGCCCAGGCCACCGGCAGCAAGAACTGTGCAGATCTCTACCGCCAGGGCATCCAAACGCTCAACGAAAACTGTGCGCCAGGCCAGGTCGGGGGAACCCGGCGGGGAAGTTTCTAGCAAGTCGGAATCCCGAAGCGTGCCCAGAAGCGAGCGTGCCCGCTCCTTGCTCACCGCGCGCCGCTTACACGCATCGAAGAATTCGCTTTCCGTACCGACGGAAGCTAAGGAGGAAACTACCTGCTGTTCCGCCACAGAAAGCCCCGTTAGCCGCAGTGCGACGCGCGGATCAAGACCGATCTGCACTTCATGCGTATCTGACCAGTACACTCCCAGCGGCGAGCGAATCATCATGAGACCACCTTGATAAACACCATGGCCTCAGCATAAAAAGCGCATCGCACCAGCGCGAAAGCCCATCCACAGGCACGGGTATTATCCCCAGAGCTGCCTTAGTTATCCACAGCGGGTTCTTCAGGTCACTCGGGTCTTTCGGGTCCCGCGGGTCACTCGGGGCGCGTGGGTCCTTCAGGTCACTCGGGTTGCTCGGGTCCTTCAGGTCCGGACGTGTCGGTCGTGCTCGAGTCCCCGGTGGCCTGGTGCGGCGTCGTCGTACCGAAACCCGGTTCGTGCGGCGCGTTGCCGAAAGGCGTGCCCCCATCACTATTGCTCAGAAGCTCCGCGAGGAAAGCATCCAGCTCCTCATCCAGCGCGGAGGGTTGTTCCGCGGGGGAGAAGAAACGGTCCGGATCGTCGAGGTGTTCGGGGAGCGGCAGTAAATCGGGGTGCTTCCAGAGCGCGTCGCGCCCCTCCATGCCACGTTCCCGGGCGGCGCGTGCCCAGAAGGCTGCCGCTTCACGCAAACGCCGCGGCGCGATATCGAAACCAACAAGAGGGCCGAAAACGCGGTTCGACGGCGCTTCGGTTACCTCGCGGCGCGTGAGAGCCTCCGACAGCTTCATACTATGGGGAAGCTGGGCCGCCACCGCGGTGCTCGTGACAGCGCTGACCCAGCCCGCCACCAGCGAAACAATATGCTCGAGGCGCTCCAGCGTAGCCTGCTGGGTGGGGGTGCGGGTGAAAGCGAAAACCTCATTCATGTCCAGGTCCGGCATCTGCCCGGACATGAGCTGTTCGGGATCGAGCTGGAGCTCGCGGACCTTCTCCTCGATGGCGTCGGTATCGATGGCGATATCGGCGGCGTAGGCGGCCACGGCGTCAAGAATCGTGCTGCGCAACCACGGTACCTGGGAGAAGAGCCGGGCTGCGGCCTGTTCGCGCACCGCCACGTAGAGCTCAACTTCACGCGCATCCACATCCAAGCCCGCGGCGAATTCCGAAATATTAGCCGGCACCAGCGCGGCCGTTTCGCCCTCCACCAGCGGGAAACCGGCGTCCGCGGTGCCGAAGGAAATGTGGGCGAGTTCCGCGAGCCCTTGGCCGTATTGCATTCCCAGTAACGACGCCGTCATTCCGGAGAGCATCCCCTCCAGCCCGCCGGGAATCCCCCCGAGCATCCCGCCCGATAGCATCTGGCGCATCTCCTCCGGGGCGCGTTCGAGCTGCGCGCTGAGAGCTTCACCGAAAGCCCGCGCGAGGTTCGCACCTACCGGAGCGGTGAGTTTCCGGAAGGTCGGGAGGGAATGAGCGATCCAGTCCAGGCGCGACCACACCTGGTTCGGGCCGCGCGGCGGATCGAAAACCGTGACCGGGTCAAGCCACAAACTTGCCACGTCCATCGCGGAGCGGGCCTGATCACCCGCGGCGGCGGTGGGAAGCCCCGGCCCGGATTTATTCACGGTATCCCGGGCGACCTGCTCCCCGATTTTCCAATTGACCGGCCCCTCACCCGAGGAACCGAGCATGGCGCGGATCTGATTCATCACCAGCCCGATATCAGCCGGCAGGCCCGCGCCGGCCGCGCCGCCCATCCCGGGAAGCCCGGGGAACGCTCCGCTGCCCGTGCCGGTGCCAGTGCCGTTCCCGGATGTTGCATCGCCGCCGGGGGCGAGGGACCGCAGGATTTCCTCGGCCGCCTCATCGCCGAGGACTGCCCGCAGCATCTTTTCCCATTCGTCACGCGGCTGTGAATTCTCAGTCATTCTTCTCCTCGAGGTCCACCACTAAGCCTAAAACACCGCGGGCCCGCGCGGGTAGGCGCCTCCGCCCCTGGCGCAGGAGCCGGGGCCCGCGCGGTACCGGCACGCTGTCGTGAACGGCGGGATAGGCGAACGGCGGGATAGGCGAGCGGTGGGATAGGCGAGCGGCGGGACACGTGAGCAGCGGGACACGTGAGCAGCGGTAGGACTGAGCCGCGCGATCAGGCATGATGGAGAGGTGATGAAAAAACGTGGTCAGGCAGGTAGTCCCCGTTCCGCGCGCCGCAATTCTCGGGCCGCGCGCCGCAGCGGCTTTATTTTTGCGAGCCTGGCGGTCCTCGCCCTTCTGCTCCCGGGTGCCTACACGGTGGAAATGGCCGGCCCGGCCCTTGACGTGACCGGAGAAGTGGCCGGTACTCGGCTGGTGAACGTGGAGGGCGTGCCCACCTATCCCACCGATACCCAGCTCTATATGACCACGGTGTCCGCGGCGGGCAACCCCGAGGTGGGAACCCTGGGTGCACACGCACTCTGGGCGTTGGTTGACCAGGAATCTCAGCTACTGCCGGTGCGCCTGCTTTATCCGCCCACGCTTTCCAGCGCGGAAGACGATGCCCGCAACGCCGAACTGATGAATAATTCCCAAACCGTCGCGGCCGGAGTTGCCCTGGAAAAGGCCGGCCACCACGTCACCATGAAACTGCGGGTGGTGGAGATTCCGGAAGGCTCTCCGGCGGCCGGTCAGCTCGAAACAGACGATATTATTACCGGCATTGCCGCCCCGGGCACCGCACCCACCACCGTCTCCACCTTCGGGGAACTCTCGAAAGTCCTGCACGCCACCGAACCGGGGAGCACGGTGACGGTTTCCTACCAGCGCGGCGGTGAATCCGGCACCACCACGATTATTACCGCGCCTTTCCCCGCGGATGAAACGGGCTGGGTCCACCCCGGCTCCCTCCTGGGGGTTTCCCTCGCGGTGGAAGATGTGCAGCTCCCGGCCACCGTGACCTACGCGGTGGAAGGCATCGGCGGGCCCTCGGCTGGCCTCATGTTCGCTTTGGGCATGTACGACGAACTCACCCCCGGCTCCCTGGGTGGCAGCGCCGTTATTGCCGGCACCGGCACCCTCGCCTTCAACGGGGAGGTGGGCCCCATCGGCGGGATCCAGCACAAAATCGTGGGGGCGCGCGACCGCGGCGCCACCGATTTCCTTGCCCCGGCCGCGAATTGCGGGGAAACAATCGGGTACGAACCGGAAGGCTTACGTATCTGGGCGGTGCGGAATTTTGACGACGCCGCAGCTGCCGTCCGGGCCATCGGCGCGGGGCGCACCCCGGCACTCCCCACCTGCCAGGATCTGGCTGCGGGCCGGTAGGGGCGTGTTCGCGGGCGGCGTCGTCGTACCAAAAAACCGTTCCCGCACGCGCGATTCTCAGCTTTTTCCGCTATGTTTGATAGGGAATAGTGATGGCCGGGCGCCCGTGCGCCGCGGAAGAAGTTGAGGATTTCGTTTGAGTACAACCGCACATCCCCGTTTGCGGCGGGAGACGCCGGGAGCTTTTTGGTGGACACTGGGTGTTCTAGCCATTCTCCTCGTGGCGCTCGTCGTCGGATCGGGCGTTTACACCGACGTTAAATGGTACGAACAAATCGGCGCGGCCCGCGTGTTCTGGACCCAGTGGGGCTGGACCATCGCGCTGGGCACCATCGGCACCCTCCTGGTTGCCTTCGTGCTGTGGCTGAATTTCCGCCTCGCGCGCACGAAAGATGAAGGGATCCAGGCCCCCAGCGTCGCCAACTACCGGAAAGCGGCAGAAAAGTACCGCTGGGCCACCAACCTGGGCCTCCCGCTGCTCGCCGGTCTGATTTTCGGCGCACCGCTGGCGGGTGAATGGCGCACCTACCTCATGTGGATTTTCCGCACGCCCTTCGGGGATACGGATCCGCAATTCGGGCGCGATGTGGCTTTCTACGTCTTCACGCTCCCGGTGCTGCAATCGGTGCTCAGCTTCGCCATCACCCTGCTGGTGATCGGGGCGATCGGCGCGGTGCTGGGCCACTACCTCTACGGAGGGGTCACGGTGGATTCGGGCAAGGTGCGGGTGCGCAACCGGGCCCGGGTGCATTTCTCCGTGCTGGGGCTGCTCGCCTTCATCCTGGTGGCCGCCTACTTCTGGCTGAGCCGCTACACCCTGCTGCTGTCCAATAATGATCGTTTCTCCGGGGCTTCCTACACGGATATTAACGCCAAGCTGCCCGGGCTCACGATCCTCGCCATCACCTTCCTGGCCATCGCGGTGCTTTTCGTCATTTCGGCGCTGCGCGGTTCCTGGCGGATTATTACCGCCGGGCTGGTGGTGGCCCTGGTCACCGGGGCCACGGTCGGGTGGGCCTGGCCGGCACTGGTGGAACGCTTCCGCGTTACCCCGAACGCCATCGAGATGGAAACGCCGTATATTGACCGCAATATTTCGGCCACTCTCAAGGCTTACGGCCTGGATAACGTGGAGACCATTCCCTATAACGCCCGCACCGATGCGGAAGCCGGGCAGCTGCGTAACGACGCGGAATCGACGGCGCAGATCCGCCTCCTCGACCCGAATATCGTGTCGCCCACCTTCAACCAGATGCAGCAGAATCGCCAGTACTACGGCTTTGCCTCGCAGCTGGCGGTGGATCGTTACAACCTCAATAAGACTGATCGGGATACCGTTATCGCGGTGCGTGAACTCAACCTGGACGGCCTGGGCCCGGACCAGCGCAATTGGGTGAATGACCACACGGTTTACACCCACGGTTACGGCGTGGTGGCTGCCTACGGCAATACCACCTCTGCCTCCGGCGCCCCGCAATTCCTCCAGTACGGCATCCCCTCCCAGGGTGAGCTGGGCGAATACGAACCGCGCGTGTACTTCGGGCAAAACAGCCCCGAATACTCCATTGTGGGTGCGCCGGAAGGCACCGCGCCCTGGGAAATTGACTATCCCTCCGATGCTGCGGAAGGATCGCAGGTCCTCAATACCTATACGGGCGACGGCGGACCTTCGGTGGGGAACTTCTTTGACAAGCTCATGTTTGCCATCAAGTTCCGCTCCACGGATATTTTCTTCTCCGATCGCGTGACTTCCGAATCGCAGATCCTCTTCAATCGCGACCCGCACGAGCGGGTGCGCCTGGTGGCTCCCTACCTCACGCTTGATTCCAAGGCCTACCCGGCCGTGGTGGATATGGACGGGGATCCGGCCACCCCCAAGCGCCTCGTATGGATTATCGACGGGTACACCACCTCGAATAACTACCCGTATTCGGCACGCGAATCCCTGGCGGCGGCCACCACGGACGCTCTCAACTCGCGCGGCATGTACGGGGCGGCCTCCGGCCAAGATGTCAATTACATCCGCAATTCCGTCAAGACGGTTGTGGATGCCTACGACGGTTCAGTATCGCTGTACAAGTGGGATGAGAAGGACCCGATCCTGCGGGCTTGGGAATCCATCTTCCCGGGCATGGTGCAGCCGATGGACAAGATGTCCGGGGATCTCATGGCGCATGTGCGCTACCCGGAGGATCTGTTCAAGACGCAGCGTTCGCTGCTCACCCGCTACCACGTGAAGGACCCGGCCTCCTTCTACTCCGGTGGTGACTTCTGGAATGTTCCGAACGAACCGGCGGTGGATACCGCGAGTACGGGCGGTATTGCGGCGGCCCAAACCGATAGCAAGCAGCCGCCCTACTACCTGACGCTGCAAATGCCGGGCCAGGATTCAGCGGAATTCTCCCTATCCACGGGCTATATCCCGGGCGGGCAGACAGACCGTAATATCATGACCGGTTTCTTCGCGGTGGATTCCAACGCGGGATCCACGCCGGGGGAGAAGCGCGAGGGCTACGGCAAGCTGCGGCTCCTCGAGCTGCCGCGCGACCTCACGGTTCCCGGCCCGGGCCAGGCGCAGAATAACTTCCTTTCCGACCAGAATGTTTCCCGCGCGCTCAACCTGCTGCGTTCGGGCGGTACCACGGTGCGGATGGGTAACCTGCTTACGCTCCCGGTGGGTGGCGGCATGCTCTATGTGCAGCCGGTCTACGTGCAGGCTTCGCAGGGTACTACCTACCCGCTCATGCAGTACGTGCTCACGGCTTTCGGTGATGGGAATATCGGCTTCGCGCCCACCCTGGAAGAGGCTCTCAACCAGACCTTCGGGGGTGATTCGGGTGCCCAGGCGGGTGACGCCGGATTGCAGAACGTCAAGGAAGATATTTCCGCCGGCGAGGGCAAGGCACCCGCGGCGGGTGGCACGCCCGGTGCCACACCCACTCCCGGTACGACGACGCCTACCCAGCCCGCGCCCCAGCAGCCCAGCGCTGCGCCGGGAGCGCCGGCGCCCGCCCCGGCCCCGGCCGCGGGTGGCACCCCGCAGGAGCGTTTGGATGCCGCGCTGCAGAGCATGAAGCAGGCGGTGGGCCAGGCCGATAGCGCGATGAAGAGCGGTGACTGGGCGGCCTACGGTCAGGCTCAGAAGAACCTGCAGACAGCGCTCGACCAGGCCATCGCAGCCCAGAAGGAGCTAGAAGGCGCTCGGTAAGCCGCGGTAGCAACCTGGCTAGCAGCCGACTTAGTGGCGGGGCCCCCCTGGGGGGGGGGGCGCCCCCGGGGGGGGGGGGGGCGGCCCCCCCCCCGGGCGGCGTCGTCGTTCCACCGCAGCCGCACCCACCCGGGAAGGCGACT
>NZ_JARBHJ010000036.1 GCF_028864145.1 Actinotignum schaalii | reverse complement strand
ACAAGGCGTGCAGGGCTGGCAGAAAGTACTGGGCGAGTTATCCCTTCACTACCCGGACCGATTCCCAACCAACTAAATAAAACCATTTACACAAAAAACTTGACAAGCCCCCATGCTCTTAGTACGCTAGCTGATGGACGTAAGGGAACGTCCACGATTTACCGCATAAAACGGATGCAATGCAGCTCCGTTGCGCGAAAGGATAACCAATGACGGACCCACACACGACACCAGGTGCTACGCCGGCATCGTCGCCAGAGAGTGGTCTTGCATCGAATGTAGCTATGAAGGTCTCGGGCGAGAAAGTGAACGTAGAAAAATCAGCCAAGAAAGCCGCAAAATCTGGTTTTTGGGGCGCTCTTGCCGAATACTATGACTTTGGCCTGTACGGAACCGCATCCGCGGTTATCTTCCCTACCGTTTTCTTCGGTGGTGGGGATAATCCGACCTTAGCGAATGTCGCTTCGCTTGCCTCGTTCGGTGTTGCGTATCTCGCTCGGCCTCTCGGAGCTATCGTGCTCGGTCACCTCGGTGATACCTGGGGGAGAAAGAAGACGCTCCTCCTCACTCTCGGGTTAATGGGATTTGCAACTCTCGTTATTGGATTCTTGCCGTCCTATGACTCGATTGGCCCTACTGCGGGCATTATTTTGATTGCTATGCGGCTTATTCAGGGATTCTCCGCGGGTGGCGAGCAAGCCGGATCGACAGCGATGACGTCCGAGCTGGCACCGCCAGAGAAACGTGGCCGTCTCGTTGCTTTCACCATGCACGGACTTCTTATCGGCCAGCTTCTTGGTATTGCCGCTTTTATTCCCGTGTCAGGGAATGAGTCCTTCCTTCTCGATTGGGGGTGGCGGATCCCTTACTTCATTGCTATTCCGCTGATGCTCTACGCGTTGTGGGTGCGGACGAAGGCAGATGAACCGCGCGATGTTTACGAGGCACTCGCCCGCCAACAGGGTAAAACCACGCAGCACTCGGTGGAAAAGACTTCCGGAAAAAATAAGGGGAGCCTCGGCGACCTCTTCAAGAATCACTGGCGGCAAGTCATTCGCGTTATGGCGATGGGCCAGTTCGCAATCACCGGCGTTTTGCTCACGAATTACATGCTCAACTACGGCACCACTTACTGGGGTTGGGAGCGCTCGACCTTGCTGACTCTGGCCACCGTGTCGATGGTTATTGGTGTTCCGGTTCAGCCACTGTGGGCAGCGCTCTCGGATAAGATCGGCCGCCGGCCGGTGTACCTTATTTCGATGTTCAGCCTCGTGGCACTGTTCCCGGTTATCTTCTGGGCAATTCAGATCAAGAGCGTGCCGCTGCTGGTTATTTTGCTCTTCATTATCGGGCTGGTATCCACCGGCGGAAACGTTGTTCAGGCGCCGATGTATAGCGAGATGTTCCCGACTCGCCTGCGAATGACAGGCTATGCCGTCTCCACGCAGCTGGGCAATATCATCGTGGGCTTCACCCCGATGATCGCGGCCATTATCGTGCGGCCGGGTAGCTTCGGTTGGTGGCCGGTACTAACCTTCACCACCATTATGATGGGCCTTGGCATTCTGGCGTGCCTATCCACGCCAGAAACCATGGGCAAGGTTATTACCGACGACCTTGAACAGGAAGTAGCGGGAGCATAAATTAACGCGATGTTACGGAACAGGCACCGCCGCGCTGGGTGAAACCGGGACGGCGGTGCCTTCTTCTCGTTTATGATCCGCATTGTGGCAGCATAAGGTTTCCGTGCCGCGCCACATTAAGAACGACGATGCCGCGCCTGCCGTCCCGCACACCTAGCGGTTCTTGGCGTATTCTTCGTGTGCCGCATACCCGGCCAGGAGCGCGCTTTCGGGAATCATCTTGAGAACCGGGCCCATGAGGAAGTCGGCTTTGCTGTCTCTCGTTTTACCTGAGCCGGCTGGCGATAAATCACATTCCACTGTGGAATCTTCGGATTCTTCGGCTTCCGCGGTCGGTTGAGCTGCAACTACCTTACACATCTTCTTGCGAAGTTTGGTGTCAACAGTGAACGAATCTTCGTATACCTCGGTCAGTCGGGTATCTTTCCCTCCGGCGGAGAAGCTGAGTATTGCAGTGTCATCTTTCTCGAAGATAACCGTCTACGAAAACCCTTCGGGGTCAGGTACCCCAAGCTGAGACACCGTGACAGTGCCGGTACATTTTGCTATCTGTTCTGGCAAGGCTTGCCCTTGCGAGGAGCAGGAACTCAATGCCGGGGCAATGCCGATACTCACGAGTGCGGCACCGCTGCGTGTGAAAGTGGAGAAGCTAACCATAGGATTCTCTTTTCTCTATCTTGAGAAGCTGGGGTGGCATGGGCGTGCGAGAAGTTGGCGCACTCTAGGTAAATCACCGCTATCCAATGTGGAGCCTAGCTGATTGAAGATTCTCTCGTGAAGAGAATGATGAAGCGGTTCCTCTAGCGGTTCTCGGCGTACTGCTCATATGCCTCATTCGCGGCCCACAGGCGTTCTTGGGTGACCATGAGCATGACCGGCTCCATGAACACAGTTGCTTCCTCATCGTTGGTGTGCCCGGAGCCAGCCGGCCCCAGATCCCAGCTGACGGTCGCCCCGCCCGGCAGGGGTTCTGCTTCTTTCGTCATCGCAGCCCGCATGCACATCTCTCGCCGCGGTTGCGCATCGACCGGGAAAGATTCCCGATACACCTCGGTCAGGCCCGTGCCACCTCCAGGAACGTTATACGTCAAGGTGGCGGTGTCGCCCTCCGCAAACTCAACCGTCCAGGAAACCCCGTAGGGCCCGGGGAGGTTGAGCTGGGAGAGTGTAACGGTTCCGGTGCATGCCGCCAGTTCATCCGGGGAAGGTTGACCCAGCGAACAGGCGGCAAGAGTGCCGAGCGTACCGCTCAGTGCAATAACTGCGCTCGGGACTCTAGCGCGCATCGGCCCAGGCGCGGATTTCTTCGTCGCTGAGGCCGTCGTGGAAACGCAGTCCGTTCGTCCACGCGATCTGCGGGAAAGCGGAGCGTAGATAGTCCTCGGCTTCGTCCATCGGTGAGCTTCCGGAGGTGCAGAAGGGGTGTACCCGTGCGTTTCCTAGCTCATGCGAGCTCACGAAGCTATCCACGACTTTCGGCGGGATACCCCACCAGATCGGAAAACCGAGGAATACTTCCGTGGCACCTCCCAGCTCGACAGGTTCCGCAAGGCCGGGAGCTGCGATTTTACCGTGCTGTTCCAGATTTGCCCGGCTGTCCTCGACCCGCCAATCCAAATCCTCATTCGTGTAGGGCTGCGCAGCGGCTATCCGTACCGCTTCGCCGCCGACGATACCCTGCAAGCGTTCTGCTGCTTTTTCAGTAGTACCAGTCTCGGAAAAATAAATGATCATCGTTCCTCCTGCCATTCGCCGTTGTGACATGAGCCATTTAAAATCTACACCTTGGCGAGCAGAATTTCCTCAGCACCCGAGCGCTGCAAGCGGCGCAGCATCTCGGCATCTGCGTCGGTATCAGTAATTAGCGTCCAGCGTTTAGGAAAAGGTGACCAGTATGGATAAGGGCGATTATGCAGTTTCGCCGCGTCTGCCATTACGTAGACCTGGGAAGCATGTGCCATCATCTGGGTTTTGAGCCGCGCCTGCTCGTAGCTGAGAGAGCCGATGCCGCGTTCCGGGGAGATCTGTACCGCGCCCATAAAGGCATAATTGCCGTGCATAGATTCGAGCATTTTTTCTGCATCGACGCCGGTAATTGAGTCGTGTGCAATATCGAGGGTTCCACCGAGCACCACTACCGTCACTTTATCCTGGAGTGCCAGGGCGTTAATCGGGCGAATCCCGTTGGTAATCACGGTGATGCGGCGCGTGTTATCGAGGGCAAAGGAAAGCTGCTCGGCGGTGGTTCCCGCATCTAGGATCACGAGGGAATCATCAGCGATAAGAGCCGCGGCCCGCTTCGCAATTGCTTTTTTACGGGCCAAATTCGTGGGGGTAATCCCGCCCAGGTGAAGAAATTCCGGGTGAGCAGAGACCGCACCGCCGTAAGTACGGGATAGCTCCCCACTGGTTTCTAGTTCACTCAAATCCCGACGGATGGTCGCGAGGGAAACACCGAAATGCCGGGCGAGTTCTTCATTGCGCAGCGGTGCATCTCCCCCGGCTAGCAGTTCTAAAATCCGGGCGCGGCGCTTGACTACTTTGCGGTTCTGTGCGCGGCGGGCGCGCGGTTCTTCCGTTGCGGTCATCGGTGTTCTCTCACCTCGTGGCTAGCTGCATGACTCTCAGATTATGTTGGGTTTAGCGGATTTCTGTGTCCTATAAATCTGAGTGATATCGCTCATCTTAGCCCGCGGTGACACTGACGTTAAGGACGCATGGCCCGGAATATTCGCGGGTCTGCTCACGCAAATGCGGCGTCGCGCCCATACGGACCAGAGAGGGCCGCGTCCCACCTGAGTGGAAACGCGGTCCTCTCGAATTGTGCGTGGCTATCATTCACCGCGCGACCGGTACTAGCCACGTAGTGGAATCAGCACGCACCGTTTTAGGCCCGCGCGGCCCGGCGCGCTTCGCCGTCGAGTTTACGCAACGCAAATTCCGCGCATACCCGGGTAGCTTCCACCATAGAACCGGTGTTGGCGATGCCCTTGCCGGCGATATCGTAAGCTGTGCCGTGATCCACGGAGGAACGCATAAACGGCAGCCCGAGGGTCAGGGTGATGGCTTTCTCGAAGTCGAGGGTCTTGCAGGCAATATGGCCCTGATCGTGGTAGAGAGAAAGGATGGCGTCGTGGCGCCCGTCCAGCGAGAAAGCGAAAATCGAGTCGCCAGGGAAAGGGCCGCGGGCACGAATGCCCTCGGCGCGGGCGGCAGCCACTGCCGGCTCTAACTCCTCAATTTCCTCACGGCCAAACATCCCATTGTCGCCGTTATGCGGGTTGAGCCCCGCCACCGCGATGGAAGGATTATCGAAACCGATGCGCTCGAATTCCTCGTGGATATTCCGCAGGAAATCAAGCACGTGCTCTTTGGTTACGAAATTCACCGCATCACGTAGAGACACGTGCCGCGATAGGAAAAACACCCGCAGCTTATGCACGTGGAACATCGTGAGCGCGTACTTGGAGTGGGTGAGATTCTGGAAAATCTCAGTCTGCCCCGGGTATCGCACCCCGGCTTCCATCATCCCTTCCTTATGGGTCGGGGCGGTAGACACCGCGTGCAGTCTCCCCTGGTTCCCCAGCTCAATCGCCTTTTCCAAATAGGAATAAGCCTGTAGCTGGGCTTCGCGTTGAATCTTTCCGAACTTGATATCGGCATCAGAATGCACTCCGGTATCGAGGAGGTCCACGATACCGAACTCAAACTTCGCTTCTTCCGGCTCAGAGATCTCGTTGATCACCAGTTTCTTACCGGCCATCTTCGCGGCGCGTTCCAAAGCCTTGCGATTACCAATCACGAAGGGACGAGCGCATTCGTATACGCTGGGATCGCAGACGGTTCCCACCACAATTTCCGGGCCAACGCCGGCCGGATCCCCTAGGGTAATTGCGGTAACGGGCCGGCGATCCTTGCGGGCCTGGTCGGCCAGAGCGCGCGCGTGCTCGCTGGGCTCAACGGTGTGTGCTGCGGATGTCATGAAACGGTCCTTTCATCAAAGAGTCGGTTGACGATACGAAGTGCGGTGTGTTCAGTTCCGGTGAGTCCGCCTTTACCCACCAGGGGAAGGCCATTGAAGGGACCTCCCACAATTCTGCCCTGATCTGATTGCGGAATCACATAATCTTCCAGTGCGATACCGCTTGCTTCGATAGCGTGGCAGGTATTGACAAGCGTGTCGCCTCCTGTGGCATACATGCCTGCTAGCTGATTACCGAGCATGTCCATGACATCGCGGGCAACTTCGCCCAGGTGTTGCGCCAGATTGCGCGAGCCTTGGCCGGCTGGCAAGTTCTTCGCCACTTCAATCCGGTTGATATCGACGACGGTACCGCTCAGCGTGGTATCGAGGGTAATAATGATAACCCGCACCTGTCCGGGTTCCCCATTGCCTGCTGTGGCGTCGTCGAGAATCCTTCGTGCCTGTGCCACAGCCTCTGCCCGCGCCTGGGAGTATTCGTGCCCACCTCCAATAAAAGGGTCATGAGGGAGAGTGATGGTATGCGTGCCGGGCACCTCCTGCATGTATTCCAGCTGCTGGCGAGTAGTCGCGGTTGCGGATCCCGCCACGATCACCACCGTGCCGTGATCATTTTCCTGAGACTTGGTGCGTAGTGGCGCTTTGGGGCTTTTCTCTTCGGTCCGGATCCCTTGGGCCACAGCGTATTCCGTGGTAAATAACCCCGGATCCACGCAGAGCACCTTCCAGCCGAGCTGGCTGACCACCGCGGCAATATCAGCAACATCTTCGCTCGATACTGAATCGCAGAGGATATTACGTACGCCACGATCATAGGATTTTTGCATGGCGGCGCGGATAGCGTCGCGCCCTTCCACCACGGTATTCATGCAGATAAGGTCGACGGCATCACGTAGTTGCCCGGCCAATAACTTGGGAAGGTACGACTCCTTGACCGGGCTGAGAATATCGTTGGCCACGCCGGTGCGAGCTAGAAGCAGCGAATCGATAAGTGAATATCCGGCCACCACAATGCGCTTCGAGGGGGGCATGGCCGGCACGATAATAGCCATGTAATCCTCGCCCAGCACATCACGCATGGCGTCAATTTCGTAACCGATACCGCCACGCATCGTAGTATCAGTGCGCTTAGAGAATATCGTTGCCCCGCGTGCCACCAGATCGCGGGTTGCATTACGTACCCGGGAGGCAGCTTCCTCAGGTGGGAGCCTGCGGGAATCGGTGGAAACAAGCAATGCGTCAACGTCGTCGTAACTTAAGTTCGACGTGTCGCTGAGGCTGACAATATTCTTGACCCCGCGTGCCGCCAGTAGTGCTCCCGTGGTGGTAGCGCCCGTGAGGTCGTCGGCTACCACGCCGGAGAGAATTTTCCTTTCGGCACTCATAATTAAGCTTCTTCCTTTCCAACACTCGCCGCCTGCGGCTTCGGCTCACGCAGCGTCAGCAGAATAACGAAGGCGAGCAGCAGAACGACGACGAAGTAAGAGAAGGCCACGTTATAGCTACCGGTAGCATCAAGCAGCATACCCACGATAAGCGGGGCAAAGAATCCGCCCAGGTTGCCACCGGAGTTAATAATCGAAATTGCGAAGGGGTAGGTTTTTTCGGTGGAATGGTTCATCGCGTAGGCGGTGAACATCGGCCAGCCCAGATTGAGACAGAAACCTGTAAGGATCAGTGCGAGTGCCACCACGTACATGTTATTGGGAACCATGAGGACCACGGCGAACATAATCGCTGTGAACAAAGCGGTCAGCAGCATAGTTGGCTTGCGTCGGCCCGCGAAGATACGGTCAGAAACCCAACCTCCGGTGAGGGCGCCAATAATACCGCCCAGCGCCGGGCAGGCAGCTACCCAGCCCATGGCGAAGACATCATAACCGCGCGCATCCACCAGGTAGGTGGGAATCCAGGTCAGCATGCCATAAAGCACGTTGTTCATGAAGAAGTACGCGAGGGTGTCACCCCAGATATCCCAGGAGCGCATAACATCGCCGTTGGTCTCCAGGCGCTTGACCTTCCGGTAACGGATCAGCTTATCGACCTTGGGCATCCACGATGCTTCCTTGCGGTTGGTCTGGGTGATCACTTCTTCGGAGGCAATGTGGGCGAGCTCGGCCTTGTTGACGTGGGAAGACTGGCGGGGATAAGAACGCACAAAAATATGCCAAACGATGGCCATAATCGCACCCGGAATTGCGAAGACCCAGAACACATGCTGCCAGCCCATATTGTGGGCGAGGACCACCACGATAGGCGGAACCAGCATCGGTGCCAACTGGGTGGAAGCGATATAGATACCGGTGGCAGTGCCTTTCTCCCGTTTCGGGAACCAGTTATTAATAGTGGAGGTCATTCCTACCGGAGTGGGGCCTTCGGTCAGACCCAGAAGCAGACGCAGCACGATCAGGCCGATGGCCGTGGTGGTAAAGCCCATGAGGAAGGTAACGAGGGAGAAACATAGCACCGCGAACGTCACCATATTACGGGTCCCGAATTTGCCCATGATGAGCCCGGCTGGGATCTGTGAAATCGCGTAACCGAGGAAGAACATAGAAGCGATGAGACCCTGCTGGGAATTGGTCATGTGGAAGTCTTCTTTGATGAAGGGCAGCAGGGTGCCGATATTAGAACGATCGGCCATACAAATAACGTAAGTGACGAAAATAATCGCCATGACTACCCAGCGATATCGAGTGGGCCGCTGGGCCATCTGCGGGGACGTAATCATGAAAAACTCCTGGAACACCGCGCGGGGGTGCCGCGATCGCTTCCTTGCATCGCGAGTGGTACGGACCTGCCGAACACGCTACCGAGAGTGTCGTGCCCCTGGTCGGGGCGGGCGTGGCACTCACAGATATTCGGAGGGCGCGCCTCCGCGCTCACCTATCGGAACATATATTTCGTTCGAAATATACGGATAGACTAGCTGAGATGAGCGAACCGCGCAATAGAATGTGCACAAAATGCTCGAAACGTGCAAAAGAGGGCCGCCCCCGGGATTCCCAGGCGCGGCCCTTATTCGTGTTTGCGGAGATGCGCTCTCTGCGGTGCGTTCCTCGCTCCGATTTCTCTACGCTCTATTTCTCACCCACCACGAGATGCTTGCGGATATGGGCGGTCAGCGGGCCGCGCTCGAGTTCGTCAATCACGCCCGCAGCCAGATCGGCGGAAGTAATCTCCGGGGAAATGTACGTCCACTTGGCGATGTGGGCACCCGCCAAAGCCGCCGGGACTTTCGCGTCTCCGCTATCGAGCACGATGAGCCGGGTCGGCAGGCCGGAAACCAACTCAATGAGGTGGTGTGCGGCGCGCTCGGGGAAGTCCTCCCCGGCATCTGCGCTGGGCGTGAGGGCATCTACCATGGCATCGAAGCCGGCAATATCCCCGCGTTCAATATCGAAAACATCGCGGCGTAGCGAGACCGGGGCCTCCGTTTCGTTTTCCGAGCGCGTCACGGCAATAACTTCGTGCCCGCGCGAAACTGCTTCCTGAGTGAGGAGCTTTCCGGCCGCGCCATTAGCTCCAATAATTGCAATGCGCATGATTCATCCTTTCTGATGTGGGGGCCGGCTGAGCGGCCCGCTGCTGGTGAGGTCTTATCAAGGCTGCTGCGGTGACGGGGCGCCTTGCCGCGTGGCGGAGTATTTCTCCAAGCGGTTCGGAGCCCGCCGTGTTGCGAGATGGCAGCATGCCAGCTGGGCCACGATGTCCAGCCGGCCACCGCCGGGGTAGAAAACCTGGGAAACGCACCACCGCATCCCTTCCGAAGGGCGAACAAGAGTTCACCTTAGATGGTAGCCCAGATATGCCAGAATGAACCTATGACCGAATCGAATCAGCCCGTTCCGGAATCCTCGCCCGCGCCCGTCCAGCGCACCGCGCCGCAGCCCTCGCCCACCTGGGAGCGCATGGTCGCCGGGAAAATGTATATCGCCGACGATCCTTACATAGCCCACGTCCGCCGCGAGGGCCTCACTGTCCAGCACGAGCTGAATGCCACCAACCCTTCCGATAACGAAACGATCCGCACCATCGCCGCCCGTTTCTTCGGTTCTTTCGACCCCAGCGCCACCGTGGTTCCGCCCGTCCACTGCGATTACGGCGCCAATGTCCACATCGGCCCGGAGGTCTTTATCAACTCCGGTGCGATTCTCCTCGACGTCGCCCCCATTACCCTGGGCCGCCGTGTCCTCATCGGCCCGCGCGTCACTATCACCACCGCCGGGCACCCGGTTCCTCCGCGCGTTCGTGCCGAAACTGACCTGGAATTCGGCACCGCCATCACCATTGGAGATAACGTGTGGATCGGTGCCTCCGCCACCATCGGCCCGGGCGTGACCATCGGTGAGAATTCGATTGTGGGCGCCGGCGCCGTCGTTATGCGTGATGTCCCCGCCAACTGCATTGTGGTTGGGGTTCCGGCCCGCGTGCTGCGATATTTTAACGACGACGACGAATCCCGCGGCCAAGCGCTCCGCGCCGCCTATGAAGAAGAGATGGGTCCGCTTGCCTAGGGGATTGGGCAGAGCGGTATAAACTACAGCGTATGTCTATTGATCTTCCCCTTGTTGATACGGCGCTGGCGGCCGGGGTACCCGCCGATGCCGTTATCCCCTTCGGTCGGGACCGGGCAAAGATCGATTACCGCTGGGTTGAAAAGGTCGGTGCGCAGCCCGGCCGCCTCGTGCTCGTGACTGCCATGTCACCCACCCCTGCCGGGGAGGGGAAAACCACCACCTCCATTGGCCTGGCGGATGGCCTGCGCTACCTGGGTAAACGCGCGGTGCTGGCGCTGCGTGAACCTTCGCTCGGCCCGGTTTTCGGGCTCAAAGGCGGGGCGATCGGCGGGGGCCGAGCCACCCTCACTCCGGCCGCCTCCATTAACCTGCACTTCAACGGGGATTTCGCTGCGATTGCTGCCGCCCATAACCTCCTAGCCGCTATGGCGGATAACGCGGTCTATTTCGACACCCACGATATTGACCCGGCGACGGTCAGCGTGCGCCGCGTTATCGATATGAATGACCGGGCCCTGCGGGCCATCCTCCTCAGCCCCAGCGGGCGCCTCGATAGCGCCGGCCCGGGCGCGGGCACCCGTTCCAATCCCGGTGCGCACGCCACCCGCGCCACCGGCTTCGATATTGTTCCCGCCAGTGAAGTTATGGCAGCGTTCTGCTTGGCGTCCTCTTTTGCGGATCTGCGCGAGCGCCTCAACGCCATGGAAGTGGCCCGCACCCGGGCTGGCGCACCCGTCACCGCGGCGGATCTGGGTGCCACCGGCGCCATGCTTGCCCTCCTGACCGAAGCGTTCTGCCCGAACCTTGTTGCCACCCGGGAAGGCACCCCCGCGCTCGTGCACGGCGGGCCCTTCGCCAATATTGCGCACGGTTGCAATTCTGTGATGGCCACCCGCGCCGCGCTCGCGATGGGGGAGATCGCGGTAACGGAAGCCGGCTTCGGGGCTGACCTGGGGGCCGAAAAATTTATTGACATTATGTGCCGTACCTCCGGACTGCGCCCCGACGCGGCCGTTTTTGTGGTCACCTTGCGCGCCCTGCGCTACCACGGGGGTATCGCCAATGCCGCCCGGCATATTCATAATTTGCAGGCGGTGTGGGGGCAGTCCGTCGTCGTCGCCCTTAATCGTTTTGATACGGATACCGAAGCAGATATCGAAAAAGCGCGTACGCAATTCGAAGAATTAGGTGTGCCGGTGGCCGTCTCTGAGCATTTCGCGCGCGGCGGGGAAGGCGCGGCGCCCCTGGCCGAAGCGGTTCTGGCCGCGCTCGAAACGCCCTCCCGCACCCGTTTCACGTACTCGGATAGCGCGAGCCTCAGCGAGAAAATCACGGCGGTGGTGCGGCGCGTCTACGGGGGAGCGAGCGTCACCTTCGCGCAAGAAGCGCGTGAGCAGCTACGTGAGCTGGAAGAACGCGGCTACGGCAGCTATCCCGTCTGCATCGCGAAAACTCCGGCCTCCTTCACCACCGACCCGAAACGCCTGGGCGCTCCCAGCGATTTTGACGTGCCGGTACGCGATGTACATCTCTCCGCGGGGGGCCGTTTCGTTGTGGTCATGGCGGGGAGCGTCATGCTCATGCCGGGCCTGCCCAAAGAACCATCCGCGCTGGCCATTGACGTGGACGCCGCCGGAAACGTGCGCGGCATTCACTAAAAATTCCTCTCGATCACGCCGCCCCGAAGTGTTACCCTGGACACGTGAGCGGCGAAGGGGCCGCTCCGCGCACTTATGCGCGTGTGAACCCTCACGGAGGACGATATGACCAAGTTCGTATACGCATTTACCGAGGGCAACAAGGACATGAAGGACCTTCTCGGCGGCAAGGGAGCCAACCTGGCGGAGATGGTCCACATGGATTTGCCTGTCCCACCCGGTTTCACCATCACCACCGAAGCCTGCCGCTACTACCTGAGTAACGGGCAGGAACCCGAGGAACTCGAAGCGGAGGTGACGCGCCACCTGGAAGCCGTGGAAGAGCAGATGGGCAAGAAACTTGGCGATCCGGAGGATCCGCTGCTGCTCTCGGTGCGTTCAGGCGCGAAGTTCTCCATGCCGGGGATGATGGAAACCGTGCTCAATATTGGCCTCAATGACCAGTCCGTCAAGGGCCTCGCGGCGCAATCCGGCAACGAACGTTTCGCCTGGGATTCTTACCGGCGCCTCATCCAAATGTTCGCCCGCACCGTACTCGATATTGATGGAGATCTTTTCTCCGACGCCCTGCACGCCCTGCAAAAGGCGAAAGGCTACAGTGGCGATCTTGATATGACGACGGCGGACCTGCAAGAGCTGGTCGAACAATTCAAGGGAATCGTGCGGCGCGCCAGCGGGTATCCCTTCCCGCAGAACCCGCGCCGGCAAATGAACCTCGCGATCACCGCGGTATTCCGTTCTTGGAACACCGAGCGTGCTCGGATCTACCGCCGGCGCGAACATATCCCGGATGACCTGGGCACCGCCGTCAATATTTGCACGATGGTGTTCGGCAATATGGGGGAGAAATCCGGCACCGGGGTGGCGTTCACCCGCGATCCTTCCACCGGACACTCCGGGGTATACGGTGATTACCTTGTCAATGCCCAGGGGGAGGACGTGGTGGCCGGCATCCGCAACACCCTTTCCCTCAAGGACCTCGAGCAGCTGGATCCGGCTTCCTACACCGAGCTCATGGACATCATGAAGCGCCTGGAAAACCACTACCGGGACCTGTGCGATATTGAGTTCACCATCCAGGAAGGCAAACTGTGGATGCTACAAACCCGCGTGGGTAAGCGCACCGCCGCCGCGGCCTTCCGAGTGGCTACCCAGCTGGTAGATGAGGGCCTTATTAGCGCGGAAGAAGCGATCACCCGTACGACCGGTGAACAGCTCACCTCGCTACTCTTCCCGCAATTCCAGCGCGATGCCCAGCGCACCCTCATCACGAAGGCCATGGCGGCCTCCCCGGGCGCGGCCGTGGGTGAAGTGGTCTTTAGTAACGAGCAGGCCCAGGCGCGCGCCGCCGAAGGTGCCAAGGTGATCCTGGTGCGCCGCGAAACCAACCCGGATGACCTGCCCGGCATGGTGGTGGCCGCCGGCGTGCTAACCGCGCGCGGCGGGAAAACCTCACATGCTGCGGTGGTGGCCCGCGGGATGGGCCGTACCTGCGTGGTGGGCGCGGAGGATCTCCTCGTGGAAGAAAAGGCCGGCACGGTCTTCATCAAGTCCACCGGGCAAACACTGCGCGCCGGGGATGTTATTTCCATTGACGGCACCACCGGGGAAGTGTTCTTCGGGGCTGTCCCGGTGGAAGATTCCCCGGTCATGATCTACGTATCCCAGGGCCTGGAGGCCGCGCTGGAGGCCGCCGGTGATGATAAGGACACCTGCGAATTGGTGCGTTCCGTGGATCGCATCCTCACCCAGGCGGATAAGTCTGCGCGCATGCACGTGCGGGCCAATGCGGATAATCCGGAAGACGCCGCGCGCGCTCGCGAATTCGGGGCGCAGGGCGTGGGCCTATGCCGCACCGAGCATATGTTCCTGGGTGAGCGGCGCGAGCTTATCGAGCACGTTATCCTCGCGGCTACCCCGGAATTGCAGGCCGCCGCGCTCGGGGCGCTTATGCCGCTGCAACGCGGGGACTTCGAGGGTATTTTCGAGGCGATGGACGGACTGCCGGTGGTGGTGCGCCTCATTGACCCGCCGCTGCACGAATTCCTCCCGGATATGACCAAGCTGGCGGTTGAGGTCGCCACGATGGAGGCGCGCGGCCAGCAGGTTCCCGAACACACCCGCACGCTACTGCGGGCGGCAACTGAACGCCACGAAGACAACCCCATGCTGGGCCTGCGCGGGGTGCGTCTGTCCATCCAGATCCCCGGCTTCGTGGATCTGCAGGTGCGGGCGGTGGCCGAGGCGGCGGTGGCCTGCCGCAAGCGCGGGTTGGATCCGCATCCGGAAATCATGATCCCGCTGATTGGCTCGGAGAAGGAATTCCGCCTGGTGGCGGACCGGGCCCGCAAGATCATTGCCGAGGCGGAACGCGAATCTGGCTACGACCTCGATATCGCGATCGGCAATATGATCGAGCTGCCGCGCGCGGCCATTATCGCGGAGAAGATCGCCGAGGATTCCGAATTCTTCTCCTTCGGCACCAATGATTTGACCCAGACCACGTGGGGCTTCTCGCGGGACGACGTCGAACACGAATTCATCCCGACCTATATGGCGGAAGGAATCTTCGACACCTCGCCTTTCGAGACCATCGACCGCGAAGGTGTGGGCGAGCTGGTGCGCATGGGTACCGAGCGCGGGCGGAAGGGTAATCCGAATCTCACCGTGGGTATCTGCGGTGAGCACGGCGGGGATCCCGCTTCGGTGCACTTCTTCGATTCCGTCGGTTTGGATTACGTGTCCTGCTCGCCGTTCCGGGTACCGGTGGCACGCCTGGAAGCCGGGCGCGCGGCCGTCATGGCCAAAGGGCATGAGTCCGGAGCCGGGGCGACGGCGTAGCGCTTGCGTATTGCGCGTAGTTGCGTGGATGTTAGTCAGGCACGCAAACGTTAGCTAAGCACGGCTAGCACTGCACAGCGGCCGGGCGGGAACCGAGCTCTTCACGGAGCTGGTTTCCGCCCGGCCGCTTAGCATCTGATGGCTTAGCGGTACCGGGCCACCGGGGCCGTTCGGGCACGACAACGCAAGCATCCGGAGCCGCGGGCGCCGTCGTGCAATAAAGCGCGGTGCAGTCAATTCTCAGGTACCTCGCCTAGGATAGGCTTGGATAGGCAGGTTGGTGCGGTAAGCAGTATCGGAGATGGTATCTCGTGGGCGTTTTCTCATTACGTGGCGGGCAATTTCATCGCGCGGCGCCTCCCGCTGATCTTCCGGAAGAAACCCGCGCCTCCGTTGCCGAAGCGCTGCGCGCCCAGATTGCGGAGTTCCTCGATTTCCCGGCCTTCCAAGTAGCGTGGACGCGCCCGGAAGGGGAGCGCGGCACCGCTTCTTTGGTCGCCTTGGATGCCACCGGGAACATTATTAGCGTCGATATTATTGATGTTCTTGACGGCGCAGCGCTCCTCGCGGCCCTCGCCCGTTCCGCCCAGCACGCCACTTTAGACCGGCGGGAAATTACCCGGCTTTTCCCGGGCGGGCCTCATGATTTTTCCTCCGCCTGGCAGGAGTTCACCGCCGTCAATCCGCCCATCCCGGAACCGGCCCCGCGCTTGAGCATTTTCGCTTGTGCTATCGATCCGGATATTACTGATGCCGTGCGGGCCCTGGCCGGAGCGGGGGTGCAAGTTTGGCAGGTAACAATCCTGGAGCGGGCCGCTGGGATTTTGCTCTCTGTGGATGAAGTCCGCCTCCAGCGCGCCACCGCGCTCGGGCCAGCCGCCGGGGTGCCGGTTTTGGATGTGGCGGCTGAAGCGGGTGATCATCCCGAGGCGGAAGCTCAGCCGGAGTCGGTAGCGGAAGCGAGTGAAACTGTCGAGATGGAATCCGCCGCAGAAGCCGAGTCGCCAGCAGAAACACCGGAAGCGCCGGCAGCTGCTGCCGAGCGCCCGCGGCGGCGCGGGAGCCGGGCTGCCCAGCCGGGTACCGAAAGCGCCGCACGCAGCCGCAATATTTGGCAGGAAATCCGCGGCCGCCGCGCCGCGCATACCTCCGCTGCGGCCGCCACATCCGTGCCGAACCCTGCGCACCGCGCCTCCCATAGCTCAGCGGCCAGCTCCGCCCACACAGCGGAACAAGGCCCCGCGCATCGCTTCGCTAATCCCACCCCTCCTGCGGGCACTTATCAGAGTGACTACTATCAGGCCGCTCCGCGGCGTCGGGCTCGGCGCGCGGCGGAATAAAGTTCACGCGGTGCGGCCTGAATTCGAAACCACCCCGCTTTACCGTGATAATCGGACTGGTATCCTCCGGCAAACCGAGCCGCTTGCGGCGCTCCGCTTCCTTGCGGCGAGCTTGCTCCCGCCGCTCGATACGCGCTTCTATCGCTATTTCCTCAAGCGCCTTCTTGGCTGCCCGAGTGGCTTCTCTCTCCTCCGCTACGGTCAAGCCGGATTTCCACTCCCGTATCCCAATCACTTCGATGATCGCGACTGTGGTTGCCGCGCCACCGCAGATGAGTGCCTGCCGGGAGTTCCACGTCAGTGCGAGCGTGACAAGAAAATAGACCCCCGCAAAAAATACAATCCGGCTCAGCGGGGCAAGCCATCCGCCAGGGCTCGGATGGCGCCAGCGGCGTTGATGCCAACGGTCGATGTGCGTTGAAAGGAATTCAACAGCTACGGTGCTCAGCACAACGATGAGCAGCAGAGCGAAAAAATTCGCCTGATGAGGGAGAAACAACCGGCTCAGCGCCAGCGTAATCACGATGCCTATCGCAGTCATGGTGCCGACGATGAGGTGTCCGCTCCATGACTGGCGGAAAGGCACCGGCGTCCAATCCGGATCCGGCGATACACGAACCATGGCTATCCCTTCACTCGACGCATGTGCAAAGTGTACGTGGCCGGTCGGTGTCAAGTAGTTGCGAAAAATCAGCGACTGTAATAGATGTGAATGTGATGGTCATGGCTTCATGTTGGTCACCACCAAGACAGTTGGTCGGTCACTAACATCGCCAGGCGCGTTCGTAAGAGTAAACGGCACCCCAAGCACGGGCTTAGCAACGCCGATCCGAGCCCCGCACCTCCCGCGACTTACCGCGCCGTCCGCCGCGCCGGCGAGGAGGGTATGTTTTTCCGGGATGTACTTCGTATGTACGACATATGAAGTACAGCTCTGAAAAACAGATACCCCTCCCCAGGGGCTGGTGTGACTATTGAACTTCGTGAGGCTCATGAGGCTCTCGCGGGAAGCAAGCGAAACACGAAAAGGAAACCCCATGCGAAACATTACTTTGGCCAATGGAGATACTGTTCCGGCCCTCGGGCTGGGCACCTGGTTCCTCGGCGATAACCCGGCGAGCCGGCAGGAAGAAATCGCGGCGCTGCGCTGCGGAATCGAAGGCGGTGCGCGGCTCATCGACACCGCGGAAATGTACGGCAGCGGGCGCTCCGAAGAACTCGTGGGCGAAGCAATCACGCCCTTCTCGCGCGAATCGCTCTACCTCATCACCAAAGTGCTGCCCTCCAACGCCTCGCGCCACCGCATGGAGGCCGCGCTGGATGCCAGCCTGGCGCGCCTCGGAACCGACTACGTGGATATGTACCTCTACCACTGGCGCGGTGGCACCCCGCTGGCGGAAACCGTGGCGGAACTCGAGCGCCTGCGCGGCAGCGGGAAAATCCGCAGCTGGGGCGTCTCCAATTTCGACGTCGAAGATATGCAAGACCTGGCCGCGGTGCCCGGCGGCACAAACTGCCAGGCTAACGAAGTGCTCTACCACCTCGGCTCGCGCGGGATTGAGGTGGAATTGCGCGGCCTCATGGAACGGCGCGGCGCGGCGCTCATCGCCTACTGCCCACTCGCCCAGGCCGGAACCCTGCGCAATGGCTTGGTCACCAATCCTGCCGTCACCGAGGTCGCCCGCGAACTAGGTACAAGCCCCTTCCAGGTGCTGCTCGCCTGGGTGCTGGCGCAGGGTGAGGTCATCGCGATTCCGCGCACCGGTAAACTCGCACACATGCGGGAAAACTTGGAGGCCGCGCGGATCGAGTTGAGCGCCGAGCAGCTGGCGCGCCTGGACAGCGCCTTTCCGGCTCCGCGCCGCCGAGTCCCCCTCGATGTGGAATAGCTTCGCACCAGATAGTACGACGGCACCGCGGCGCGCCCGCGCGCCGCGGGGACGCGGCGTCGTCGTACTTAAACGCCACGCACCGTAATTCCCAGTTATACCGCGCCGTAACCGATCTGGCGGGAAATCTCCGCGGCGGTTGCCGTGACCGCCGCCGCCAATTCCCGCATCCGCGCCTTCCCCATATAAATAACCGCGCTGGAGACGCTAATCGACGCGGCAATATTCCCGGAGGCATTGCGGATAGGTGCAGCAACGCAACGAATCCCCGGCTCGCTGATTTCCCAGTCTTCCGAATAGCCATTGCGGGAGTATTTTTCCATCGCGGCGGTGAATTCCTCCAGGGTTTCCGGCGGGGGAGTATCCCGCATCCGCTCGCGATCGGCCAGATAGAGATTCTCCCAGCGTTCGGGGCTATCAAGAATCAGTGACCGGCCCAGCCCGGTGCGGGTAATCGGGCGGCGAGTGCCCACTTGGGAACGCACCTCAATACCGCGATGCCCGGGGAATTTGAGCAGGTAGAGGGCCTCGCCTTCCAGCTCGGTACCCAGGTGAACGGTGTCGAGGGTGTCCTCGGAAAGCTGGGAGAGCAACGGGGAGGCAATACCGACCAAAGAAATATCATCGAGGGCCTGAAAACCCAGCTCAATAAGGGAAGCCCCCAGGAAATAAGTTCCGGTTTCATCGGTGCGCAGGAAACGTTCCTGGCGCAGAGCCTGGAGAAGCCGATGCACTTTCGAACGGCTCAGGCCGGTTGCCGCGGTGACCTCGGTGAGATTCCGAGCCCCTGTGGCGACGGCACGAAGAACAAGGAGGCCGTGGCGAAGTGTCTGCGTGCCAGGGATATCGTCGGATGTCATATATAAACGGTACCAGGTTCCCAATAGTTGGGAACCTGGTACCGGAGAGGAGCGGAGAGGTAATGAGCTACGCGGGTACGCGGGCTAATTACCGCTCCGGGAATTTCGCGGCGAGTGCCTCCACCAGCAGAGTGGAATCCGCCGTGGTCGCGATGAAATTCGCGCCCGCGGCAATATACTGTTCGGCTACCGCATCATCGAAGGCGAGGGAACCGGCCACCAGCCCGGCCGCTCGGATTTTTGCCAGCGCATCGCACACGATAGCGTGCAATTCCTCCGCGGGGGGATTACCCAGTGAAGCGCCCAGGTCGGCGGGCCCGATGAAAAAGCCGTCCGGTCCCTCCACCTCAAGCAGCTCATCGAGGTGGGAGAGCGCCTCCCGGGATTCGATTTGCAGCAGCACGAAAAGTTCCGCTTCGGCCTCCTCCATATAGGAGGTGTAACGGCCCCAATTCCCGGCACGCGCCACCGATGCCCCTACCCCGCGGATCCCGCGGGGTGCGTAACGCACCGCCCGCATGGCCGCGCGGGCCTGCTCCGGGGTATCTACCATAGGTAGCAGCAGGTTCTGCGCTCCCAGATCCAGCACCTGTTTAATATGTGCCGGGGTGGTTTCCACCGGACGCACAATTAGGGGCATGGGATACCCGGAAGCAGCCCGGAGCTGATCCAGCAGGGAGGCCACTGTATAGGGTGCGTGTTCGCCGTCGAATAACAGCCAATCAGCACCCGAACCGGCGCAAATTTCCGCCGAGGTAGCCGAAGCCATGGTCATCCAGATTCCACGGCGCGCCCGCTGCGGGGAGGCCGCAAACTCTGCTTTGAACTGGTTTTTAGGCAACGTCGCTTTCAATACCAACGTCCTTTCGATTCTTGAGAGCGACGATAATGAAGGAACCGAGGATTGCCACCGCTGCAACCGCCCAGAGTCCCGCCACGCTCGACTGGTGGGTATCAAAGATTTCGTTGAACCATACTCTCAGATTCGGTGCCACAAAACCACCAACAGCACCCCAGGTATTGATGAAACCAATACCCGCGGCCAGGGCGGCGCCGGCAAGCAGATTCGTCGGCATCGTCCAGAAGAGCGGCTGGCAGGCGATCACGCCGGTGGCGACGATACACAGTGCCGCAATGGCAAGAATCGGGGAGGCATGTGCCGAAAGCCCGAGGGACAAGCCAGCGGCCAGCAGCAGCCCGGCCGACCAGATCCGCTGCCGATCCGGGGTGGTGGCATTCTTGGAGAACCACCACGTCCCGATAAGGGAAACCACCCACGGAATGGCGACGACGAGGGACACCTTGAAGCCCACCGATTCGCCCAGCAGGCGCGCCACCTGCGTGGGGATATAGAAGACGACGCCGTACACCGCCACCTGGATGGCGAAGTAGGCCATGGCGAGCGTCCATACCCGAGCGTTCGTGAAGGCATCCTTGAGGGTGGACTTCACCCCGGAACCTGAATCTTCACCTTCCACCGCTTCGGCCAGGACGATTCGCTCTTCCGGAGTCAGGAACTTGGCAGAGCGCGGTCCGTCGTCGAAATAGAAGAAAGCGAGGCACCCAACAACCGCGGCGAGCAGGCCCTCGATGAGGAACATCCAGAACCACCCCGGGAAACCGAGGAAGCCGTGCATCTGCAACAGCGCACCGGATAGCGGCGATCCGAGCGCCAGCGCGAGGGGCGCTCCCAGATAGAAGAGTCCCATCACGTAAGCGCGCGGTTTGGCGGGGAAGAAGATAGAAGAGAGGTAGATCATGCCGGGGAAGAAGCCGGCCTCCACCACGCCCAGAAGCAGGCGAATGGTGAGGAATTTCGCCGGGGTATCGGCGAAGGCCATGCAGGCGGACACCAGGCCCCAGGCCACCGCGATGGAACCGATCCATTTCTGCGCCCCGATTTTGCGCATCATGAGATTCGCGGGGGCGCCGAGGAAAGCGTAGAGCACGAAGAAGATCCCAGCGCCCAGTGCGAAGGTGGCTTCACCGATGCCGGTGTCCAGCATGTATTCCTGCTGGGCGTATCCGATATTGGAACGGTCCAGGAAGGCGAGGACGTACAGCAGCATCATGAAAGGGACAAGGCGACGGCGCGCCTTGCGAACTGCGATATTCAGGGTTGCTTCGCGGGCTGCGGAGGCGCCGGGTGCCCCGGAGCGTGTGCCGGAGGCCGCGGTGCCGGAAGTGCCGGACTTAGCCGCGGGCGATCCTGGAGATGGCGAAGAGGCTGTCATATTTTCTCCTTTTTGGTATGCGTGGATGCGTATCTACCCGGAACGCGAGCGCTCTAGTGCGTATAGGGGCGTTCCAGCGCGATATCGCGATTGAGTTCGACGCCGAATCCGGGCTTCGTCAGAGTTTCCTTGGAAATACGGCCGTTTTCAGGGACCGGTTCACCCAGAAGGATGGGATCGAATTGCGGGCGGATGGTATCCGCCTTCGGGCTGGTCATAAGGAATTCGCTGAACGGCGTATTCGTGAAGGTGATAACCGCGTGGTGCGAGTACACGGAGGAACCGTGCGGGACCACCAGCTGGCCGCGAGATTTGGCAATGGCCGCGATCTCAAGGAGGGTGGTGATGCCGCCGCACCAGCCCACGTCCGGCTGCATAATGTCAATGCCGGTTTCGGAAAGCGTACGGAAGGCCGCGAGGTTACCGTGGTGCTCACCGGTGGAGACCATCACCCCGGCCGGGACCTGGCGCTTGAGTTCGGCGTAATTGTCATACTGCGCGGCGGGGAAGGATTCCTCGATCCACTTGAGGTTATAGGGAGCGCAGGCGTGGGCGAGTTTGACCGCGTAATTGACATCCTGGCTCATCCAGCAATCCCACATGAGCCAGAAGTCCGGGCCCACCTTCTCGCGCATATCCTTGATGTGTTCCACCTCGCGGCGAATGCCGGCGTCACCATCGTGCGGGCCCCACTGGGTGGGCATCTTTCCGCCGATGAAGCCCATCTCCTTGGCCAGATCCGGGCGCGAGCCGGTGGCGTAGAACTTGATTTCATCGCGAACCGCGCCGCCGAGTAGCGAGTAGACGGGCTGGCCGAGCACCTTCCCGAATAGATCCCAGAGGGCCAGGTCCACGCAAGAAATGGTGTTCATAACAACGCCGCCACCACCGGAGTAGTAGTGAGTGGAGTTGATCATCTGGTCGTGGATGAGCTTGATATCGTCCACCCGCTTGCCTTCGATGAAGCGGCTGAGGTGGTTTTCCACGATGAAACAGCCGATTTCGCCGGCCGTGGAGATCGCGAAGCCGGTGGTGCCGTCGCTGGCTTCCACTTCCACCACGAGGGTGCCGAGCACATTAATGCCGAAGGACTGGCGTGATTGTTCGTACTCCTTGTACTTGGACATCGGGGTAGCGATATGGTCATCGATCCAGTGCCCGCCGCCCTGGTCGTGATAGTCACCGCCGCCCTGGCCTTTGTTCTTGGCGGTGGCGCCGCCCATGAAGAAGGCGCGCACGTGCTTAATTGTTGGTAATGACATGAGATGCTCCTTTGCGTCTATGTGCGATTGCTATGTGATTGTTGAGAGGTGTTGCGGGGTAGCTGCGCCGTCGTTCCGCGTGCGCGACCGCAAGCAGTCGTTCCGTAGGCGATACCGTGCGGCCGTTTCACGTACGCGATAACGTGCCGCGCGCATCTCCACCGCAACACATTCAATCCCATTTAGTGGGATGGAATGTTAATAGTTGGGATTCTGACACGGCCAGTCTAAAATGAAAGCCGGGGAGAGTAAAGCCTTCCCGGCCCGGCAGCTCGCGGATTGGGCGGGAAAATATCGCCGCGGCCCCGGCGATCAATCCATGTCGGGCCTTACGTCATAAGGCGGGGGTCAAAAAAATGGAACAATGTTCCATGTCAGGAAAGTGGCGCAGTTGCTACGAATATTCGACATAAGGAGTTGTCATGGTTAATCGCATGATCCTCAACCAAACCTCGTACTTCGGGCGCGGTGCGCTCGACCAGCTGGTCCCCGAGCTGCATCGCCGCGGCTTCAAGAAAGTCCTCATCATCACCGACAAGGGTGTGCGCCAGGCCGGGACCGTGGACCTAGTCACGAAACGTTTGGATGAGGCCGATTTTGCTTACGAGATTTTCGACGACGTCGTTCCGAACCCGCCCGTCGAAAACGTGAAGGCCGGCGTGCAGGCGCTCAAGGATTCCGGTGCAGATGTGCTCATCGGCCTGGGTGGCGGTTCCCCGCAGGACACCGCGAAGGCCATCGGCATTATCGGTGCGAACCCCGAATTCGCTGACGTTCTCTCCCTCGAGGGCGTGGCGGATACCAAGAACCCCTCCGTGCCGATTATTGGCATTCCCACCACCGCCGGTACCGCTTCGGAAACCACCATTAACTACGTGATTACCGATACGGAGAAGCACCGCAAGTTTGTGTGCGTGGACGAACACGATATTCCCGTCCTCGCCATCGTGGATCCGGACCTCATGGACGGCATGCCCCGTTCCCTCAAGGTAGCGACCGGGCTCGACGCTCTGACCCACGCCATCGAGGGCTACATCACCCCGGGCGCCTGGGAGCTTTCGGATGCGGTCCACCTCAAGGCTATCCAGATGATCGCGAAGAACCTGCGCAAGGCTGCCGATGGCGATACCGACGCCGTTGAGCAGATGGGTTACGCCTCCTACATCGCGGGCATGGGCTATTCCAACGTGGGCCTGGGCCTCGTGCATGGCATGGCGCACCCGCTCGGTGGGCGTTACGACGCACCGCACGGCGTGGCCAACGGCATCCTGCTGCCGGCCGTTATGAAGTTCAACGCGGAGTACACCGGTGAAAAGTACCGCGATATCGCGCATGCCTTCGGCATGAAGGATTCGTACGACGTCGCGCTAGAAGAAGCGCGCACCTACGCGGTGGACGCGGTCAAGCAGCTGGTCGAGGACCTGGGTAACCCCACCACGATCTCCGCGGTGGGCGTGGATGAATCTGGTCTCGATGCCCTGGCCGAGGATGCCTTCAACGATGTGTGCACCCCGGGCAACCCCCGCAAGGCCACCAAGGAAGAAATCCGCGCGCTCTACGCCTCCCTCCTCTAAAAGCTGAGGTGCTCGCTGTCTGGCGTATTACCCGCAGCCGAGCATGAGTGCACGAAATTGGCGGCCGGCACCTGATTGTTCAGATGCCGGCCGCTTTTGTAGTGGGCCCGCGGCGCGCGGGGTGTACAGCTGCCAGGTAGCTGCGTCGTCGTTATTAATCTGTGCGCATCTTCAAGACGCACGCGCACAGTAGAGCGATCCCGGCGATGCCGGCGGAAAGAGCCAGTGCCCCGCGGTAGCCATCCCACGTTCCGACGAGGGGCGCCACCAGGCCAATACCTAGGCTTGCGCCCACGCCAAAAGCTGCGCCGTTGAGACCGGGGAGCGAGCCGGGTGCTTCGGGTGGGGCCAGGATGACGCCGAGCCCGTTGACAGTTGTGAGGATCATGCCGTTATAGGTGATTCCAAGAATCGCAATGAGGGTGAAAACAACCCATTGGTGATCGAGGAAGAACCAGATCCCGCCAATTGTGCATAGCGAAATAAGGAGTCCGGTGCGCAGAACGGTGAGCCAGCCGATTTTTCCCGCCAGCCACCCGGAAAGTGGGGCAGCGGCCAGTCCGATAAGCGCGGGCGGTGTGAGATAGAGGAGTGCAGCGCGGCCAGCCTCTAGCCCGTAGCCCGCGTCGGGATTCTGGGCGAAAAGCGCGACCGTGAAATTAATGACCGCGAAAACTGATGCGAGAGATAGAAGTGTTGTAGCAATAAGCGGCCAACAGTGGCGTGATGCCAGCTGGCGCAGGGCGAAAAGCGGCGAGGGAACCCGACGCTCAACCATGCAAAAAGCGCTGAAAAATAGCGCGGCCACACCGAAAAGTGGGAGGGTAGCCGTGGTGAACCACCCGCGGGTGCCGCCAACATTGACGTAGTAGGTGAGGAAAATAAGGCTGAGGGAGAGGAGTCCGCCGCCCCACCAATCCATTTTTCCGCTGGCGGCAGGCCGCTCCTGCGTCGTGAGTAGTCGAACTGTCAGGAAAATTGCCACTGAGGTGAGACCCGCAATAACGAAGAAAATAGCCTGGAAACCGAAGTGGTCGGTGAGGATCCCGCCAAACCATCCGTCTAGGCCGCCCACGCCGCCGTTAGCGGCGCTAATAATACCGAGCATGGTGCCTAGAATCGCGGGAGAGACCGATTCGCTCAGGATCATATATGCGAGTTGGAAGACCGCACCGGAAACACCTTGAAGGACACGTCCGGTCACGAAAATAGGGAAGTTCGGGGCGAGTGCACATACCAGTGTTCCCACCAGCAAGATCGCAAGAACCGCGAGTAGCATGCGGGCGCGGCCAAGGAAATCGCTCCAGCGGGTAAGAAGAATCCCGGCGACCGCCCCGGCGAGGAAGAAGAGGCTTGAAACCAGAGCAAGCGTTCCCTCGCTCACCGCAAAACTTCGCCCGATATCCGGGAGCGCTGGGGTGACCATCGTGGTGTTGAGCTGGTAGGACAGCACGGTAATCACCAGGGTGACAAGGAGCCCGAACTGTCCGCCGCGAGGAAGTCCAGTACTACTGTGTGGGAACCTGGCATCGTGGGAGCATAGCTTCGCGTCGTTTTGTATGTGCGTGCTTGTCACGGCAGGTTCTTTATGTTCACTCACTTCTCTATTATCGACGACGCCGTGGCTTCCTGCGTGCTCGCCCGGTGTGAAGCGGCGCGTAAGAGTGGCTGGGTGGTGTCGGGTTAGTGGGGTGTGGTGGGTGTCTCGTTGGTGTGGTTTGTGTTTTGGGTGGTGGGCTTGTAAGCTTGTTATCCGTCGCCGAGGCCCGGGAAACCGGTAAGCGGTGACAGGATCCC
>NZ_JARBHJ010000035.1 GCF_028864145.1 Actinotignum schaalii | reverse complement strand
TATGAACGATGGCGAGCATCGGCAATGTACGCCGCAGCCGCCGGCTCAGGTGACTGCTACTAACTGGGTTGATGGGGCCAAGGATTGCAATAGCCGGAAGGTTTCGCAGTCCCGGACTGTTACGACGACTCCGTATAAGTGGGACTCGGGTAAGCGTAAGTGGGTGCTCGATACCGGTAAGGCGTCGAAGCGGACCGAGAATCGCCAGCGGGATATGAACGATGGCGAGCATCGGCAATGTACGCCGCAGCCGCCGGCTCAGGTGACTGCTACTAACTGGGTTGATGGGGCCAAGGATTGCAATAGCCGGAAGGTTTCGCAGTCGCGGACCGTGACGACGACTCCGTATAAGTGGGATTCGGGTAAGCGGCAGTGGGTGCTCGACACGAGCAAGGCTTCGAAGAGGACCGAGAATCGTCAGCGGGATATGAACGACGGCGAACATAAGGCGTGCAGCCCGCAGCCGCCGGCCCAAGTCACGGCAACTAACTGGGCTGATGGGGTGAAGGATTGCAACACCAGGAAGGTAACGCAGTCGCGTACTGTGACGACCACTCCGTATCGGTGGGATTCTTCCTCGCGTAAGTGGGTCTTGGACACCGCAAAGGCAAGCAAGAAGACTGAGTCGCGGCAGCGGGACATGAACGACGGCGAACATAAGGCGTGTAGCCCGCAGCCGAATCCTCAGGTGACTGCTACTAATTGGGTTGATGGCGCGAAGGACTGCAACAGCCGGAAGGTTTCGCAGTCGCGTACGGTGACGACGACTCCGTATAAGTGGGATTCTTCCTCGCGTAAGTGGGTGCCCGATAATGCCGCTGCAACGAAGAAGACTGAGAATCGTCAGCGGGATATGAATGATGGCGAGCATCGTGAATGTACTCCGCAACCGCAGGCTCAAGTTACCGAGACTAACTGGGTTGATGGGGCCAAGGATTGCAACAGCCGTAAGGTGCCCCAGTCGCGGACGGTGACGACGACTCCGTATAAGTGGGACTCGTCCCAGCGTAAGTGGGTGCTCGACACCGGTAAGGCGTCGAAGAAGACTGAGACGCGCCAGCGGGATATGAATGATGCCGAGCATCAGGCTTGTACTCCGAGGCTGCCGGTTCAGGTCACGTCAACGGAATGGGTTGATGGGGCCAAGGATTGCAATACCCGTAAGGTGACGCAATCCCGGACGGTGACCACGACTCCGACTAAGTGGGACTCGTCCCAGCGTAAGTGGGTCTTGGATAGTGCTGCGTCGTCGACAAAGACTGAAACGCGCGAGCGGGACATGGATGAGCGAGAAGTGGGGGAATGCGTGAATGTTGCCCTCACGGTTTCTCACGACACGCTCACGGTGGTCAAAGGCCAACCGGTATTACAGCCGCTAAGTGTGGAAGCCACCTCGACTACGGATGCGGGGCTGATCAGCCTCCAAACCGTCTGCGCTCCGAAACACGAGGGGCAGGCTGACACGGATCAGAATGGACTGCCTGCCGGTGTTGAGTTGGTGCGGGTCAAGCAAGCGCCTAATGACGCTGAGCTTGCGGGCAATGGTGCGCGGACGGTTGGTGAGGTGGATGGTAATGCCACCCAGGCCGAGCTCGGCACGTATCGGTGTTGGGTGTATGCCACAAAACCCGGTATCACCATCGACCCGCTTACCGGCGCGGCTACCGGGCCTAACGCTGTGGAAGGCGTGGGGTGGGCACGCAAGCCTTTGAGTGTGGAGGTTGTGCAGCCTGCGTTGCCGAAGACGGGCCAGACAAACGTGAACTACCTCGCCGGTAGTGGTGCCCTCATGATCCTTGCCCTGACGGGCGGATGGTGGATCACCCGCAGGAAGAAGGGGGTGGGCCGCCGCGCGTGAACCGATACACCCACCTCTATCCAGTCTCGGGAAAACAGACGGTGGGGTAGGCCCGAGTGAAGGGCAGGTTTTTAGCAAGTTCAACAACAAGCGCTTGGCGTGAGTCGGGCGTGTTGGCCAGCACATTGTACGGTGCTGAAATTATTGGGAAGGAAAAACTATGGCTCGTAAGAAGTCATTGAGAGCGTTGGTGGCGGCGTGTGCGCTGGCACTGACGGGAATGGGTATCGGGGCAGCTAACGCTGCACCTGGTAGTGATCCTGCTCCGGTTGCTCCGTGGGCGCAGGGTGCTCCCACGACGGGGTCGATTACGATCACGAAACAGGAAGCAACCACCAAGAAGCCGGTTGCGGGCGCGAAGTTCACTGTTACCAAGGTTGAATCCATCAAGGGCACAGCGCTTGGTGATATGAAGAAGATGAGCGATTGGGAGACTGTCGCAGCTTCAATCAACGAGCTCAACGCGAATCCGGGTAGTGCAGATGTGGCGCTGAGCACGACCGTGACCTATGAACAGGAAACGACAGCCGATGGGACAGCTTCCTTCGCGAGCCTGCCGCTTGGCCTGTACAAGATTGTGGAATCTGAGGTTCCGGCTGGGTATACCTCGGATATTAAGCCGTTCTTTATGACGGTTCCGGAAATCACCGGTACCTCTTCCACTGACCAGAAGTACACCTATGATGTTTCGGTCACCCCGAAGAATATGGATGCCCGTAATCTGGTGAGCAAGACTGGTGCTTTCGATAAGGTTGTGGGCGCGGGCGATGACATCTCCTACACGATTTCGGCGACCTTGAATAAGAAGGGCCCAATCACCGGGGCTGATATTAAGGGCTTCGCGGTTTTCGACGATGCGATGACTGATGCCTACACCTTGATCGATAAGACCGCGGTCAAGGCCGTGAAAGTGAACGGCGAAGTAATTGCGGAATCTCAGTACGACATTGCTACCTCGACTGAGGGTGTGGAAGCGGGTCGTACTCGCTTGCAGGTGAACTTCACCGACGAGGGACTCAATGCTATCGCGGCGAAGGCAACTGCGTCGGAGGCTCCGGTGGTTACCGTAGACCTCACCTTCACTTTGAAGACTGATCTGGATGTTGCTTCGGTTTCTAATAAGTTTGGTTTCATCCCCGGACACTCGGATAGCGAGCCGACCCCCGGCCCGATTGTTCCCGAACCCGGGCCGACCCCTGGCCCCGGCCCGGAGCCGGGTCCTGGCCCGAATCCGTTCCCGACTATTGATTTCTACGATTTCCAGATCTCCAAGACCAATGCTTCGGATGGAAGTGCGCTTGCGGGTGCGAAGTTCGTGGCCTTCGCCAGCAAGACCGATGCAGAGAAGTGTGTGGCTCAGAAGGATCGCACCCAGTGCACTGGAGCTTCGGTTGGTTTCGGTACCAAGGTGACCGGCGATGATGGTTTGACTCCGAAGTTTAAGGCGAAGAAGGGCGAGGCTTTCTACGTGGTTGAGGTCGAAGCTCCCTCCAAGTTCATTCGCTCGGATGAAATCACCGAAGTCACCGTAACCGATCAGGCCGGCCGGGTCTTCCAGACGGGTATTAAGAACGTGCCGACGAAGGATTCGGGTAAGTGGTTCGACCTGCCTAAGACCGGTGCTATCGGGGTGGGTATCTTCGCCCTCCTTGGTGCGGGTCTGGTGGCGAGCGGTGCGGTGACGCACCTGCGTTCGCGTAAAAACAACGCCTAAACGCAAATAGCGGTTCAGGTTTGCCAGCCTGAGTAGGTAACGAAGATTGTGGGGCCGGTCAGTCCGACTGGCCCCACAACCTATCAATCGCGAGTTAATTCTGCACGAGTAGCGCAATACGAATTGCACGTCTAACGCAAGGAAAAGGCCACGCCAGGGAAGGGGGTAGGGACGTGACAGGTGAAGCGGGCCCGATGCGTGGGCGGCGCGCCCTAGAGGCCCCGACACCCAACCCCATTACAGCTAAGCCAACCGTATCCGAGGTGGCACCCGCGGCGGTGCCTCATGTGGAGCCCGAAGCGCAGCCTAGTTTGGCTCGTGGGCGGCGGGCGGCGCGTGTGGGTGAGGAAAGCGGGTTTGCTAGCCTGCTGTTCTATACCGATCCGAAAGAGGATAAACGTAGGCTCTCCCCGTTGGCCATGATCCTCATCGGGATCCTCTGCCTCGCTTATCCCGTGACTTCGACGGTGTGGAATAACTGGCAATCCAAAGTGGTCTCCCGTGCCTATGAGGGCCAGGTGAATACCCAATCCCAGGAACTGCGCAACTCGTATATCGAGCGTGCTCACGCCTATAACGCCACCCATCAAGGTATGGCGGTCCTTGATCCTTATCTTGACGATATAGCCACAGACCTGCCTGCCTATCAGGAATACGCGAGGGTGCTTGATCAACCGGACGGGATTATGGGGATCGTGAAAATCCCGAAGATCGGGGTAAAACTCCCGATCTACCACGGCACCTCACCGCAGACTCTGCAGCGTGGGGCAGGGCATATGTTCGGGACCGATATACCGGTAGGCGGTATAAACCGGCATAGTGTGGTGACGGCTCATACTGGCCTGCCGACCTCGTCGATGTTTGACCGGCTCACTGATCTGGGTATCGGGGATGAGTTCTTCTTCGAAATCCAAGGCCAAGTCTTCGGTTACCGCGTGGTCAGAGTAGACGTCGTCGACCCTCACGACCCAAGCCTGCTGGTACGCGTACCGGGGCGTGACCTAGCCACTCTTCTAACGTGTACTCCGTATGGGGTGAATTCGCATCGTTTGCTGGTGACGGGTGAGCGGGTGTTGCCTGATCCCGTGGAGGTGCCGGCGGTGGACGGGTTGCAATGGTCATGGTGGATGACCCTCTTCGTGCTCGCCATCCTTATATCTTTGCTGTTCGCGTTCCTAGTGGTTCGCTCCGCACTCGCCCGGCGCGGGGAGGACTCCAGGCGGCTTATGCTGCCCCGGCACATGCTCCGCTAGCGGGCGGCCAAAACTACTCAACAATCTGAACAATTCAGCATCACGACATACAACGAGGTACCGGTGTGAGACTGGAATTATTAGAAACCCTCATTCTCTATTCACGTTTAGGGACCATGGACGCGGTGGCCCGCCAATGCGGCTGTACTACCGCGGCGGTTGTGAAGCGTATCCAGCTTTTGGAAGAAGAAGTCGGCCAGACGCTTACCCGTAGAGTCGGGCGCGGTAGGGAACTCACCGAAGCCGGGTGCTACCTGGTTGAGCGCAGTCATCAGATCTTGGGGCTCGTGGATAGCACGGTGGCGGAGCTTCAGAATCTGGAGGATAACCCGCAGGGCACTATCGTGATCGCCGGGCGGGAAAGCAGCGCCCTGGATAGCCTGGCGCCCGTGATGAGCCAGGTGCGGGAGCGTTACCCGGGGATTAGTTTCCAGGTCACGTTGTGCGGGCGCGAGGCAGCTACCCGGATGATCGGTGAGGGTACTGCGTCTTTCGCGGTGCTCGATGATTCCTGGGACTGCACGGCCTGGGAAACCCTCGCGCTTAGCGGTGAAGACCGTTGGGGTTTGTTGGTGCGCAGCGATAGTGATGTGGTTGGGCGAGGAACGGTTCGGCGGGCGGATATTACTCAGCGGTCCTTGATTATGCCGAAGGAGCGTAGCCGAGAGCTTGGATATTGGTTGGATAAGGAAAAACAGTTGACGGTGGTGGGCCGGTACGGGACGAGCCGCGGGGCCCGGGTGATGGTCGAGGCCGGGGTGGGTGAAGCTATCGTGCTGGAGAATATGGCACTGGGCGGGAACGCGGGGCTAGGCGGGAACGCTGGTGCCGGGGCGGGGGTGGTAGCTGACGGTGCGGGCCTGGTGTTCATCCCCTTGGATTGGTTGGTGGGTTTGACCTGCGTGCTTGCCTGGGATAAACAAACACGCCTGAGCCGGGTGGGGGAGATATTCCTGGAAGCAGTGCGTGCAGCCACGGCCGGTGGAAACGTGGCCGGCGGGAGCGCAGCCGGCTAGAAGTTACCCACAGAATCACTAAACGCTTCCCTCAGCCACAGTCCGGTAAATAGCTCTTTGCTGTGCCTTGGTGCCATGCGAGAATAACGGAGAAGGGCGGGTAACCACCCGGAACTCGCAATTGATTGAAGGAGTGACACATGACTGCACAGTCGAACCGCTTGTATTATCCAGAGCTTACCTTTTACTCGCTTGAAGATGTTCTCAAGCGCAAGGAAGAGATCTTACGTCAGGTCAGAATGACCCGGGAAGAATTCGACCGACGCGCTGATAGCTACCAGCTCGGGCCGGAAGAGTCTGATGCTTATTTCGAAATGATAGGTCTGGATCGCTTCGAGGAGTTGTACCGTGGTGAACGAACACTTGGATGAGCGAGCCGATGAATTTGCGGCACATCTACAGCGGATTGGGGAGCTGATTGATCCCGAGTTCTCTCTGATGAAACAAAGGGCTCCAAAGGAAGATCTTCCAACAATACGATTGTCGGGTGATATTTGCGTTGATCGTTTCCTTCTTGTCCGCTTCGATTACGAGGTTTTCCTGAATTCAGAAACCGGTTTACTCACCGTTAATGAATCAACGTTCTCGGTCATCCGAGGAGCAAAAAGCCGCGAGCCGCTGGTGCGTTGGGATTATATTCGCTCACCACGCTCCAATATTCCCTGCGCACATATCCAGATCCATTCCCACCGCGATGAATGGACACACGCCCTGGTCCTGGGCGGCAATCATTCCCGCCGGTCGCGCCGGCGCATCAAGAACGAGGCCCGCACTCCCCACATTGCCGATATTCATTTCACGGTGGGCCGGCGCTGGTTCCGGCCCTGCCTGGAAGAAATTCTCCTCTTCGTCATTGATGAGCTCGGGGTAGCGTGCACACCTGGGGCACGCGAAGCGCTCAACCAAGGCATCGAGGATTGGGAACAGATCCAGGTGCGATCCGTAGTGCGGCATAACCGCGCCACAGCCCTCCAAGCTCTTAAAGAGTGAACCACCCGCGCTAATAAAATGCGACCGAGCCGGGGATCGCATCGATCTCCGCGTTGAAAATCGCGGAGAGGCGTTCCGGGTTTCCTGGGTGAGGACCATCATCACGTAGGCGCGCAGCCGCGGCCGATGGGAGCGCTGCCAGTTAGCGGCGTCGTCGCCCCCACCGCGCGCGGGCGCAAGAACCGCGCTACAAGCAAACGGTATTAGCGGTTATCGTCGTAAATCGCCAGGTGCTCCAGCGGGGTAGTATCCTCGCGGGCCGCTACCGTGTAGAGCACGGGAAGCGCGGAAATCCACCATGGATCCAGGGGTACCCGGTTCTTCATATCCATCTCTTCGTCCATGCGCATAATCGGATGCGATTCCAGCTTGCCATTGTGCTGGCCGATATAGCGTGCCCCCACCCGCTCTTTCTTCTCCAGCTGCGCGGTCACCTCATCAATGGCGAGGGCCGCGAGCGATACCGCGAGAGTGCGGTCGTAGGAGGTTGGGATGCCGCCCTGCTGCTGGTGGCCAATAATCGTGGAACGAACCGAGAAAGCCCCGTGGCCCTCCTGCTGGAAAACCCGCCGCAGCAGATCCGCGGTGTAATACTTAGAGGCATCCTCATTGCGAATGGCCAAGTAGAGGGAACGCGAGCCATCGAAGGCCCGATTCATCCGCTCGGCTTCCTTCGTGAGGAGGGCCAGATCCACCCCGGTTTCATGCAGGTAGACCTGCTCAGCCCCGGTGGAAAGCGCGCTCATAAGCGCGAGGTAGCCGCATTTCCGCCCCATCGTTTCCACTACGAAGCAACGCCGGGACGCGGATGCGGAGCGGCGAATCTTATCGATGGTCTCCACATTGGTATTGAGTGCGGTATCCACCCCGATGGAAAGATCATGGCCGGGCAGGTTGTTATCAATGGAGGCCGGCACGCAGATGAGGGGGAGACGGAAAGCGGTATAGCGATCAGCCTCCTTCGCCATATTCCACGCGGTTTCATAGCCGGCCAGGCCGCCGATCATAATAATGGCGTCCAGCCCGTTGGCTTCGATGGAGCGGGCCAGCCCGAAGTAATCCTCAATTCCGAGGACCGAACGGGCGGTGCCCAGTTCCGCACCGCCGAGCGATACCCAGCCATCCACATCGCCCCAGGCGAGCGGGCGAATATCCCCGCGGATAAGGCCGGGGAAGCCGCCTTCTACACCGAGCATTTCAAAACCGCGATCTAGGCCGAGCCGCACCGCGCTGCGCGCGGCCGCGTTCATTCCCGGGGCGAGCCCGCCGGCATGCAGGATAGCTACCCGCGGGCGCCAGCCATCCTTGAAGTAGCGGTCTTCACCTAGCGGGGAGGAAAGTGTTTCAAAAAGGGACTTGATCCGGGAGAAGCTGGTGCCGCGTGAGCGCACCGCCGCGTCATAATCGCCTTCTTCCAGGTAATCAATGACCTTCTTGGTATTGGCAACCGTTTCCACCAGCGGCAGGCGCTGGAGGCGATTATTACGAATCCCGATAATGCAGGATTCTTCACCCGGTTCGGCCCGGATAACCTCCAGGGCTGCGGTGTAACCGAGCAGGGTGGACATCCAACGGTCGTAGGCGGACGGGGTGCCGCCGCGCTGCACGTGGCCGAGCGCGGTAATACGCGGTGATTCTCCAGTGCGTTCTTTAATGGCGGCTTGGATGCGCTGGGCGGTGATCTTTTCACCGTGCCGATCCATGCAGCCTTCGGCAACAACGATAATCGAATCGCGCCGCCCGGCCGCTCGCCCGGCACGGATCTTTTCGCACATGGCGTCTTCCCAGCCATCTTCAGGGGGAAGCTCGGGAATGATGACGTCATCCGCACCGCCGGCCATCGCGCCCATAAGAGCCAGGTAGCCGCAGCGCCGCCCCATCACTTCCACCACGAAGACACGTTGGTGGGACGCTGCTGTGGAAGTGAGAGCGTCAATCGCATCAATAATGCGGCACAGGGCCGAATTAGTTCCCACCGTCATATCGGTGCCGACCATATCGTTATCGATAGAGCCGACCACCCCGGCAATATGCAGTTCGGGGTGGCGCGCGGCAACATCGGCCTCAATTTCTCCGGCTTCGACCAGTTCGTCGAGGAGCCCGGTCCAGCGCTCGCGCAGGGTATCGGCACCGGTAAGGGAGCCGTCCCCACCGATAACCACAAGGCGGTCAATTCCGGCGCGCACCAGATTCGCGGCAACTGTGCGCATGCCCTCCCGTTCCCGGAATTCGGTGGAGCGAGCCGAGCCGATAACTGTGCCGCCCTTATCCAGAATGGAAGACACATCGCTCCAGACCAGCGGCTCAATAAGATTATCGATAGCTCCGCGCCATCCCTCGCGAATCGCGAAGGGGCGGGCACCCACGTGTAAAGCGGTGCGCACCACGGCGCGTACCACCGGGTTCATGCCCGGGGCGTCCCCACCCGAGGTAAGAATGGCAAGGGATACGGGATCTGCGTGATCTGACATGGTTCCTCCTCCGAGGAACATTGTGTCAAAGATGGTGGGCTCATGTGTGGTGCTAGAGTCCGGTGGCGCGCCCGCGCGGTGTGGTAGCGGCGCGCCGCGCGGGCGCGAAGTTGATTACACTACGAGATAAAGACTACTTCGAGGATGAGGATAACCATGTCGCACCCCATTGACCCCACAACCACGCGCGCCTGGGCGCGGCTGCATGACCTTCACGACGGCTTCACCGCTGATTTCCGCGCTCGCTTCGCCGCGGATCCCCAGCGTGCCGAGCGGCTGAGTTTCACCGCCGGTGATCTTTTTGTGGATCTGTCCAAGTCGTATCTAGACGACGACGTCCGCGATGCCCTGCTTGAGCTTGCCGAAGAAACCGGGGTTGCCGCGCGCCGCGATGCGATGCTGCGCGGAGAGCGGATTAATGTGACCGAAAACCGGGCGGTACTTCATACCGCGCTGCGGCGCACCGCGGATGACACAGTCGAAGTAGACGGGCATAACGTTGTCACTGATGTACGCGAGGTCCTCGAGCGGATGTACGCTTTCGCCACCAAGGTACGCGAAGGCAGCTGGCGCGGGGTAACCGGAAAAGCCATCACGACCGTAGTCAATATCGGAATTGGCGGTTCGGATCTGGGCCCGGTGATGGCCTACGAAGCACTGCTCCCGTACGTCAAGGACGGGCTGGAGTGCCGCTTCATTTCCAATATTGATCCCACCGACGTGGGGGAGACCCTGCGGGGGGTGGACCCGGAAACCGTGCTCTTCATCGTGGCGTCCAAGACGTTCACGACTCTGGAAACTCTCACCAATGCCCGCCAGGCCCGCTCGTGGTTCCTCGCCCAGCTCGCCGCGCGCGGCATCCAAGATGCCGGTGCGGTGGCCAAGCACTTCGTGGCCGTGTCCACCAACCTGGAAAAGGTGGCGGAATTCGGAATTGAGCCCGCCAATGCCTTCGGCTTCTGGGATTGGGTAGGGGGGCGCTATTCGGTTGATAGCGCCGTCGGCCTTTCTCTCGCGATTGCCATCGGGCCGGAACATTTCGAAGAATTCCTCTCCGGATTCCGCACGATTGACGAGCATTTTGCCACCGCGCCGGCCGCAGAAAACGTGCCCCTCCTCATGGGGCTCCTCAATATTTGGTACGTCAATTTCTTCGGGGCGGCCACCCACGCGGTGCTGCCCTACGCCCAATATCTCCACCGTTTCCCGGCTTATCTCCAGCAGCTCACCATGGAATCCAATGGCAAGCGGGTGCGTTGGGACGGCAGCCCGGTGACCACCCAGACCGGGGAAGTGTTCTGGGGTGAACCTGGTACCAACGGCCAGCATGCTTTCTACCAGCTCATCCACCAGGGTACCCAGCTTATCCCGGCTGATTTCATTGCTTTCGCGAATCCTGTTTTCGCGCTGGTGGACGGAGATGCCGATCAGCATGAACTTTTCCTCGGTAATTTCTTCGCGCAAACGAAGGCCCTGGCATTCGGGAAGACCTTGGATGAGGTGCGCGCGGAAGGCACCCCGGAGGAAATTGTGACGGCGCGGGAATTCCCCGGGAATAAGCCGACCGCCTCGATTATGGCCCCGGCCCTCACTCCCGCGGTGCTCGGCCAGCTGATTGCGCTCTACGAGCACATTACTTTCACGCAAGGTGCGGTCTGGGGTATCGATTCCTTTGACCAGTGGGGCGTGGAGCTGGGCAAGCAGATGGCCAAGGAACTCACCCCGGCGATTAGCGGAGATGCGGCGGCCCTGGAGGCTCAGGATTCCTCCACCCGCCAGCTCATTGAGTACTACCGCGCTCACCGGAAGTAGTGCCGCGCGGCAATAGTGCCGCACGGCACTAGCACCCGGTAGACGCACACGGTGCCGGTCACCCCCCAATAACGGGAGTGGCCGGCACCGTTTATCTAGCGGCCGTAGCGAGGTAATAGAAAAAATAGTTGCTATTGACAGCTTGTTGTTAGTTCGGATCCGGCATGTGTTTTCCGAGGTGTACTGCACATGTCGTACATACGAAGTACAGCTCTGACAACACCTAGTCCTCCCGCAGGTGCTGTTGTGCCCCGGGGTACTGGTGTGACTCCTGAGGTTCCGCTCAAGGAAGGACCGATAGACCGAAAGACGGGGCTGCGGACGGTTGTCTAGAGCACCTTGGTGAAGAAATCACGGGTGCGCTCCGAGCGTGGGTTGTCAATAACCTGAGCCGGGGTACCCTCGTCAATAATCATGCCCTCGTCGAGGAAGACCACCTTATCGGCAACCTCTCGGGCGAAACCGATTTCGTGAGTGACCACCACCATGGTCATACCCCCGCGGGCCAAATCCTGCATCACAGAGAGTACCTCACCCACGAGCTCCGGATCGAGCGCCGAGGTAGGCTCATCAAAAAGCATGAGCTCGGGGTGCATGGCCAAGGCACGCGCAATAGCCACCCGCTGTTGCTGCCCGCCGGAAAGTTGGGCCGGGAAATGATTAGCGTGATCGCGCAGCCCCACCCGCTCCAGCAGCTCCAGGGCTTCGGCCCGCGCCTCTTTTTCGGGGCGGTGGGCCACCTGCACGGGCGCCTCCATAATATTTTCCATCGCGCTCATATGCGGGAAAAGGTTGAAACGCTGGAAAACCATCCCCACCTTGGCACGCTGGGCGGCCACTTCCGCCTCGGTGCGCTTCCTCAACCAGGTTCCCTGCGGAGTAAGGGCACCGGAGCGGCGAGCCAGCATCCCGCGCCACCCGGTGGGGGCGGGCTGCTCGGTCATCCCCAGCAGCTCCCCATCCAGGTAGATTCGCCCGGCGGTAATAGTTTCTAGCTCATTCAGGCAGCGCAGCAGCGTGGATTTACCCGAACCGGAAGGGCCGAGCAGCACCACCACCTCACCGCGCTCTACCGTGAGATTGACACCTTTGAGAACGGTGTGGTCGCCGAAAGATTTGTAGACGTCGCACACGTCCACCATGGCGTGAGTCATTGTGCTCCTTAGGGGGTGACGTCGAGGAAAGCCGTCGTCGCGGTACGCCCGTCAAAACCGCGCGCGAAATGGCGTTCAATACGGTGCTGCACCATCATGAGCAGCGAAGTAATAACCAGGTACCAGATCGCCGCGACCACGAGGAAGGGGAAGGGAAGGTACGTTTTCGAACCCAAATCCTGGGCCGCGAAAGTGAGGTCCAGGGTGAAGGGGACGGCGAGTACCAGCGACGTTGTTTTGAGCATCGAGATCGTTTCGTTCCCGGTGGGCGGAATAATAATACGCATGGCCTGCGGCAAAATAATACGCCGCATAATCGTACCCGAACGCATCCCCAGCGCCACCGCGGCTTCCCGCTGGCCCGGATCAATCGCACCCAAACCGGAACGGATAATTTCTGCCAGGTAGGCACCTTCGTTCAGGCCCAGCCCGATAATCGCCGCGATAAACGGGGTGATGACCCGGTCTGTTTGGAACGTAAAGAACTCCGGCCCGAAAGGAATCCCCAGCGATAGCTTCTGATAAAGCGAGGGGAGCAGGCCCCAGAACATAAGCTGGGTGTAAATCGGGGTGCCGCGGAAGAACCAAATATAAAAACGGGCCGCCGCGCGCAATACCGCATTAGTCGATTCGCGCAGCACCGCCATGGTCAGCGCCAAAATAATGCCGATAACCATGGCCAGCACGGTCAGCACCAGGGTGTAGACGATACCGCGCAGGATCCGCCAATCGAAAAGATAGCGCCCCACCACATCCCAGTGGAAAGCATCGTTGGTGATGAGCGCATTAAGTGCCATCGCCCCGAGCACCGCCATGACGATGAGCCACACAATATTGCTCAGCTTCACGCGGGCTTGCGGATGAATTGTCTCCATTACTGCACCTGGGGGTTAATCTCGGCGGTGCTCAGCACACCTTCGGTAATGCCGTAATGTGCGAAGATCTCCTTGAGTTCTCCCGAATCCATGAGGGATTGCAGCGCGGCCTGCACCGCTTTGGCGAGCTCCGGGTTGTCCTTGGCGACCGCGATAGCCACCGGGGCTGAATCGTAGATATCACCCGTGGTCTTCAGTTGCCCGTTCGACCGGGCAACCGCGTAACCGAGTACCGGGGAATCGGCGAAAATAGCGTCGTACTGGCCGGAGACCACCCGGGTGACGATCTGCGGCACATCCGGGAGGGACATGATCTTAATCGGCTTGGCGCCCTTCGCTTCGCAAGCGGCGGTCGCTTCCTTGAGGGCTTCCTCCTGGGAGGAACCCGTTTGCACGCCGATGGTGAAACCACAGGGATTATCCGGGGTGAAATCACTGGACTTGGCCGGTACTCCGTATTCGGAGCCCGCCTCGAAGTACGTGATCATATTGAAAGCTTCTTCACGTTCGGGGGTGACGGTGAAGGTGGACAGGCCCACATCGAATTTGGTGCCGATCTGGGGGAGAAGGGAATCAAATTCCACGTGCGTGGTGGTGCCGTCTTTGAGTCCCATCTTTTTCGCGATAGCGCGCGTGAGATCAATATCGTAACCGGTGGGGGTCTGTCCGTCCGCCTTGCGGTATTCCGCGGGAGCGTAATCGGTGGAAGCGCCGTTGCGCAATTGCCCGCGTGCGGTAATATCCGCGGGAACTAGGGCAGCGACGGCGGAATCTGCCGCGATGCCATCAACAGCGAAACCGGACTCACCCGGATCGGCCGCGGCGGTGGAATCCGTCAAAGCCGCCTCATCATTGGAGCAGGCGCCCAGCGTGAGGAGGCCGGCAGCGAGCAACGCGAATGTTTTCTTCATTTTCTTCCCCTACGGTGAATGTTTTTTCAGTGTTCGGGTGGAAATTACTCGGAACAATCCCAAGTATAGCCAGTAAGTATGCGCCTAAATGTATAAACATGTGAATATGCGGGTAGATACCCGTTAGTTTGGCGTATTTGCGGGCTTTGTGCGGTTTGGGTGTGAGAGGTCTAACGGTGGCGCGCCTCGACAGAGGGGGTATGTTACGAATCCGTAAGTTACGATTACGTAAGGTTACGCATTAGTAAGTTAGCGGTGGGGTGGCCCGCCGGAAAGAAGGCTGAGGTGAGCAACGTGCATTCAGGAAACGTGCTCTTCCCGCGTACCGCGAGCGCGCTAGGGGAGGTAGGGATCCCAGGTGCCGCGCTCCTGCATGCCGAATTGACCACGTCCACCCAGGATGACCTGGCCGAACTCTGGCTCAGTTCCGGGGGTGCGCATATGCCCGGGCTGGTGTGCGGTCTCATTGCTGATGAGCAAAGCGATGGACGTGGGCGGATGGGCCGCTCCTGGTTCGCTACCAAAGATGGTTCCCTGCTTTTCTCAGTGCTTATTGCAGTGCCGGAAACCGTACGCGCGGAGCTGAGCTGGGTGACGTTCGCCGGGGCACTGGCGGCGCGCGCCGCCCTGGAAAAGCTCGGGGCAGACGTGGCGATTTCCTGGCCGAATGATATTGTCACCCGCCCGCGGGCCGCGAAACTGGCCGGCGTGCTGGGGGAAGTCGTGAGCACGGACGCGGCCGGGAATATCGGAATTGTCCTCGGGGTGGGAATCAACCTGGGGTTGCGCACCGAAGAACTCCCCACTCCCACCTCCGCGTCTCTTGCTACCGCCGGCTTCCCGGTTCCCAGCCGGGACGAGGTAGCTGCCGTCTACTTGCGCGAACTCGGGGCGCGGCTGGCCGCCCTCGGTGCCGCCTGCGCAAGCGGGAGGTGCCCGGCGGCAGCTAGCGGCGCCGTCGTACCCGAAACGGAGGCGAGTGCCGCCGGGGTGACCGGTACCGGGACCACTGCGGCGGAACGTTCCGGACTCTTAGCCGAACTCAATGCCACCTGCGACACCTTGCGCGAAGGAATCACCGTTAACCGCCCCCGCGATACTCCGGTGCGCGGGCGCGGGGTGCAGATTTTAGCCGACGGCGCCCTCGTGGTCGCCACCACTGCCGGTGACGTGCGTATTTCCACCGGAGAAGTCTCGCTCCTGGGTCGGGTAACGCCCTCGGAAGGAAAATAGTGATGAAAAAAATTCTTGTTGCCAATCGCTCCGAAATTGCCGAGCGCGTTATTCGTACCGCCCACGATATGGGGATGAAAGCGGTGGCGGTTTATGCCGATGCGGATCGCGAAGCGCAGTTCGTGGAGGATGCCGATAGCGCCTACGCGCTCGAGGGTACCGCGTATGCCGATACCTATATGAATATCGAGAAAATCATTGCGATTGCGAAGCGTTCCCACGCGGACGCCGTGCATCCCGGCTACGGTTTCCTCTCCGAAGTTCCGGAATTCGCCACCGCTGTTATTGAAGCGGGGCTCACGTGGATCGGCCCGGCACCCGCGGTACTCCATCGCCTCGGCGATAAAATCCAGGCGCGCCGGCTGGCCGAATCGGTGGGCGTGGCTCCGGTGCCCGGTGTTTCCGATCCGGTGCAGGGGCGCGCCGGGGTGGATGATTTCGTGGCCCGCTTCGGTTTCCCGATTGTCACCAAGAAGGCCGACGGCGGGGGTGGGCGCGGTATCACCATCCATAATGAATCCGCTGACCTGGACCGCTTCTTCGCGGCCCACGGGGCGGATCTGGATTCCTATTTCGTTGAGCGTTTTATTCGCACCGCCCGCCATATTGAAACGCAGTCAGCCCGCGATTCCCACGGGAATTTCGCGGTGATTTCCACCCGGGATTGTTCGGCCCAGCGCCGCAACCAGAAACTCATTGAAGAAGCACCCGCTCCGCTGCTGCCCGGAAACGCGGAAGCGATCGTGACCGAGTGGTCGCGCCGGCTTTTCGAAGCGGTGGATTACGTTGGTTTGGGTACCTGTGAATTCCTGGTGGAACCCGATGGGCGGGTTAATTTCCTGGAAGTGAATCCGCGTCTCCAGGTCGAGCACACCGTTTCCGAAGAGGTGACGGGAATGGACCTGGTACGCGAACAAATTCTTATTGCATCCGGAGCGGAACTCTCTCAGGTTCCCGCCCCGCGCGCCCACTCTTTTGAATTCCGTATTACCTGCGAGGATCCGGCCACCGGGATGGTGCCCTCCACCGGAACGATTGAAAAAATCCGTTGGCCGCTGGGCCACGGGGTGCGTATCGAATCGGGGATTGAAGAAGGCGATATTGTGACCGCCGATTTCGATCCCATGCTTGCCAAGCTTGTGGTGACCGCCCCGGATCGCGAGCAGGCCATTGCCCGCTCGCGCCGCGCGCTCGCGGAATTGCAGATCACCGGGGTGGCCACCCCCTGCGCCATGTACCGCGATGTGCTGGCCATGGAGGATTTCGCCGGGCATATTCCTTCCACCCGCTGGCTGGAAGATACCGTGCTCCCTGCTTACGAAAATACGCAGGCCGTGGCTACCCCGGCGCCTGTTAAAGATGAAGAACCGCGCCATACTTTCGTTATTGAAGTAGATGGGCGGCGTATGCGTATGACCCTCCCGGCCGCGCTGATTGCCACCGGATCGCACGTGGCTCGCCGCACCCTGCAGCCGCGCCGTTCCCAGGCAGCTTCCCGCACCGCGATGCCGGCCCAGGATCTTACCGATCCGAGCGGGATGGTGAATTCTCCCATCCAGGCGATTGTGGTGCGCGTGGTGGTGGAACCGGGGGATAAGGTCCACGAAGGCGATCTGCTGGTCGTGCTCGAATCCATGAAGATGGAAAGTTATGTTTATTCGCCGCGCGATGGCGAAGTGACGGATGTGGAAGTGCGGGCCGGGGCCACCGTGGCAGCTTTCCAGCCCCTCGTGCGGGTGGTAGGTAGCGATGCCTAAAAACCTGCTCGGCACCTACCTACTCGCGGTAGTGCGCCACCACTCGAGTCCGTGCCCGAAAGTAGCGAAGGAGAATCATGTCGCTGACTGAATTACGTTCCGCCCACGAATGGCAAACCCTGGATCACAGCGCCCAGCAGGTGGACCGGGTGCGTTTCGCGGAGTATCAACATGACCTGGCCCGGCAGGCCGAGGAACACGCCGCGAAGCGCCAGCACGCTCACGGTAAAAAGACCGCCCGGGAGCGCATCGCGTTGCTCTGCGATGAGGGCAGCTTCACCGAAATCGGGCAGTTTGCCGGCGGGAACCTGGGGCGCGGCTTCCGAGGAGCCGCGGTGGTGACCGGAATTGGCCAGGTGGATGGCCAGCTCGTAGCGGTCTACGCCCAGGACTTCTCCGTATCCGGGGGCACCTTGGGCGAAGCCGAGGGCGATAAAATCGTGGCCCTCATGGACAAAGCCCTCGAGCTGCGCATTCCCATGGTGTCCCTGCTTGATTCGGGTGGCGCCCGCATCCAGGACGGCGTCGTCGCACTGTCCCAATACGGCCGTATCTTCAAGAAAACGATCGCGGCATCGGGCATTATCCCGCAACTTTCCGTCATTCTGGGACCCTGCGCGGGCGGCGCGGTGTACGGGCCGGCCCTCACCGATTTCATTATTATGACGCGCGATAACGCGCATATGTTCGTGACCGGACCGGACGTTGTCAAAGCAACCACCGGGGAAGAAGTCTCCTTCGACGATCTGGGCGGGGCGACCCTCCATAATTTCCAATCCGGGGTGGCCCACTACCTGGCCGCGAACGAGGACGATGCCCTCGATTACACCCGCACCCTCCTCACCTACCTGCCCGCGCATTGCGATGCCTCGCTGCCGCGCTGGGATTATGCGGAAACGGCCACGGATAGCCAGTGCGCCCGGCACCTCTCCGATCTGGTGCCCGCCTCCACCAAGCAGCCCTACGATATGCTCGACGTCATCGCGAACCTCGTGGATTACGGGGAATTCGTGCAGGTCCAGGAGCATTTCTCCCGCTCCATCGTGGTGGGATTCGCGGCCCTGGCCGGGCAATCGGTCGGGATCGTGGCCAATCAGCCGCTCGTGGATGCCGGCACCCTGGACGTGGACGCCTCCGAAAAAGCCGGGCGTTTCGTGCAATTCTGCGATGCTTTCCACGTGCCCGTTATCACCCTCGTGGACGTGCCCGGCTACCGGCCCGGCACCGAACAGGAACAGGCCGGGATTATTCGCCGCGGTGCGAAACTGATCTGGTCCTACGCGAATGCGACGACGCCCCTCGTCACCGTGGTGTTGCGTAAAGCCTACGGGGGCGCCTATATCGTCATGGGTTCGAAATCCCTGGGAGGGGACCTGAACTTCGCGTGGCCCGGTGCGGAAATTGCGGTGCTCGGTGCCGAGGGCGCGGTCGCTATTACAGGGCGACGGCGCCTGCGGGAAGCCGAACAAAACGGTGAGGATGTGGCCGCGGTGCGCCAGCAGCTCATCGAAGAGTACACCCGCGATAACGTCAATCCTTTCCTCTCCGTGGAACGCGGGGAGCTGGACGGCATTATCGCCCCCGAAGATACCCGGCGGGTGCTCATTGAGTCCCTGCGTATTCTCGCCACCAAAGACTGCTCGCATCCGGGCGAGCGCCGGCACGGGAATATTCCCATGTAACGGCCCGCCCCGGCGCACGAGCGTTCATCCGGAACGTTCCGGCGCCCAGAGACCGGGCTCAAAGACCGGGCCCACAGTCTGGGCCCAAGCCACCTTCGATCTTTCCTTTTCTCAAGAATTGCCTCGCGGGCCCTCCCGCACCTAGCAGAAAGAACACTATGACCAGCGTGTACGAATCCCTGACGGCCACCCCGCCCGCCAGTCCCTGGATCCTCCAATTCGCCGGCCAGGGAACTCCCTGGCGGAGCGAATTAGATGAGCTGCTCACCTCCGCGCAACTGCGCGCCGACCTGACCGCGGTGGACGCGGCGGCCGAGGAAATCCTCGCCCCGGTGCTCCCCGAACTCACCGTGATTTCCGCCGGGCGCCTCGACCTGCTGGGCTTGCGCGGCCCGGCCAGCGCCGGACGCGCCCCCCACACCTCGGTTCCCGGCATCCTGCTCAACCAGTACGGGGCCTACCGTGATCTAGCGGTGCGCCCCACCGCCACCATCGGGCATTCCCAGGGTGTGCTGGCCGCCGCCATGGTGGAGTCCGGCGAACCGGCCAGTATTTTCGCTCTCGCCCGCCTCATCGGGGCGGCTGCCTCCAAGATCAGCGGGGAACTCGGAATTACCGCGAGCAAGGACGCCAGCCCCATGCTCTCGGTGCGGGGCGTGGGAGCCCCGCTGCTGCGCCGCTTGGCCGCGAAGGTTCCGGATGCGGATGTTGCCATTATTAATTCGCGGGAAGCCTGCGTGGTCTCCGGGCGCCCGGCTGCACTCACCGCGCTGGTGGCGCTTATCGAACGCGAAGCCGAACGGGAAGCACGCGCCCGCGCCGATAAACTCACCGGCGGGGAAGCTCTCCACCCGGTGTGTGAATTCCTCAACGTGGGAGCCCCCTTCCACTCCCCGCTCCTCGAACCGGCCGTGGCCCTGGTGGATTCCTGGGCGGAGCGCTGCTCCCTCAGCGTGGAACGCAGCGATGAACTGGCCCGCGCCGTGCTCACCGCCAGCCTGGACTGGACCGCGGAATTCGCTACCGCTTTGGAAGAAGCCGGTGGGAACGGCACCCCGGCAGGCTTCGTGGTGGACCTGGGCCCGGGCCCGAACCTCAAGACCATCGCCCTGGAAAACCTGGCCGGCACCGGAGTGAGCTACGTGGATGCCTCCACCGCCGCGGCCCGCGATGACCTGGTCACCGGGGTGGCGCGCGTGACCCGCACCCGCGACTGGTCCGAATACGCACCCCAGCTGCGCCAGATCAAGGGCCATACCTACCTGGATACCGCTTTCTCGCGGCTGACCGGGCGCAGCCCGATTATGCTCGGCGGGATGACCCCGACCACCGTGGACGGGGAAATCGTGGCGGCTGCCGCCAACGCCGGCTACTGGACCGAGCTCGCCGGGGGCGGGCAGGTTTCCGAAGAAGTCCTGGCTGAGAACCTTTCCACCCTGCGTGAGCACTTGGAACCGGGCCGGGTGGCCCAGTTCAACACCATGTTCCTGGACCGCTACCTTTGGGATCTCCAATTCGGATCTCGCAGGCTCGTTTCCCGCCAGCGCGCTGCCGGGGCACCCCTGGACGGCGTGGTTATTAGCGCCGGCATTCCCGAAAAGGACGAAGCCCTCGAACTCATCGCGCGGCTGCGCGCCGAAGGCTTCCCCTATATTGCTTTCAAGCCCGGCACCGTGGCCCAGATCCGCCAGCTGGTAGAGATCGCCAAGGCCTGCCCGGGCGCCCCGCTTATCGCGCAGGTGGAAGACGGCCACGCCGGTGGGCACCACTCCTGGGAGAACTTGGAAGACCTGCTCATCGCGACGTACGGTCAGATGCGCGAGGCCGGCCTCATTATTACCGTGGGTGGCGGCTTGGGCATTCCCGAGCGGGCGTCGTCGTTCCTTACCGGAACGTGGGCGCAGGCTTACGGTATGCGACCCATGCCCGTGGACGGTGTGTTCATCGGGACCGCGGCGATGGCCGCGAAGGAAGCGAAAACTAATCCCGATGTGAAGCAGCTTCTCGTTGATACGCCCGGTGTGAGCCCGGACGATAACGGTGGTTGGGTCGCGGCTGGCTCCACCCGCGGTGGCATCTGCTCTACCCAGTCCTCCCTGCACGCCGATATTTACAACGTGGAAAACGCAGCCGCCCGTGCCGCGCGCCTCCTCGTGGAAGTGGACGGGGACGCCGAAGCGATTGCCGCGCGCCGCGATGAGATCATCACCGCGATCAACGCCACCGCCAAGCCCTACTTCGGGGATATCGCGCACATGACCTACGCCCAGGTGCTGCGCCGCTATGTGGAACTGACCGTTCCCTGGGCCGACGACACCACCCAAACCCGTTTCTGGGAAATGCTTCAGCGTTTCGAAGCACGCCTGTGCGAAGCGGAAAGCGGGGAGGTCCCCACACTCTTCCCCACCCAGGCTGATGCTGCCGCCGATCCGCAGGCCGCGCTCGAGCGCTTCCTCGCCGCCTACCCGAGCGCGGAAGAACACACCGTGCTTGCTCAGGATGAGGCGTGGTTCGTGGCTTTGGCCTCCAAGTACCCCAAGCCGGTGCCTTTCGTACCGGTTATTAACGAGCAGGTGCTGCGTTTCTGGGGTTCGGATTCCCTGTGGCAATCCCATAACCCGCGCTACACCGCGGACCAGGTGCGTATTATTCCCGGACCTACCTCGGTAGCGGCCATCACCAAGGTGGATGAGCCGATTGCCGAGATTCTGGGCCGCTACGAAGAGGACGCGGTTTCCCGGGTGAGCGCAAGCGGGGCGCAGGCCCAGCCGGCCTTCTCCCGCGCGGCACGCGACCGTGAAACCTTCCTGCGGGAAACTCCCTTCATCGTATGGCACGGCCACCTGGCCACCAACCCGGCCCACCTCATTCCGGAAGCGGAAATCCGCGATACTCCGGAGGGCCTGGAAATCTTCGTGCCCCTCGATACCCTCTGGGATGGTACCCAGGCCCACCAGCACGTGGTGCGGCATATGCGCATCCCGCTGCTGCTGCCCGAATCGGTGGCCACCGGCGGGCTGCCCGTGGTGGACGATGCCCGCCTAGAAGGCGCCATGCGCGAGGTCCTCGCCGCGATGTCCGGGGTGGGAACCACAACCCTGGGCGGCACCCCCATCACCGAGCAACCCGAGATGATCGACGGCGTTGCCACCCTGACCTTCGCGGTCTCCCCGGAGATCAACACCCTGCACGCGGGCATTACCGCGCCGGCCGGGCGCACCCCGGCGGCCGTGCCTTCCGCGCTCCTCGGTTCGTGCTGGCCCACTATCTATTCCGCGATGGGCTCGGGCGAAGCCGATGGCTACCCGATTATCGAAGGGCTGCTCTCCGGCGTGCACCTCGACCACCTCGAAAAGGTGAATGTGCCGGTGGAGGAGATCCTGGAAGCCGGGCAGCTCACCGCGCGCTCCTGGGTGGCCTCCGTGGCCGAATCTTCCGCCGGCCGGGTGTTGACCATCCGCACGAATGTTGCGCGCGAAGATGGCACCGTGGTGCTGGAATTCCAGGAACGCTTCGCCATGCGCGGGCGCGCCACCACCACGGACCTGCCTTCGGAACCGGCCGCCCGCGGGGGAGTGGATGCCGATATTATCGACACCCCGCGCTCGGTACTGCGTAAGGTCACCGTGCAGGCACCCACCGATATGACGGCATTCGCCATTGTTTCCGGTGACTTCAACCCGATTCACGTATCCCGCAACGCCGCGCTGGTGGCGGGAATGGAGGCTCCGCTGGTGCACGGCATGTGGCTGTGCGCCGCCGCCCAGCACGCGGTTGCCGATCCGGTGGCCGGGCGTGCCCCCATGCATATCACCGGGTGGACCTACCGCATGTTCGGCATGGTGAACCTCGGTGACGCGGTAGATATCACCGTGGAGCGCGTGGGCCGGGTGCGCGGGGGCGGACTCGCCCTCGACGTAACCGCTCGCTGCGGGGATACCGTGGTTTCCCAGGCATCCTGCACCGTGAGCGCCCCGCGTACCGCCTATGTTTACCCGGGTCAGGGAATCCAGGCCCGCGGCATGACCCTCGACGACCGGGCGGCCTCGGCTGCCGTACGCGAGGTGTGGGAACGCGCCGACCGACACACCCGCTCCGCGCTCGGGTTCTCCATCCTCGCCGTGGTGCGCGATAACCCGGTGGAGCTGCGGGTGCGCGATGAGATTTTCCGCCACCCGGAAGGCGTCCTCAACCTCACCCAATTCACCCAGGTGGCGCTCGCGACCGTGGCCTTCGCCCAAACCTCGCGCCTGCGTGAACAGGGTTCACTGGTAAGCGGTGCTTACTTCGCCGGGCATTCCCTGGGCGAATACAACGCTCTGTCTGCCTACTCGCAGGTCTTCAGCCTCGAGGACGTGCTAGAAATCGTGTACCGGCGCGGCACCACCATGCATCATCTGGTGGAACGCGATGAGCAGGGCCGCTCGAATTACCGCATGGGTGCCTTGCGTCCCAACCAATTTGGGGTGGGCGACGACGCCGTGCGCGACTACGTCGCGCAGGTGGCTGCCGCTTCCGGGGAATTCCTCGAGATTGTCAATTACAACCTGGCGGGCGCCCAGTACGCGGTGGCAGGCACCGTGGCGGGCCTGGAAGCCTTGGAAAAGGACGCCAACGAGCGGGCCCGGCAGGCCGGGGGCAAGCGCCCCTTCATGCTGGTTCCGGGTATTGATGTGCCTTTCCACTCCAGCGTGCTGCGCACCGGCGTGGCCGAATTTGGGGATACCCTGCGCGCCATCGTTCCTGCCGATATCAAGCTCGAAATTCTCGAAGGGCGCTACCTGCCGAATCTGGTGGCTCGCCCCTTCGAGCTGACGGAAGAGTTCTGCGATGCCATCCTCGAGGTGGTTCCCTCCCAGGTGGTGCGCGAGATTCGCGCCGACCTGGCCGCGCGCCTCATGCGCGACCGGGTAGGAACCGCCCGCGAGCTCCTGATCGAGCTGCTGGCCTGGCAATTTGCCTCCCCGGTGCGCTGGATTGAAACCCAGGATTACCTCATTGAGGCCGGGGTGGAAGATATCGTGGAAATCGGCCTGGCCGCTTCGCCAACCCTGGCGAATATGGCCACCCGCACCCTCGCGCTGCCTAAGCACGCCCAGCGCCATGTGAGCGTATACAACGTGCAACGGGACGCCAAGCGGGTTCTGCATGAGGATGTTGCCAGCGCTCCGGTTGCTGAGGACGGATTCGCGGATGGCGCCGTCGCCCCGGCCGCGAACACCGCTGCTGCAACGAGCGAGGATACCGCTGCGGCCTCGGCGCCGGAAGCCACACCCTCGGCCCCCGCGACTCCGGAAACACCGGCTCCCGCAGCTGCGGCCGCGCCGGCTCCGGCAGCAACCGCGGCGCCGGCGGGCGATGGCCAGCCGGCTGCGGATCTACCCTTCCGGGCCGGAGACGCCCTGCGCGTCCTGCTGGCCTGGTCCACGAAGATCCGCCTGGATCAGATGGGCGATGCCGACTCGGTCGAAACCCTCACCAACGGGGTCTCCTCCAAGCGCAACCAGATCCTCATGGATATGACCGCCGAATTCGACCTGGCCTCCATGGACGGTGCAGCGGAAGCACCGCTGGCCACCCTGGTCTCCCAGGTGGATCAGGCCGCCCACTCCTATAAGCCTTTCGGCAGCGTGCTGCGCGAAGCTATCGCGGACCGCTTGCGCTCGCTCACGGGTGCGGCCGGCGCGAAACCGGCCCGGGTGGCTCAGCGGGTGCAGGACACCTGGCAGCTCGGCGAAGGCTGGGTGGCCCACGTGACCGCCACGATCCTTCTGGGTACCCGCGAAGGTAAGTCGGTACGCGGCGACGAATTGGCCACCCTCCCGCTGGCCCCCACCTCGGCCGCCCAGCTCGATGAACTCATCGACGCGGCGGTGCGGGCGGTCGGCGCGGCCCACGGGATCAACGTTGCCCTCCCGAGTACCGGGAGCGGGGCGGGCGGCGTCGTCGATTCCGCTGCCCTGGACGCATATGCCGAACGCATGGACGCGATCCTGGCCGGAACCGCGCGCGACCTGCTCGCGCGCCTCGGCCACAACGAGCGCCCTGAGGCACCCGCAACCGCTGATGACCTGGCCCTGCGCGAAGCCATGAGCGCGGAACTGGGTAGCGGTTGGGAAGACTTCGTGACCCCGCGCTTCGACCCGGCCCAGGCAGTGCGCCTGTGCGACCGCTGGGCCACCGCCCGCGAGGACGTGGCCAAGATCGCCTTCGGGCGTGAGGTGAACGCCAATTTCACCGGCGTTGGGGAAGAAGTGGCCCGCCAGGCCGAATGGCAGGCGGCCCGCAATCCCAAGCTCGCCGCGCGTTTGACCAAGATCGCCCGTGCGGCCCGCGATACCACCCCGGGGATTTACGCCGGGAAGGTCGCGGTGGTGACCGGTATGGCGGAGAACTCCATCGCGGGTGCGGTGGTGGCCGGGTTGCTGGCCGGCGGGGCAACCGTCGTCGCCACCTCCTCGCGTATTTCCACCGCGCGCCTGAACTTCGCCAAGAAGCTCTACCGCGAGAACGCCATCAACGGTGCTGAACTGTGGCTCATTCCCGCCAACCTCGCCTCCTTCCGCGACGTTGACGCGATCACCACGTGGATCGGTGCCGAACAGCGCGAAACGGTGGGCGCCACCTCGAAGCTCATCAAGCCGGCGCTCATTCCGGATCTCCTGGTGCCCTTCGCGGCGCCGCGGGTGAGCGGCTACCTCAGCGATGCCGGCCCCGAAGCGGAAAACCAGGCCCGTGTGCTGCTGTGGAGCGTGGAACGCCTCATCGGCACCCTCGCGAGCCTGGGCACCGATGCTGCCATCGACCATCGCATGCACGTGATTTTGCCGGGCTCCCCGAACCGGGGTTCCTTCGGTGGTGACGGCGCCTATGGCGAGGTCAAGGCCGCGTTGGATGCCGTGGTCAGTAAGTGGCGCGTGGAGCCCTGGGGGCAGCGCACCACCATCGCGCACGCGAAGATCGGGTGGGTGCGCGGCACCGGCCTCATGGGCGGGAACGATCCGCTGGTGGAAGCCGTGGAAGCCAAGGGTGTGCATACCTGGTCCACGGCGGAGGCCGGGCGCGAATTGCTCACTCTCTTTACCCCTGAATCTGTGGCGGCCGCCCGTACCGCGCCGGTTATTCACGATATGACCGGTGGCTTGGGTGATATTAACCTGCCCGAACTGGCCGCGAGCATCACGCCGGCCACCCCCGCGCCGGCAGCGAAGGCCGCGCCGAGCGTGCGGGCCCTGCCCAGCCCGGTGAGCATCCACCAGCCGACCATGGACCTGGGTGCTTTCGGGAAGGGCACCGCGAAACCCGAGGATCTCGTGGTTATCGTGGGCTTGGGCGAAACCGGCCCCTGGGGTAGCTCGCGTACCCGGTGGGAAGCCGAACTCGGGATTCAAAGCGACGGCGATGTGGACCTCACGCCGGCCGGGGTGCTTGAGCTGGCCTGGATGATGGGCCTGCTCACCTGGTTCGATACCCCCAAGCCGGGCTGGTACACCCCCGAAGGGGAACTGGTGCTCGAAGAGGATATCTTCGAGCGCTATCGTGATGAGGTTGTGGCACGTTCCGGAATCCGCGCTTTTGTGGACGACGGGCCGCTGGCTGATATCGGGACCACCGATATCGCCCCGGTCTACCTGGAGAAGGACGTGACTTTCACGGTGGGCAGCGAAGCGGAAGCCTGCGCCCACGCCGAAGCGGATCCGAGCTTCACTAGCTTCTTCGAGGAAGACGGCGAATGGCGGGTGACCCGCAAGGCCGGGGCACTGACCTATATGCCGCGCCGTACCACTCTCACCCGCCGCGTGGGCGGGCAGTTCCCCACCGATTTCGATCCGGCCAAGTGGGGGATTCCGGCATCGCTCGTGGAGGGCGCGGACCGGATGGCTATCTACAATCTCATGACGGCGGTGGATGCCTTCCTCTCGGCCGGGTTCTCCCCGGCAGAACTGCTCGAATACGTGCACCCGGTGGATGTTTCCTCCACGCAGGGCACCGGCTTTGGCGGAATGACCTCCATGCGCCGCCTGTACGTGGATCGCTTCCTGGGTAAGGATTATCCGCAGGATATCCTCCAGGAAACCCTGCCGAATGTGATTGCCGCGCACACCATGCAGGCCTATGTGGGCGGGTACGGTTCCATGATTCACCCCATCGGCGCTTGCGCGACCGCCGCGGTGTCCGTGGAAGAAGGCGTGGATAAGATCGCCACCGGCAAGGCCCATTTCGTGGTCTCCGGTGCGATTGATGACGTGCAGGTGGAGTCCCTCATCGGTTTCGGTGATATGAATGCGACGGCGGATTCTGCCGCTATGGCGAAGAAGGGCATTAATCCGCGCTTCTTCTCCCGCGCTGGTGATCTGCGCCGCGGTGGCTTCGTGGAAGCTTGCGGTGGCGGCACGGTGCTGCTGGCTCGCGGAGACGTGGCCGCCCAGATGGGACTGCCGGTCTACGGGGTGGTGGCCTACATCCGCTCCTTCGCGGACGGTATCCAAACCTCGATTCCGGCACCTGGTCTGGGAGCGCTGGCCGCCGGCATGGGCGGAGAGAACTCCGTGCTGGCCACGAACCTGCGCAATCTAGGCGTAAGTGTGGACGACGTCGCCGTGCTTTCCAAGCACGATACCTCCACCAATGCGAATGATCCGAACGAAGCGGAACTCCATGACCGCCTCTTCACGGCGCTCGGGCGCAGCGAAGGCAACCCGCTCTACGTGGTTTCCCAGAAAACCCTGACCGGGCATTCCAAGGGCGGTGCGGCGCTCTTCCAGATGGCTGGCATCACCCAGATGTTCGCCACCGGGAAGATCCCCGGCAATAAGGCCCTGGACTGCTCCGATCCGGCCTTTGAGGAACGTAGTTACCTAGTGTGGCCGCGTGAAGTCCTCGAGGTGGGAGATATTAAGGCGGCCGTGCTGACCTCGCTCGGCTTCGGACATGTCTCTGCGCTTATGATGCTCGTGCATCCGGCGGCGTTCGAGGCTGCTATCGCGCGCACCAACGGCGCTAAGGCAGCCCAGCTGTGGCGCGAGAGCGCTGATATGCGCCTGCTGGACGGCGCGCGCCACCTGGTTGCCGGAATGGTCGGTCACGCGCCGCTCTACACCGAAACCTCGGTGGACGAGCGCTTCGCCGGGGATCGCCACGAAGGCGAAGCTGCGTTGCTCCTCGATCCGCGCTACCGCCTGGTGAACGGAAAGTACCAGCTGCGCTAAGCACGGTGCTGGCAGCGCGTTGCCACGGCAACGCTAAGCACGGTGCTGGCGGTGCGTCGTTACAGCGGCGCACGTTAGCCCGGCTGGGAGCTCAGCGAGCGGGGGGGGGGGGGGGGGGGGGGGGGGGCGGGGCGGCCGGCCGGGGGGGGGGGGGGGGGGGGGGGGGGGGGGGGGGGGGGGGGGGGGGGGGGGGGGGGGGGGGGGGGGGGGGGGGGGGGGGGGG
>NZ_JARBHJ010000034.1 GCF_028864145.1 Actinotignum schaalii | reverse complement strand
GCCGGCCAGCGGTAAATAAACCGGGCGGGGGGGGATCAAACCACCCCCCCACGCAAGGGCCGGGGCGATACTCCTTAGGTGATCGCCCTTAGCCGTTATCGTTCTTAGCCGCGGAACATCACGATCTTCGCGAATTCCTCCGCCTTGAGACTGGCGCCGCCCACAAGGGCACCGTCAACATCAGGCTGGGCCATGATCTCCTGGACGTTAGCAGCCTTGACCGATCCGCCGTACTGGATGCGAACCGCAGCAGCCGCTTCCGCACCGAAGTTTTCCTCGATGCGAGCCCGGATCGCGCCGCAGACTTCCTGGGCGTCTTCCGGGGTGGCCACTTCGCCGGTGCCAATAGCCCAGATGGGTTCATAGGCGATAACAAGCTTGGCTACATCGGCAGCCTGGAAATCGGCGAAGAGTTCGTCGATCTGGGAAACGACGTACTCGACATGCCGGCCTTCCTTACGCACCTCGAGTTCTTCACCGCAGCAGACGATAGGCGTCATGCCAGCGCCCAGAACCTTGTGTGCCTTCTTGCCGATGAGTTCATTGCTTTCGCCGTGGTAAGCGCGCCGCTCCGAATGGCCCACGATGACGTAGCTGCACCCGAGCTTGGAGAGCATCGAGGTGGAGATTTCACCGGTGTAGGCGCCTTCGTCATGCACGGAGACATCCTGGGCACCGTAGGCGATGTGCAACTCATCTGATTCGCACAGGGTCTGGATGGACCGCAGATCGGTGTAGGGGGCGAAAACCGCCACATCTACATCACCGTAGGTGAAACCTGCATCATCCAGGGTCCACGCGACTTTTTGCACAAGGTGGGTAGCCTCGAGATGATCCATATTCATCTTCCAGTTACCCGCCATCAGGGGGGTGCGTGCCATTAATCCTCCAGAACAGCGATACCGGGCAGGGTCTTACCCTCGAGGAATTCGAGGGAAGCGCCACCGCCGGTGGAAATATGGTTGAACTTCTCTTCGTCGAAACCGAGGATGCGCACGGCAGCCGCGGAGTCACCGCCACCAACAATGGTGAAGCCTTCAGCATCCTGCATGGCCTGGGCTACGCCCTTCGTGCCCTCAGCGAAGGCCGGGAACTCGAAGACGCCCATGGGGCCGTTCCAGACGATAGTCTTCGAAGAGGCGATTTTCTCAGCGTATTCGGATACGGTTTCCGGCCCGATGTCCAGGCCCATGCCGTTGGCGGGCATATCGGAGGCGGAAACGATTTCGGATTCCGCGTCCTTATCAAACTTATCGGCGACGACAACGTCAACCGGCAGGAGCAGCTCCACACCCTTATTGGACGCGGTTTCGAGGTATTCGCGAGCCTTATCGATCTGGTCATCTTCGCACAGCGAGGAACCGATCTCATAGCCCTTGGCGCGCAGGAAGGTGAAGGCCATACCGCCACCGATGAGGAGAACATCAGCCTTATCCAGGAGGTTCTCAATCACGCCGATCTTATCGGAAACCTTGGAGCCGCCGAGCACCACGGTGTAGGGACGTTCCGGATCCGCGGTGGCCTTGGACAGCGAATTAATTTCCTTGGCAACGAGTTCACCGGCAGCCGAAGGCAGCAGCTTCGCAATATCGTAAACCGAGGCCTGCTTGCGGTGGACAACACCGAAACCATCGGAAACGAAGACATCTGCCAGCGCGGCGTATTCCTTCGCGAGAGCTTCGCGGTCAGCATCGACCTTGGAGTCTTCGCGCTTGTCATAGCGCACGTTCTGAAGCAGCACGATGTCGCCGTCATTCAGCGCGTCAATCTTGGCCTTGGCATCCGGACCCACGGTATCTTCCGCGAGGGGAACCTCACGGCCGAGGAGTTCGCCGAGGCGCTTGGCTACCGGAGCCAGGGAGAATTCCGGCTTCGGCTCCCCCTTCGGGCGGCCCAGATGCGCGGAAACGATAACCTTCGCCTTGGCGTCGAGAAGCCGCTTGATGGTGGGCAGCGCGGCGCGGATACGGCCGTCATCGGTAATGCGATCCCCGTCCAGCGGAACGTTGAAATCGGAACGAACAAAAACCTTCTTGCCGGTGAGGTCACCGAGCGATTCAATAGTCCTCATATTTTTCCTTTCGCGTAGGGAAGCCCGTGCGCGCTAGCGCACGCACGGGCTTCACATCAGCTCATCGCTTGATCTTTAGAGCTTGCTCGCAACGAGGTTGGCAAGCTTCACGAGGGAAGCAGCGTAGCCGTATTCGTTGTCATACCAAGCGCCGATCTTGACCTGGCCGTCCATCACCTTGGTGAGGCCGGCATCGAAGATGGACTGGTGATGATCACCGATGATGTCCGAGGAGACGATGGGATCCTCGGTGTAAGCGAGGGTGCCCTTGAGGGCGCCTTCCGAGGCTTCCTTCATCGCGGCGTTGATTTCTTCCACGGTGACATCGGACTTCTCAGCTTCGAAGGTGAGGTCCGTCAGGGAGCCGGTGATGGTGGGGACGCGCACGGCGTAACCATCAAGCTTGCCCTTGAGTTCGGGAAGAACCAGGGCAACGGCCTTGGCCGCACCGGTGGTGGTGGGGACCATGTTCTGCGCGGCCGCGCGGGCGCGACGCAGATCCTTGTGCGGGCCGTCCTGCAGGTTCTGATCCGCGGTGTAAGCGTGGATCGTGGTCATCAGACCCTTCTTGACGCCGAACTTGTCCACGAGAACCTTCGCCACCGGGGCGAGGCAGTTCGTGGTGCAGGAAGCGTTGGAAATAATATTGTGCTTGGCCGGATCGTACTGATCGGAGTTCACGCCGATAACGAAGGTGGCATCTTCACCCTTCGCCGGGGCGGAAATAAGAACCTTCTTGGCGCCGGCTTCGATATGAGCCTGGCAAGCTTCACCGGTGCGGAAGCGGCCGGTGCACTCGAGAACGATGTCAACCTCGAGTTCCTTCCACGGGAGGTTGGCCGGATCCTTTTCAGCAAGAACCTTGATCTTCTTGCCGTCGAGCACGAATCCATCTTCGGTTGCTTCAATCTCCACGGGGAGGCGGCCGCCGGCGGTGTCATACTTCAGCAGGTGGGCGAGAGTCTTGATATCGGTCAGGTCATTGACCGCGACGATCTCGAAATCCGCACCCTCGGCGAGGGCTGCGCGGACAGCGGCACGACCAATACGGCCGAAGCCGTTAATAGCAACGCGTACAGTCACTCTTTATCCTCCTCACGCGCCAGCTAGCGCGTTTCCAACTCGACTTCTTGTCTTTGAGAAGTCCGTCCGAGAACTTCTCTCGGAACCACTGACTATTCTACCGGTCACGTTCGGCTGGGGCTAATGCCAGTGGGAAGGAGCTTGCGAACTTTGGCACAGAGCGAAACTCGACAGCGGCATAACACGCCCTTAGTCCCATTTTTGATTGTTATTTTTTTCGACGACGGCGAACGCGCTACCGCGCGTTAGGACATTGCCCCGTGCCCCGCCGCCCGCACCGCGGCCATAGTGTCAGGAATGCCCAGTTCCTTGGCCCGCTTATCCGCCATAGAATTCAAGCGACGCAGCCGCCCGGCCACGGCATCCTTGGTGGCGCGCGGCGTGAGCTGCTCCCCGAGCAAGTTGAGGGAATCTTCCGGGTGAGCGATGCGGGCTTCACCGGCCGCCCGCAAATTCTCGGGTACATCCGTGCCGAGAATTTCAAAAGCGCGCTTGACCCGGATCACCGCGATGACAGCGGCATCGGCACTGCGGCGCATATTTGCGTCGTCGAAATTAGCAAGCCGGTTAACCGTGCCGTGTACTTCCCGTTCCACGCGTAGCTCTTCCCAGCGCAGCACAGCATCATTGGCACCCATCCGGGTGAGCATATCGGAGATAGCTTCTCCCCCGCGGATGTCGATACGGTGGGCTCCGCGTGATTCGCGCACCCGGTAGGGAATATCGAGGCGTCGGGCCAGCCCTCCCAGGGCATAGGCAGCCTCCAAGCGCGGGCAAATAATCTCAAGGGAAGCATTGCGCCCGGGTTCCATGAGGGTGCCGCGCGCGAGGAAAGCTCCGCGCCAGGCCGCTCCCGCATCGGCTTTTGAGCCACCGACCACCGCGGGAGGTAGCCCTCGTACCGGCCGCCCGTGTGCGTCCAGGAGGCCGAGTTTCACCGCAATGCGTTCGGTGTTCTCTGAAGAGCGCACCAGGAAACGTTGCCCCTGGCGCATCTGCGAGGAAACCGAAAGAAGTTCCGGCTCCACGGAGAAAAGCTGGCGCACCAACTCCCACAGGCGTTGCGCGGTCGGCCGGTGGCCCACCTCGGCCACCAGTTCCAGGGTACGCGAACGCACGGCCAATCCCCCGCCGTACCGGAACATCGCGGTGAGTTCAGCCAGGGCGGCGGAAAGCGAAGCCGGCGTAACGGTGGCTAGTTCATCTTTCACCGTACGGGTTAACGCGGACACGACTCCCCTTCCTTCTATGGTGGGACCGCTACTCAGCAGGGAATATCCCGGTTGTGGATTCTTCCGTGCGCGGGAGTTCCCGGTTTAGGAATCTCCTATGACGCCTTCGAAGGCATCCCGATAGGCAGCGGCCAAACGTAGCGCATCGTGACGTGCGCGATTATCGCCCATTCTAACCTGTCGCAGCATGAGCGTGGCCCCGATACCTTCGGCTTCCGCTGCGACTTCACCGATATCATCCACGCTGCGCGGATCGGCCACCACCACGTCAATACGCAGATCCGGGGCATGGCGAGCGAAAGAACGAATATGGTCCGCGGCGCTCATCCCCCATGTTTCACGCTCATTACGAAGATTGAGGGCAAGAACCCGGCGGGCCGGGGAACGCACGAGGGCCGCGTGTAAATCCGGAACCATGAGGTGGGGAATAACAGAGGTGTACCAGGATCCCGGTCCAAAAACGATCCAATCGGCCTCGTCAATAGCGGCAACCGCTTCGGGTTGGGCGGGAGGATTCTCTGGAATAAGGCTGACGTGTTCCACTTTTCCGCGAGCCGTTGCCACCGCCACCTGCCCGCGGTAGAGCTGGGGGCCGTCTTCCTCGTCGATGACCCGTGCCTCAATCTCCAGGGGAATAGGAGACATGGGCAGCACGCGGCCGTCAATGCGCAGCAGCTGCCCCACCCAGTCAAGACCGGAAACTGTGCTCCCCAATTGCTCCCACATGGAAACAATGAGGAGATTACCCATGGCGTGCCCGTTGAGGGGACCTTCGGAAGAGAATCGGTATTGGAGAACGTCGCGCCAGGTCTGGCCCCATTCGCCGTCGTCACACAGCGCGGAAAGGGCCATGCGCAAATCTCCGGGTGGAATCACGTTGAATTCATTACGCAAGCGCCCCGAGGAGCCGCCGTCGTCCGCAACAGTAACCACGGCGGTGATATTTTGGGTGATGAGCCGCAGGGCCGAAAGCGAAGCGTATAGGCCGTGGCCGCCCCCGAGGGCGACGACTCGCGGGCCGCGACTACCGCGCCCGCCCATTATTCACGCCCCAAATCACGGTGAATTGTGCGTACCGAGTGCCCGGCGGCGCGTAGCGCCTCGGATACCGCTTCCGCGATAGCCACCGACCGGTGTTTTCCACCGGTGCAGCCAATCGCGATCGTGGTGAAAGGTTTGAGTTCGCGGGCGTAGCCGGCCAGGATGGTGTGGATGAGGTGAGAGTATTCCCGCACGAAAGCCTCGGCACCCTCCTGCTCCAGTACGAAATGGGCCACGGGCTCATCGTGGCCGCTCAGGTGGCGCAGCTCGGTAATCCAGTAGGGATTGGGCAGGAAGCGCACATCGGCCACATTATCAGCATCCAGGGGCAGGCCGTATTTGAAACCGAAGGACATGACCGTTACCCGGGTCGCTTCTGTTCCGGAGGTTTCCCCCACGAGGTGGCGAATTTTACGGGAAAGATCGTGCACGGACAGCCGCGAAGTATCGATAACGGAATCAGCACGATTGCGCAGAGCCGCCAGGAGTTTGCGTTCCGCGGTGATGCCGTCGAAAAGCCGACCGTGGCCCTGGAGCGGGTGGGGCCGGCGCACGCTTTCATAGCGGCGCACCAGGGAAGCATCATCGGCATCGAGGAAAATAATGCGATAGTTAATACCGCTCGCGGTGAGATCCGCAAGAACTTCCAGGAGCTCAGCGAAGAATTCCCGGGAGCGCACGTCCACCACCGCGGCCATGCGGGTCACTTTTCCATTACCGGAGAGCAGCCCCGCCAAGGCGCTGAGCATGCGCGGCGGGAGATTATCCACCACGTACCAACCCAGATCTTCCAGGGTGGCAGCCGCGCGGGATCTGCCCGCCCCGGACATTCCCGTGACAATAATGATTTCCGGAACGTCGGCCGGTGCCAGCTCAGCTGTACAATCGGCTGCCGGAACAACGGCGGGGATACGGGACGTATCGTTAATGTCGCGGGTGTCACTCATATCTCCATCATGCCACAAAGACCCGCGAGCTACTCCTCCCCGAGGGCTTTTTTAATCGCCGCGGCGAGCACCGGGCCAATGCCCGCAACTTCCGTGAGTTCATCGAGGCTAGCCTCCCGGATCCGTTTAACCGAGCCGAGAGCACTCAGTAGTTTCTTTTGCTTAGCCGGCCCCAGCCCCGGAATGGCGTCAAGCGCGGAGCGAGTCATCGCCTGACCCCGTTTCTTGCGGTGGAAAGTAATGGCGAAGCGATGCGATTCATCGCGCAATTGCTGGAGGAGGCGCAACGCCGGTGAGGTGCGCGGGAAGATAACCGGGAATTCTTCGCCCGGGATCCACACTTCTTCCAGACGTTTTGCCAGGCCCACCACCCGCACATCGGCACCCAGCTCATCGACCACCCGCTGGGCGGCGTTGACCTGGGGAAGCCCGCCGTCCACCACGAGGAGGTCGGGGCGGTAGGCAAAACGGGGCGGGGCAGCGGTGGCGGTATGCGCGGCGCCCTCATCTTCCACTCCCCCGGCATCGGCGGCGTGCGCTGCGGCGTCGTTCAAACGGCGCAGCCTCCGGCGCAACACTTCATCCATCGCGGCGGTATCATCCCGAGCACCCTGCCCCTCCGGCCCGCGCACGATGAAATGCCGGTAATCAGAGGTTTTCTTGAGGCCGTCCTCGAATACCACCATGGATCCGACCTGCTGGTGGCCCTGGGTATGGGAAATATCGTAGCCTTCGATGCGCAGCGGAGCGCGGTCTAAATCCAGCCCGATGCGCAGCTCTTCCAGGGCTTGGGAACGCACCGTAATATCGGCGGCGCGCGCCAGCTTATTGCGGTCAAAAGCCTGTTTCGCATTCGCGTGTACGGTATCCGCCAGCTGGGCTTTCGGCCCGCGCTGGGGGCGCTTGAGGTGGACCGGACCGCCGCGGCGTTCGGCAAGCCAGCGCTCCAGCCCCGCGCGATCCGAAGGGAAAACCGGTACCCAGATCTCCCCCGGGATGGCCCCGGGTGGCACGTGGTCACGATCATCCACGGAGGTTCCGGCCCGCACGGTGCGATCCCCCTGGGTACCTACCCCACGGTAAGCGTCGTATTCGGGATTTCCGTATATATGGAGGAGCAGGGCGTTGATAATATCGGCTGGTTCGGTGCCTTCTGTTTCCGTTACCCAGCCGCGCTGCCCGCGGATTCTTCCGCCCCGCACATAAAAAATCTGGACCGAAGCATCAATTTCATCGGATTCTAAGCCGATAATATCGGCGTTAAGATTTGAATCGAACACCACAACATTACGCTCGGTGGCGGTGGTCATCGCCGTGATTTCATCGCGTAGTTTCGCGGCACGTTCAAAATCTTCGACCGCTGCCGCTTTTTTCATGTCCGCGGTGCGGGCACGAATAAAATCACTGCCATCTGATTCCATGAATTTTACGAATTCTTCAGCGACGGCGCGATTCTCCGCGGCACTCACCAGCCCGGCACAGGCACCGTTACACAGCCCGATATGAGTATTGAAACACGGTTTGCCGGTGCGCTGCCCCCGCCGGAATTCCGCATCGGAACACGAACGCATGGTAAAAACGGGCAGCAGAGCATCGAGCACTTTTCGGATCGCCCACACCTTCGTATACGGCCCGAAGTACACGGTGCCTTTGCGGTGTTTTTCCCGGGTGATATAGGCCCGCGGAAACTCCTCCCCCAGCGATACCGCCAGGTAGGGATAGGACTTATTGTCCCGAAACATAACATTGAAGGGCGGTTCAAATTCCTTAATCCAGGAATATTCCAGGGTGAGGGCCTCAATCTCGCTCCCCACCACCACCCACACCACATTGGTAGCGGTATGCACCATGGTGCGAATACGCGGGATGAGGCGTTCGGGCGGCTGAAAATAGTTCTGGAGTCGGTTGCGCAGATTCTTCGCTTTCCCAACGTACAGGATGCGCCCTTCCTCGTCCACAAAGCGGTAGACACCCGGGTCCGTAGGGATAGACGACGGCGCCGGGCGATAGCTGCGCGGATCAGCCACGGCTCGTCACCTCCACTTCTCCTCCAGGAGCGGACGGAGGAACTGCCCGGTATAGGATTCTTGCACCGCGGCGATCTGTTCCGGAGTTCCGGTGGCGACGACGGTGCCCCCGCCGGCGCCACCTTCCGGGCCCATGTCAATAACCCAATCCGCACATTTAATGACATCGAGATTGTGTTCGATAACAATAACGGTATTGCCTTTATCCACGAGAGATTGCAGTACCAACAGAAGCTTGCGAATATCCTCAAAATGCAGGCCCGTGGTGGGCTCATCCAGGATATAAACCGTGCGGCCGCTGGAGCGCCGGTGCAGTTCCGAAGCGAGTTTCACGCGCTGCGCTTCCCCGCCGGAGAGCGTGGTAGCCGATTGCCCCAAACGTACGTAGCCGAGACCCACCCGTTCCAACGTGGTGAGATAGCGGGTGATATTCGTGATGGGATCAAAGAATTCCGCAGCTTCGTGAATGGTCATATTAAGAACTTCGGAAACATTCTTCCCGCGGTACTTCACTTCCAGGGTTTCCCGGTTGTACCGGGTACCGTGGCAGACCTCGCAGGGAACATACACGTCGGGAAGGAAGTTCATCTCAATTTTCACGGTGCCATCGCCCTTGCAAGCTTCGCAGCGCCCGCCTTTAACGTTAAAGGAGAAGCGGCCCGGCCCGTAACCGCGCACCTTCGCCTCCTGGGTTTGGGCGAAGAGCTGGCGCACTTTATCCCATACCCCGGTGTAGGTGGCCGGATTCGAGCGCGGGGTGCGCCCAATCGGCGACTGATCCACGTGCACAACCTTATCCAGGTCCGCGGCCCCGGTGACGTCGCGGTGTCGCCCGGGCACGGTATGGGCACCGTTAAGCTGATTGGCCAAGGAGCGGTACAGAATCTGATTGACGAGGGTAGATTTCCCGGAACCGGAAACCCCGGTTACCGCGATAAAGGTGGAAAGAGGGAAGGATACCTCCACGTTTTTAAGGTTATTTTCCCGTGCGCCCCGCACCGTGATTTTCCGCTCCGGATCAACGGGGCGGCGCTGCTGCGGCGTCGTAATACTGCGTTTTCCGGAAAGGTAAGCACCGGTCACGGATTCTTCGCATGCGCTGAGACCCGCAACATCCCCGGCGTAGACAACGTGCCCACCAAATTCTCCGGCACCCGGGCCGATATCGATAACGTAATCGGCGGTGCGGATTGTTTCTTCATCGTGTTCGACGACGATAAGGGTATTCCCCAGATCGCGGAGTTTGACAAGAGTGCCGATGAGTTTTTCATTATCGCGCTGGTGCAGGCCGATGGAGGGTTCGTCTAGAACATAGAGCACACCCACGAGCCCGGAACCAATCTGGGTGGCCAGGCGAATCCGCTGGGCTTCGCCACCCGAAAGTGTGGAGGCTCCGCGCGCGAGGGTGAGATACGACAGCCCCACATCCACGAGGAAACCCATCCGCGCCTGGATTTCACGTAATACCTGCGCGGCGATCTGGGCCTGGCGGGCATCGAGTTCCACCGAGTCAAGAAAAGCTTTGGCATCATCGATGGCCAGGGAACACAGCTCGAAAATATTGAGGTTTCCGATACGTACGGCCAGCACATCCGGTTTGAGACGCGCGCCGTGGCAGGCCGAGCAGGCAATCTCCCGCATATAGCCTTCGTAGCGTTCCTTCGACCAGCTGGATTCAGTTTCCCCGTGCTTACGTTTCACGTAGCCGAGGACTCCCTCGAATCCGGTGGCATAGGTTTTTTCCCGCCCCCAGCGGTTGCGGTACTTGACGGTGACCTTGTAATTATTCCCTTCCAGCAGGGCCTTGCGCGCCTTCTTGGGCAGATCCTGCCAGGGAGTATCCACATCGAAACCGAGTTCTTCCCCCAGGGCTTCCATCTGGCGAGTGAAGAAATCCTGGTGGCCGGTCCACGGAGCAATCGCGCCTTCGCGCAGGGTTTTTTCCGGATGTGGCACCACGAGATCCGGATCCACTTCGAGGGTGGATCCCAGCCCGTCGCAAGCCGGGCAGGCCCCGTAGGGAGCGTTAAAGGAAAAGGTGCGCGGTTCGATTTCTTCCAGGGCGAGGGCGTGCCCGTTCGGGCAGGAGCGGTGCTCGGAAAAACGCCGCGTGCGTTCGTCACCTGCGGCCGCGTCCACGAATTCCACCACCATGAGCCCGGAAGAAAGCCCGAGTGCCTGCTCCACCGAATCGGTGAGACGGCTGCTGATACCTTCGCGCACCACGAGGCGATCAACGACGACGTCGATATTGTGGCGCAGCTTCTTATCGAGGCTGGGCGGGTTATCCAAGCGGATATCTTCACTATCCACCCGAGCGCGGGTGTAGCCAGCCTGGGCGAGATCGGTGAAAACATCCGCGTATTCGCCCTTGCGGTCACGCACGACCGGGGCGAGAATCTGGAAACGGGTGCCTTCCGGGTAGGTGAGAAGCGTATCCACGATTTGCTGGGCGCTTTGAGCGGTGATTTTCGCCCCGCATTCCGGGCAGTACTGCACCCCGGCGCGCGCGTAGAGCAAACGTAGATAATCATAAACTTCCGTGACCGTGCCCACCGTGGAGCGCGGATTACGGTTGGTGGATTTCTGATCGATGGAGACCGCCGGGGAAAGGCCCTCAATAAGATCCACATCCGGTTTATCCATCTGACCGAGGAACATACGGGCATAGGAGCTCAACGACTCCACGTAGCGGCGTTGCCCCTCGGCAAAAATGGTGTCAAAAGCCAGGGAGGATTTACCCGAGCCCGAGAGCCCGGTAAACACAACGAGTTGATCGCGGGGAATATCCACCGTGATATTACGGAGGTTATTTTCCCGTGCGCCCTGAACATGGATAACATCACTCACCCGGCCAAGCTTACACGGTTGAACACAGGTTCGATAACCGGATGGTGCAATGTTCACGCTAGGCTGGTTCCCATGGCAACTAACCGAGCACACAATCGCGGGAATGACCGAGAGCATAAGGGAATCCACCGGGGCGCCCGTCTCCTCCGCTACCGGCCCGATCCCCTGGTAGCCGGAATTATCCTGGCGATGATCGCCGGGCTGCTGATCCCGGCACCCAGTACCCTGCGGGCGCATCTGGGAACCGTCTCGGACCTCGCGGTTGCCTGCGTATTCCTGGTCTACGGGATGCGGCTGCGTACCCGGGATGTACTGGCCGGGCTGCGCAATATTAAACTGCAGGGCCTGGTGTTCCTGTGCACCTACCTGATTTTTCCGCTCCTCGGTTTCGCCCTGGGCCACCTGGTTGCGCCGATCTTAGGGCCAGCTTTTGCCCTCGGTTTCCTCTACCTGGCTTTGCTCCCCTCCACTATCCAGTCCTCGGTAACGATGGTCTCCATCGCCCGCGGAAATGTTGCCGCTGCCGTCACCTCCGCTACGGTCTCCAATATCGCGGGAATTTTCCTCACCCCGCTGCTCGTCCTACTTTTCCTGCACGTGGAGGGAGCTTCGGCCGGATCCATTAATTCGGTGCTCCTCAAGCTGCTCCTCCCCTTTATTATTGGGCAGTGCCTCCAGCCCTGGGTCGGCACGTGGTTCCGCGCTCACCCGCGCCTGGTGCGTACCGTGGATAACAGCTCCATTATCCTCATCGTGCTCTCCTCCGTGCTCAATGCCACCGCGGAAGGCGCCTGGGTCGGGGTCACGCTCTGGACGATCCTCGGCCTCCTTGCCCTGTGCTGTGTGCTCCTGGCAGCAATGCTATGCGTGACCTGGTGGCTAGGAGGCTTGGCGCGGATGAGTGTGGAAGACCGCATCGTGGTGCTCATGTGCGGTTCGAAGAAATCATTGGCAACGGGGCTCCCGATGGCCAAGGCACTGTTTTCCCCGGCCACGGTTGCCCCGTTGTCCGTCCCGGTGGTTATTTTCCACCAGTTACAAATTTTTGTGTGCGCGATTCTGGCGCGCCGCCTGGCGCGGCGCCTCGCAGATTAGCGCGTTGTGCTTAGCGGGCGCTGTTGCCAGTTGCGCCGTCGTCGTCGTTCTTCTCTTTACGCGCAAGGGACCGCGAGCGGAGCAGGGACGCCACCACCGTCACCACGATAATGACAACGATAACGAGCAGTGAGCTCAGCGGCGTGAACTCGAAGAAGCCTGCGGCGATATCGTAATGGTGCAGCGCCTCGAAAATGAGTTTGAAACCGATGAAGGCGAGGATAGCTGCCAGGCCGAAGTGCAGGTACACGAGGCGCTCCAGCAGCCCATCCACCAGGAAGAACATCTGCCGCAGGCCCATGAGGGCGAAGGCATTAGCCGCGAAAATAATGAAGGGCTCGGTGGTGAAACCGAAGGAAGCCGGGATGGAATCCAGGGCGAACATAAGATCAATCCCGCCGATGGCAATAATGCATAGCAGCAGCGGGGTGATATAGCGTTTGCCCTCGCGCTTCACGATGTAGTGATCGCCGTGGTAATCCTCGGCCACCGGGAGGGTACGGCGCGCCAGGCGCACGAAGAAATTATCGGCTTCCTCGCCCGTCGGCTCGCTATTCGAGAGGCCTTCTTTGACCTGGGAGAACGCGGTCCACAGCAGGAATGCACCGAAGAGGAAGAAGGACCAGGCCAGGGATTCCACAATGACTTTACCCAGCAGAATAAAGAGGAAACGCAGGCACAGCGCGATAACAATGCCCCAGAACAGCACTTTCTGCTGGAGGGCACGGGGCACCGCGAAGGAACCCATAATAATGATGAAGACGAAGATATTATCGACGGAGAGCGAATATTCCACGCCCCAGACGCTGAAGAATTGCAATCCGAAGGTATCCCCGTGGCGCCACCACAGGTATCCGCCCAGGCAAACGGCCAGGAAAATGTAGAAGAGCAGGAAACCTGCCGATTCTTTCATGCTGGGTTCATGCGGTTTACGCACGTGGGATAGCAGATCAAAGGCAAAAATACCGATAACAACGACGAATAGCAGAATCCACTCGGCCATATGGACCGACATCTGCTCGGGTGTGCTCGTAAGCGGGAGCAAACCCGTGGCATATGAAAGCATGCAATACCCTCCGGATGGAATGACCGGAGGTCTCTTCCCACCCGCCACGCGCCTAGCTGCGGCAGGTCTCCGATCCGGACGACCCGGGTGGGTCTCGTGTTGACGAATCGGTGGTTGACGGGAATACTCCCCTCCACGAGTGCACACTTTACACGATGGAAAGCACCGCCGAGCCGCATTTCATGCGCGGCTCGCGTGCCGAGCGGAGGCGCCTGCGGGTGCTAGTGCGGGGGCTCAGGCGCGTTTCCCGCGCGGGCATTTTACTTTTGTGCCTGCTGGGAATGCCACAACTCGCTTTTTAGGTCTTTGATTTCATCGCGGTAACGCGCCGCGAGCTCAAATTGGAGCTGTTCTGCGGCCGCGTGCATCTGCGCGGTGAGCTCGGTGATGAGCTCACGCAGCTCTTTCCCGCCCTGCGCGCGGGCAATTTCCGCTTCCGAGGCCCGCGCCTGGGCATGCGCGGGCTCTTGGCGATACCCGCCGGCGAGCAGCTGCTCGGTATCCACATCTTCCCGGGCGAGCATATCGGTCACGTCCGCAATCCGTTTGCGCAGCGGTTGCGGATCGATCCCGTGCTCGCGGTTGTAGGCAAGCTGCTTCTCCCGGCGCCGATTCGTTTCATCAATAGCCTGCTGCATATTGGGGGTAATGCTATCTCCGTACATATGCACTTCCCCGGAGACGTTACGGGCCGCGCGCCCGATGGTCTGGATAAGTGAGGTGGTCGAACGCAAAAAGCCCTGCTTATCAGCATCGAGGATGGCCACGAGGGAAACTTCGGGAAGATCCAGTCCCTCACGCAGCAGGTTAATACCCACGAGCACATCGAATTTGCCGAGGCGCAATTCCCGCAGCAGCTCCACGCGGCGCAGGGTATCCACATCCGAATGCAGATACTCCACCCGCACCCCGCGATCCGCCAGGTACGCGGTGAGATCCTCAGCCATTTTCTTCGTGAGAGTAGTGACGAGCACTCGCTCATCACGTTCGGCCCGCACCCGCACTTCCTCGAGGAGGTCATCGATCTGACCTTCGGTGGGCTTGACTTTAATAAGCGGATCCACCAAACCGGTGGGTCGAATAATTTGTTCGACGACGCCGTCCGCTTGCTCAAGTTCATATTTGCCAGGTGTCGCGGATAGGTACACGGTCTGGCCGATGCGATCAAGGAATTCCTCCCATTTGAGAGGGCGGTTATCCATGGCGGAAGGCAGTCGGAAGCCGTACTCCACGAGGGTGCGTTTACGCGACATATCTCCCTCGTACATGGCCCCAATTTGGGGCACCGTCACATGGGATTCATCAAGGATAAGGAGGAAATCATCGGGGAAGTAATCGAGGAGCGTATTGGGGGCGGTACCCGGCCCGCGCCCGTCAATATGCCGCGAATAGTTCTCAATACCGGAGGTTGTTCCAATATTGCGCATCATCTCAATGTCATAACTGGTGCGCATTTCCAGGCGCTGCGCCTCAAGGAGCTTGTTATGCGCACGCAAGTATTCGAGGCGTTCGGCTAGTTCTTCCTCAATGGAACGGATAGCGCGTTCCATCCGCTCGGGCCCGGCCACGTAATGGGAGGCCGGGAACACATGCGCGGTATCAGTGCGTTGAATAACATTCCCGGTGAGCGGGTGGAGCAGCGAGATCCCGTCAATCTCATCACCGAAGAATTCAATGCGGATAGCCAATTCTTCATACACCGGGATGATTTCCACGGTATCGCCCCGCACCCGGAAAGTGCCGCGCGTAAAGGCAATATCGTTGCGGGTGTATTGCATGGAGACGAAGGTGCGCAGCAGCTCGTCGCGATCCAGGTGCTGACCCACGTGGAGTTGCACCATACGATCAACATATTCCTGCGGGGTACCCAGGCCGTAAATACAGGAAACGGAGGCCACTACCACGGTATCCCGCCGGGTGAGGAGTGAATTGGTGGCTGAGTGGCGCAGGCGCTCTACCTCATCGTTAATGGAAGAATCTTTTTCGATAAAGGTATCGGTTTGAGGAACGTAAGCTTCCGGCTGGTAGTAATCGTAATAGGAGACGAAGTATTCCACCGCGTTATTCGGCATAAGCTCACGGAATTCCGCTGCCATTTGCGCGGCCAAGGTTTTATTCGGCTCCATAATAAGCGTGGGGCGCTGTACCTGTTCAATGAGCCAGGCGGTGGTGGCCGATTTTCCGGTGCCGGTGGCTCCCAGCAGCACCACGTCTTTTTCACCGTCGTTAATACGGCGGGTGAGTTCGGCAATCGCGGCGGGCTGATCTCCCGAAGGGCGGTACTCGGAAATAACCTCGAAAGGCTTATCGCTGCGCACAATCTCAGAATCAAGAGCCATAGTGGCGAGCTTACTAGCCTCGCCCGGCTCGCGGTACGAAATACGCCAGCGGCCGGACAGGTACCCGAGGTTATGGTCGAGTTGCTGTCCGGCCGCTGGGCGCCGTCGTTATCCCACGTATTGAGCGTGGCGAGAACCGGCGTTGAGCTACACACTAGCCGAGGTGCTCCACGGTGGCGTGCAGGGTGAGCGTGGCGCTCTCCCCCGGGGCAAGCTGCGGGGCGCCTTCGCGCACTCGAGTTGCTTCCACGCACACAAAATGCTTCCAGGCATCATCGGGCATATCCGCATTCGCGGCCGAGCCCTTCGTACCCGGGTTCCACACCACCGATTTATCGGATTCTTCCGAGCGCAGGGTGATCTTGCGGTGTCCGCCCGCGTCCACGAGCACGATATCGCCCGCGAAGGGGTAGAAACGATCAACGGTCTGGCCTGCGAGTTCCTCAAAGGGGCCGGCCGGGAGCTGCGCGTTATCGGCAAGGCGATCAATACCGCCCTCCTCGATGCCTTCAATACGAAGGGCCTGCGCATCCACCGCCCAGTAGGCGTGGAGGGCCAGCTCCGGGGTGATCGTTTCGGTGCCGGTATTGGTGGCGCTCAGCCGCACCCAAAAATCACTGCCCAGGTGCACGGTGTAGCTGAGCTGAAGAGAATCAGCCAGCTCACCGCCCAGGGCACTGCCCGCGAGGGTGAAGTTCGCCTCCACCGCGGTGGCATCGCCGCGCACGGATTCGAGGGTCCAGTCCTGGATACGAGCCCAGCCGTGCAGGCCGTTATCCGAAGGCCCGAACCACGGGGCTACCACCGGGATACCGCCCCGGATAGGAGTGCCCTGCGTGAGGCCGGATAGCTCGCTCATGTAGAGGACGTCCTCGAAGCCAGCCGGTTTCCAGGAAGCAACGTGGGCGCCGTAGGGGAAAACGGTACCGGATACGGTATCCGTGTTAATCTCCAGCGCGCTCAGGTCCCCACGGGTGACGAGGCTGACGCCGGCGATAGCTTGCTCGGCAAAGGGAATGCTCTGCGTCATGTGTACTCCTTGATTTTCTTGTAATTGTGCGATGCGGGCGACCATACCGGCCGCCCGCACCCGCCTACTCATGCTCTAGCCGAAGAACGGCGAGAGGCACATTACGTACGCCAGCGAAACCAGCGAACCGGAGGCGAGCAGGCCGCCCCATGTCTTCAGAGTGTCCTTGATGGACAGGTCGAAGTATTCCTTGAAGAGCCAGAAGGAGGCGTCATTAATGTGGGTCATGAAGTTGGAGCCCGCGGCGGTGGCGAGTACGAGCAGCGTGGGATCCACGCCCGCCTGCATGACGCCGGTGGCCGGGTCGATAACAGCCGCACCGATAATGGACGCGGCGGTCATGGCGGACACCACGCCCTGGCCGGTGGCCAGACGGATAAGAACCGTAATGAACCAAGCCATGATGTACGGCGATACCGCGCCCGCGCTCATGAACCCACCGATGTAATCGCCGATGCCGGAGTCAATAACAACCTGTTTGAAGGCGCCACCGGCACCGATAATCATGACAACGCCGGCGATAATCGACACGGCCTTATTGAACTTGTCCATAACCCATTCGCCCTTGTGCCCACGCTGAATACCGAAGAGCAACATGGCGAGCACCAGCGCCACGGACATGGCAACCGGGGAGGAACCAAAGAAGTTGAGCCACTGGCCCAGCAGGGATTCTTTATCCACCCAAATATTGGCGATGGTCACGGAGATCATGATGATGGCCGGGCTGAGCGGCACGATGAGGGAAACGAAGAAGGACGGCGGATTGACCGCGGCTTCCTTATCATCCGCATCGCCGGACATGAACTTCGGCACCGGGCGTTCGAGGTTGCCGAGCACCTTGGGAAGCAGCACGCCGCCCACGATCACCCAGAGGATTGCCATGGGAATACCGAGGAGGTAAACCATGCCGGCGTCCGCGTGGTACTGATCAATGAGCGCCACCGGGCCGGGCTGCGGCGGGAAGATAGAGTGAGCAACCGTGGTGGCGCATACGGCGGGGATAGCCAGGCGCAGCCACGGAACCTTCGCTTCTTGAGCAATGGAAATAACGAGCGGAGCGATCATCAAGAAGGCGACTTCGTAGAACATCGCCAGGCCGAAAATAAGACCGATAATGATGACCGCGATACGCACGAAGCGCAGTCCAAAGCGGCGGATGAGCCCCGATGCCAGCACGTGAGACGCACCGGAGTCCACCATGAGGCGGCCGATAACTGCACCGAAAACAACGATAATGGCGAGCGAACCCAGCGTAGAACCAAAACCGGTGGTGACGGTCTTGAGGGTTTCCATCGGGCCCATGCCATTGCACAGTGCCACCACAACGGCGGCGAGCAAGAGTGCAAGCATCGAATTCACCTTGAAAACGATGTTGAGCACCAGCATCAACGCAATGCCCACGAGCAGCCAAACAATTGGCATAGCTTTTTAACCTCTCAATTTTTAGGCCCCATCGCCGCGCATCGTTGCTTCGTGGCGACGAGACGTACCATATAGCGAAACGGTCATTTCACTATTTGTAAATGGTACTCCCTCTTACGCTGAGAGTAAACACGGAACGGGTCACGTTTTTACTTGCTTTTACCTTGAGTTTTCTACGACGACGCCGGCGCCTGCGGCGCCACCAGCCACCTATCCGCGCACTCGGCAACGAGCTTTTCCAGATCCTCACGTGTTCCTGCATTATGAATCCAGATATGAGCGAGGGCCCGGCGGGCCTCATCATCAGCCTGGGTGTGCATCCTGGCCCGTGCATCCGCTTCGCTCATTCCCCGGCCCCGCAGGTGCTCCAGGCGCTTTTCTTCCGGTGCGGAGACGATCATCACGCAATCGACCTCGCGATCACCGCGGGTTTCTACCAGGAGGGGTACATCGTAAACGGCCAGCTGGTCCGGGTGTGCGCTAGCGAGGATCTCCCGAGCCCGCGCGATGATAGCGGGATGGGTGAGGACTTCGAGCCGGTGACGGGCCGCCGGGTTGGAGAAGATATGCGCGGCGAGGGCGGCGCGGTTGAGGGCACCGTCGTCGTTTAAAATACCCGAACCGAAATCGGTGGCGAGTTGCGCGAGGACTGGACTACCCGGGGCGGTGACCTCCCGGGCAAGTGCGTCCGCGTCGGCAATAAGCGCGCCGCGCTCACGCAGCACGCGAGTGACCGTGGATTTGCCGGCGCCGATTCCACCGGAGACGGCCACCCGCAGGGCACGCCCGCTGGGATAGGAGAAGGTGCGTAGCTGCTGTGCGCTGGCTGCGCCAACTCTTAATTCTTTCACCATCCCAGCTTAACAATGCGTCCCGCGGAAAGAAAACGCCGCCGGCGCTCCCCCCGAAGAGGCACGCCGGCGGCGTTACTAGGTGCTACCAGCGGTAGCGTATGCCTTAGTTGTTGGTCAGCTTCTCGCGCAGGGCCGCGAGAGCTTCATCCGCATCCGAGTCGAGCGAGCCGCTCGGTTCGGAAGTGGAGCTGTAGCTGGCCGGGATATCCGCGGCCGGTTCTGCGGCGGCAGCAGCCTGGGCGCCGGCAGCAGCATCGGCTTCGAGCGCGGCAGCAACCTGGGCCTTGTGCGCTTCCCAACGGGCCTGGGCCTGGGCGTATTCGTTCTCCCATGCCTCGCGCTGAGCTTCGTAACCTTCGAGCCATTCGTTCGATTCGGGATCGAAGCCTTCGGGGTACTTGTAATTGCCGTTTTCGTCGTAATCAGCGGCCATGCCGTAGAGCGAAGGATCGAAGTCCTGGGAGTTCGGATCCACGCCTTCGTTGGCCTGCTTGAGGGAAAGCGAAATACGACGGCGATCCAGATCGATATCGATGACCTTGACGAAGACGTCGTCGCCCACCTTGACAACCTCTTCCGGGGTGTCGATGTGGCGCGAAGCCAGTTCGGAGATGTGGACGAGGCCTTCGATGCCGTCTTCCACGCGCACGAAAGCGCCGAAGGGAACGAGCTTGGTCACGCGACCCGGAACGATCTGGCCGATCGCGTGGGTGCGAGCGAAGGACTGCCAGGGATCTTCCTGGGTGGCCTTGAGGGAAAGCGAGACACGCTCGCGGTCCATATCAACATCGAGAACTTCCACGGTGACGGGCTGGCCGACTTCGACAACCTCGGACGGGTGGTCAATGTGCTTCCAGGAAAGTTCGGAAACGTGGACGAGGCCGTCCACACCGCCGAGGTCCACAAAGGCACCGAAGTTGACGATGGAGGACACGAAGCCTTCGCGCACCTGGCCCTTCTGGAGCTGGTGCAGGAATTCGCCACGAGCCTGGGACTGGGATGCTTCCAGCCACGCGCGGCGGGAAAGAACCACGTTATTGCGGTTCTTATCGAGTTCGATGATCTTCGCCTCAAGCTCGCGGCCGATGTAGGGCTGCAGATCGCGCACGCGGCGCATTTCAACGAGCGAAGCGGGAAGGAAGCCGCGCAGCCCGATATCAACAATCAGACCGCCCTTGACAACTTCAATGACAGTGCCGGTAACGACGCCATCAGCTTCCTTGACCTTCTCGATTTCAGCCCAGGCGCGTTCGTACTGTGCGCGCTTCTTCGAGAGGAGGAGGCGGCCTTCCTTGTCTTCCTTCTGGAGGACAAGGGCTTCTACCTGGTCGCCAATTTCGACGACATCATCAGGGTTGACATCGTGCTTGATCGAAAGTTCCTTGGAGGGAATAACACCCTCGGTTTTGTAGCCAATGTCGAGCAACACTTCGTCATGGTCGACCTTGACAACGGTTCCTTCGACGAGGTCACCATCGTTAAAGTACTTGATCGTCTTATCGACGGCGGCAATAAGTTCTTCCTCGGAGCCGATATCGTTGACGGCAATCTCGGGGAGAGTCGAAGACTCGGGGGTGGTATTAGTCATTAACTGATAACTTCCGGACACTATTGTGAATATTTGCTTGGGACCGATGGATATCGGCCAGTGTGGCGGGTGCTCACACCAGTTCTCCATACTACGCGGAAAAGCCTAGCTCATGCAAGGCATCCGGGTCCTGAAGCTACGGAGTGTGAGCGCCCCGATCTAGTGCGCGGCTAGGTGCGCACTTAATGCGCGGCTAGTGCGCGGCCTCGCGCCAATTTGGGCCGTATCCCACACCCACCGAGAGAGGCACCCGCAGCTGTGCTGCCCCGGCCATTTTTCGGCGCACGATTTCCTCCGCTGCCTCGTGCTCACCGGGTGCCACTTCCAGCACAAGTTCGTCGTGGACTTGGAGGAGGACTCGGCTGCGCAGCCCCGCCTCGCGCAGCGCTTCCACCACGGCCACCATCGCGATCTTGATGATATCCGCCGCGCTGCCCTGGATGGGAGCGTTAAGAGCCATGCGTTCGGAGGCCTCGCGCAGCTGCCTGTTCGTGGAGCGTAGCTCGGGAAGATAGCGCCGCCGCCCCAGCAGCGTTTGGGTATAGCCGTCTTGGCGGGCTTTCGCCACGAGGGAATCGAGGTAATCACGTACGTTCCCAAAGCGCGCGAAGTAGGCGTCCATGAGTTCTTGAGCATCATGGGCTGAAATATGGAGCTGACGGGAAAGCCCGTAAGCAGAAAGCCCGTAGGCCAGCCCGTAGCTCATCGCTTTAATACGGGAACGTTGTTCGCTACTCACCTCGCTTTCGGGAATCCCGAAGACGAGGGATGCTACCGAGGAATGCAGGTCTTCGCCCTCGTTAAAGGCGGTGATCAGCGCTTCATCGCCGGAAAGCGAGGCCATGATCCGCATTTCGATCTGCGAGTAATCCGCGGTCATCAGCGCCGCATAGCCTTCGGAAGGAATAAAAGCAGAGCGGATCTGGAGACCTTCGGCCGTGCGCGCGTGAATATTTTGAAGATTCGGGTCGGTAGAAGAAAGCCGCCCGGTGGCAGCTACCGCCTGCTGGTAGGTAGTGTGGATTTTTCCGTCCGCCCGGGTGTTACGCTGCAAGCCCTCGACGGATTGCCGCAATTTAATGGCGTCGCGGTGTTCGAGGAGCGCCCCGAGGAATTGCGTTCCGGCCACGGCTTTATCATCCTCGCGCGCGGCGATGCGCACCGCAAGATCGGCCAGCGCTTCCGCATTCGTGGTGTACCCAGATTTGGTTTTCCGGGTGGTGGGCAAGCCGAGTTCCTCGAAAAGCACCCCCTGTAATTGCTTGGGGCTGGAAAGATTGACTTCGTGGCCGATGGCATCATAAGCGAGCCGGGCCGCGGCTTCCACGCGCCCATCGAAATCTTTTCGCAGTTTTTCTAGGTAGGGAGAATCCACGGCAATGCCGGTGTCCTCCATCTGCGCGAGCGTGCGAGCCACGTCCATTTCCAGGTCGAGCAGAGCGCCATCCTCGCCGCGCGCGTTCAATTCCCCGAGCAACTTATCGGAGAGCGGGCCGAGGAGTGCGGCGCGCTCGGCCAAAGGATCGGCCTGTCCATCCAGCCCGGGCAGCACTCCCCCGTCCCCCAAATCAACGCCGAGGTGCCGCAGCGCAAGATCGCCGAGGTCATAACTGCGCTGATCGGGATAGAGAAGGTAGGCGCACAGCACGGTATCACGTACGACGCCGCGCAATTCGACGCCCTGCCCCCGCACCCGATGCCAGGCTTCTTTGGCACCGTGCACCACCTTCGGGGCATCAGATTCCAGCCAGGCACGCACCTGGGCGGTATCGTCGTCGTTCATAGTGTGAGTATCGAGCAGGAGTGCGGCCGTTGCCGTTCCAATCGCCAGTGCCTCCACGCTCCCCGCACCCGGACTAGCCGGGCCCGCCAGTTCAAGACCGTACACCGGCGCATCGGAGTGCCGGGCGAGCCATTCGCGTACCCCGGATGTGGTGATCTCCAGGCCGGTGAGGGTAAAACCGGCGCTCGTATCGGTTTCGGTGGTGCCGTCACGTGCCGGTAATTCTGCCAGGACGCGCCCGCGTAGAGTGTCAAAATCAAGAGTGTCAAAAAGCTCGTGTAACGCTTCTCGTTCCACTCCGCGCGGGCGGAATTCCTCAAGGTTCTCTCCGATAGGAAGGTCACGCACGAGGGTATTGAGGGAGCGATTCTGGCGAACCTGATCCAGGTGCTCGCGCAAAGAGGTACCAACTTTTCCGCCGATATCATCCGCGCGGCTGAGAATAGTATCGAGGTCACCGTAGGTGGCCAGCCATTTCGCCGCGGTTTTCGGGCCGACCCCGGGGACTCCGGGAATATTATCGGCACCCTCTCCCACGAGTGCAGCCAGGTCAGCATAACGTTCGGGGCGCACCCCGGTTTTCTTTTCGATACCGGCCGGGTCGAGAGCCTGCATGGCCGAACGCGGCATGGGATAGAGCACGGTGGTGTGCTCGTCAACGAGCTGGTAAGAGTCTTTGTCACCGGAGGCGATATAGACATCCGCTCCCTCTTCTACGGCGCGACGCGAGAGAGTGGCGATAATATCGTCGGCTTCGTAGTCCTCATAGGTAAGCCAGGTAATGCCGCAGACATCAAGGACATTTTTAATAACATCGATTTGCCCGGCGAATTCTACCGGTGTGGGGGCCCGGCCTCCCTTATAGTCCGGATAGACGCGGGTGCGGAATGTTCCTCCCGGCAGGTCAAAGGCCACGGCGATGTAATCGGGGTGGTAATCACCAATGATTTTAAGCAGGGTGGAGAGGAAACCGTAAACCGCATTGGTGTACTGCCCGCGATCGGTGAGGAAATTCTCTGCCCGCAGGGCATAGAAGGCGCGGAACGCCATGGAATGGCCGTCAACAAGAAGGAATTTTTTTTCACTCACCCCTCTAGCCTACGCGAGATAGCAGGCAGGCGCCCACCGGAGTTCCGGTGAGCGCCTGGCTGCACGAGTATGGGATGATCAGCGCGAGCTCAGCCGCGCCATGCGTGCACCTGGTGGCTAATTACGCCCGCCTACCTGTTCAATCACAGCATCGGCCACTTCGCGCATGGTGAGGCGCCGATCCATCGAGGTTTTTTGAATCCAGCGGAAAGCTTCCGGTTCGGTCAGGCCCATCTGCGATTCCAGCAAGCTCTTAGCCCGATCCACCCGCTTGCGGGTTTCAAATTGTTCGGCCATGGTGGACACTTCGTTTTCGAGCGCTTCGATTTCCTGATTACGCGAGACCGCGATTTCTACCGCGGGAATGAGATCAGCGGGCGTGAACGGCTTGACCACATAGGCCATCGCTCCGGCGTCCCGTGCGCGCTCCACCAGGTCACGCTGCGAGTAGGCGGTGAGCATGACGATGGCCACGCGGTGTTCTTCCAGAATACGATCCGCTGCGGTAATGCCGTCCATCCCCGGCATCTTCACATCCATGACAATAAGATCCGGTTCGAGTTCACCGGCTAGTTCAATAGCGGATTCGCCATCGCCAGCTTCCCCGACAACCTCATACCCGGCATCTTCCAGTGTTTCAACGATATCGAGGCGAATGAGAGTTTCATCTTCAACGACAAGAACCCGAATAGCTTCTTTGTTCTCCGCGGATTGCGCCGCTGCGTCCTTGGCCATCATGACCCCTTCGACCGGCATGCCGGATAGATTGAACCAATGTACTGCGTGCGATGTTGCACCTGCATCCACACTGAAGTGTTCTCTGACCTTTGAGAGAATGATGACCGGCAACGGGATTCACGCGCCCCTTACCATGCTGTCAGACTGCGCGGTGCAGAGCAAACACCGGGACAGAGATTCCCAGCGAACTTCAAGGTTATCGCCGCGGTGCTCCCGGAGGGACTCGAACCCTCACGCCTTGCGGCGCTGCATTTTGAGTGCAGTGTGTCTACCAATTCCACCACAGGAGCTTACGCGTGTGCTGACATTACCAGCGGGATCACCAGGATCACCGCGGGTGATTGTGCAAACGCAGAGAATATTTCACCATACCCGCCACCAAATTTCAAATGAGGTGACGCAGAAAGCTGGAATGGGAGCGGGTGCCCGCCCGACCTATGCCGGCAGGCACCCGCTCGCCTTTCCTATGCTAGCCGCGCATCCGGCACGCCTAGCGCAGTTCGCGAGTTTTAGGCAACGCCCGTTTCTTCACCGATCTTGTGAACACGCAGGGTGTTGGTGGAGCCGGCTACGCCCGAAGGCATCCCGGCCACGATCACCACGCGGTCACCGACCTGGGCGCGGCCCAGTTCGAGAAGGCGGTCTTCTACCTGCTGCACCATCTCATCCGTGGTGGCAGCGGAGTGATCCACCGTGTAGGTTTCGCTACCCCACAGCACGGCGAGCTGATTGCGCACCTTCTCCGAGGGAGTGAAGTTAATAATGGGCAGGCGGGAACGGTTGCGGGCCACGCGGCGGGCGGTATGCCCGGTTTCCGTAAAGACCACAACGGCCTTGACGCCCAGCGCTTCACCGATGTCCAGCGCGGAGCGGGTGAGAACGCCGTTGCGGGTGCGATGCAGGGAAGAGAGCTGCGGGATCTGCTCCAGGCCGTGTTCCTCCGTGTAGGAAACGATAGAGGCCATGGTCCGCACACATTCGATCGGGTAGAGACCCACCGAGGTTTCCCCGGAAAGCATAACGGCATCCGCACCATCCAAAATGGCGTTGGCGCAGTCAGAGGCCTCAGCGCGGGTAGGCCGCGGGTTCTGGATCATGGATTCGAGAACCTGGGTGGCGAGAATAACCGGCTTGGCGCGCTTGCGGGCCAGCGAAATGGCTTCCTTCTGCACCAGCGGAACCTGCTCGAGGGGCAGTTCCACGCCGAGGTCACCGCGGGCGACCATAATGCCATCAAAAGCCTGGACAATATCATCCAGGTTGGCAACCGCCTGCGGCTTTTCGATCTTGGCGATAACGGGGAGGCGAATACCCTCTTCGTCCATGATGCGGTGGACATCGTCAATATCCTTGGCATCACGCACGAAGGAAAGTGCGATGAGATCCGCGCCGTAGTTGAGGCCCCAACGCAGGTCCTCTTCATCCTTTTCGGACATGGCAGGAACGGACACCGCCACGCCGGGAAGATTAATACCCTTGTTATTGGAAACAGGGCCGGGGACCTCCACGCGGGTCACCACGTCAGTGCCGTCCACAACTTCCACAACGCGCACGGAAACCTTGCCGTCGTCAATCAAGAGCACATCACCAGGGTTGCAATCGCCCGCCAAGCCCTTGAAGGTGGTGGAGCAAATATCCTTCGTGCCGGGGATATCGCGGGTGGTAATGGTGAAGGTATCGCCCACGTTCAGCTGGACCGGGCCTTCGGCAAAACGGCCGAGGCGGATCTTCGGGCCTTGCAAGTCAACGAGCACCGCAACCGGGGTACCCAGTTCCTTCGCGGCGGCGCGCACATTATCAATGCGCTTTTCGTGTTCTTCATGCGAACCGTGGGAGGCGTTAATACGCGCCACGTTCATGCCGGCTTTAACAAGTTCAAGGATTTGATCGTAGGTATCCGTAGCCGGACCCAACGTACACACAATTCTAGCTCTACGCATGTTTCCTATCTTACCCGAACACCCTGTTTCCCCATCGGGACTCAAGGCACTCGTCCTGGTAAATATGCACCGTTATAAGCCCCGCTCACGGAGCTCATCTTTACGCTAGCGCACGGCTCGCGCAGCGGCGTCACCCGTTCACTGAGCGGTTACCCACGCCCTCGTCGGATTCGCTTGCCGCGGCGGCAGCATCACTATCGCGTGCGGCCCCGGGAGTCTCCATTTTTTCGGGCACGACGGCGGCCGCGCCGACAGCGGCGGCGTCGTTCTGCCACATCTCAGTTCCCTCAGTTTCCGGCTCGGGGCGGGCCCGCAACCACACGTGATCGCGAGAAGAATCACGCAGGTAGGCGCGTCGCAGGATAAAGAGGGCGATGATCCCGCCGAGCAAAACGAGAAGCGATGTCCAAACATTGAGACGCAGACCAGCAACGAGGTGCGCCGGATCGATACGCAGGTTTTCAATCCACACTCTGCCGAGAGTGTAAGCGATAACATATGCGGCAAAAAGCTGCCCGGCCACAAGGTGGAAGCGTTTTTCCAGGAGAAGGAGTACGACGGCGCCACCTAGGCACCACAGGGATTCATAGAGGAAGGTGGGGTGGAAGAGCTGGTCGGGTGGGAAACCGGCCGGGCGGTGTGCGGCGTCGACTTCCAAACCCCACGGTAGTGCGGTGGGGCCGCCAAAAAGTTCTTGGTTGAAGTAGTTACCCAGGCGGCCGATGGCCTGGGCGATGAGAAGCCCCGGGGCAAGAGCATCCGCGAAGGGTAGGAGCCGGACGCCGTTGCGGCGGCACCCGATCCAGGCACCTACGCCGCCCAGCGCAACTGCACCCCAGATGCCCAGGCCGCCGCCGCGCAGGTCAAAGACTCGCCACGGATCACGGCCCGGGCCGAAATACAGCTGGTAATCAGTGATCACGTGGTAGAGCCGCCCGCCGATAATCCCGAAAATAACCGCCCATAGCGCGATGGAAAGCGTGACGTCGCGGGTCGCGCCCTTCGCAACGTAGCGCCGTTCCGTCAGGGCATACGCGACGATAATCCCGATGACGATAGCAATCGCGTAGAACTTGATAGAGAGGGAAAATGCGGAGGTCTCGAAAAGCACCCATTCGGAGTGCTCGGGAGCCGGAATAGCTGTTGGTATCATCGTGTCCCTTCTTGTGCGGGGGCATGGGGCGGATGCCCGAGCCCGGGTGCCTGGGCGGTATATTCGGTCATGCCAACGGCATGGTCGCTCACGTGCGCGATGCGTTCGGCCATGAGCAGCGCGGCCGGATGCCGCCCCGCGGTTGCCATGCGAGCCACAAGCCCGACCGGATCATCGGTTTCGAGGAGGGCCCGCCCTACGATAACGCACCCCGCACCGTGCCGCGCCGCGGTGAAAACATCTCGGGGACTACGCACCCCGCGCCGTACCACCCGCACGCAGGTGTAGGGCAACTGCTCGAAAAGCTGCGGATAATCTGTGACGGAACGCGAATCTGCGACGACGACGCGCGCCGCGCAGCCAATCGCGCGAGTTATGTCACTTTCGGATTCCACTTCCAGGCAGGGTTCCATGCCGAGGGATCGCGCGCGTTCCACCAGTGCCTCGAGTTCCACATCGGAGAGGATGCGCGGGGTAAGCGACACAGCATCCGCGCCCGCCGCGCGCGCCCGCAAAAGCTGCACGGCGGAGACAGTGACATCGCGGTAGAGAAGCGGGCCCACTCCGATGGCGCGGGCGCGGCGCAGCGCCGGCAGGCCAAGCCCTCCGGGGATAACCGGTGCGGTCACGGAGATAGCAGCCGCTCCCCCGCCGCTCAACGCTTCCGTAAAGGCTTCGATATATTCCGGGGCGGGGGCAGGGTTTCCGTCCAGGCTGCGGATTTCCCCGATGACACCGATGGGACGCTGCGGACTGGGCGTGAGCGCACGGTAGAACTCGCGCGGTGCAGGAGCTGCCTGGACGGCGCGCCGCAGCGCATCACGCTCCTGGTCCGGGACCTGCCGAGCGGCGGCCCGCACCCGCTGTGCTACCTGATCAATAAACCATGCCACTGTGCCTCCCGCTCTCGGTGAGCTTCGCTCCGCGTGCCGGTTATGACATAGAGTACCCGCACGGGATGACAAAAAATGACGCAGGAATAGGCGGGAGCAATGAAAGAAGGTGCGGACGGCCTGGATCTCCTTGCAGCCCTGGTGATTCGCGGGAACGGTAGGCGGATCTACGCCATTGACGGACGCAGCGGGGCGGGGAAAACCCAGCTATCGCGGGCCCTCGCGGCGCGACTACGGGAGAGCGGGCTGGCGGTCGAGATTCTTGAGGTGGAACGTTTCGTACCCGGATGGGACGGCTTGGCCCGTGGCGTGGAGCGGGTAGCCCGGGAGATTCTGGGGCCTTTTCTGAGTGGGGAAAGCGTGCGGGTGACACCATGGAATTGGTATATGAGCTGCTACGATGCTCCGGTAACGGTGCCGGCTGATCAGCTCACCGAGGTGCTGCTGCTGGAAGGTTGCGGGGCGGCTTCCGCGGCCTGTGCCCCGCTATGCACGGCAACAATCTGGATGGAATGTGAGGATTCTCTCCGGCTGGCTCGGGTGCGGGAGCGCGAGGGTGATCCGAGTGGCTGGTGGGATATGTGGGCCACCCAGGAGCGTGCGTTGCTCACAACAAGAGATGCCCCGGCCCTGGCACACGCGGTGGCGCGCTGGGATGCGGGGCAGCTACACGTGCAGATACGCGGCTCTTAGGCAGCCCCGGCACGAATCTGGGTGAGGGCCCGGCCCGTGGCCAAAATATCAACAATGGCAACGAGGTCGGTATCTCCGCGGGCTTGGCTGGCTGGAATAAGAATCATGACACGCGAACCTACCCGTTGATCAACTAAACCTTTGCGCATTCCATCCATGAGATCGCCCATAGCCGCGCGCACCGGCCCCGATGTCCAGCTGGAATCAACCGTTTGCCCATTCGGATCCACGAGGAAGTAGTTGAGCACAAGTTCGTCCGAGGCGGCTACTTGCTCACCGCGCCCGAGCACGAGCGGCACCACCGCGAATTCCGGAATGGGCCCGCCGCCCCCGGTCAGCACGGGTGCCACGCCTTCGCCGCTTGCTAGCCCCGGCATTCCGGCCGGCGGCGTGGCCGGTGGAGGCGCTGACTCCCCGCGTGCATTTGTGTAGAGAATATCGACAATGACGATTTCTATCGCACCGGGATCTCCGGCAACTAATTCTTCTCGCTGGATGAGCAGGCGGCTGCCTTCCCGCTGCCCGCTGATGTAGGGGGCAAGTTCCCCCACTCCGGCTTGGCTCACGGTGGCGAGAGTGATCCCGCCGGTGGCAAAGCCTTCAACCGGAGCTTCGGTACGCGAGTCGAAAGAGGTAATGCGGGCGAGGACCGGGCTGCCTTCGGCCAGTTCCACCCCGTCTCCCGGGATGAGGACATCCTGGCGCACTCCGTCAACATGGAGATTTCCACTCACGGAGATGGTCACGGGAGCTCCGAAAGCACCTGTAACATCCACGCTTCCGGGGGTGCCGGGCTCGCGGTGGCCGCTACAGCCCGCTAGCGCGGTAGCGGCCACCGCGAGGCCCGCCAAGATCTGTCTCTTATACACATCTGACGCTGCCGACGAAATTGC
>NZ_JARBHJ010000033.1 GCF_028864145.1 Actinotignum schaalii | reverse complement strand
AAAAAAATTTTTATTTAAATGCCAAGTTTTTACAAAAAAGGGGGGGGGTGGGCCGCCCAAAAAACCCCCCCCCCGCCCCTCTTTACCCGTGTACGCGCCTCGACCATGGAAAACACGCGCACACGGAGCACTTACTCACCCCGAGTTACCCCGGGTGAGTCTGGTTGGTTAGGCGCGCTTGCGGCGCACGAGCCACACACCACCAACAACCAGACCCGCGGCTGCGAGAGCAGCCAGGGTGATACTGGCGCCAGTGCGGATCAGCGAGGGAGGAGCCGGCGGCGTCGGAGGTGTCGGAGGTGTCGGAGGCGTATCTACGCTCACCGTCTGAGCGGAATCCTTCAGATCGTGATGGACCGAGATGGTCTTGCCGTCTTGGGTCACGGTTTCGAAGACCACGACTTTCTTGCCCGCGAGCTTGCTCGCATCGAAAGTGATGTCAATCGAGGCGCAGTCGTTCGCGGCCGCTGGAATAAACTTCGAGGTAACCGTCACCGGCTTGCCGTCCTTGTCGAGCAACGCATCGCCGTTATCCAACATCAACGCGGTCGTAATTTCATACTCGGTACCCGGCACCAACGTGCCGGAAACATCGCACACCTTGTCCGTAATCACGGCGTTAGGCACCGGCGCGATCACCTTGTCACCATCGCTCTTGTCGGTCGCGGTGGTTGCCAGCTTCGAGAACGTCACCGTCTGATTGAGATCGTTGATGTCGGCGTGGACAGCGATTTCACGACCATCCTGCGTCAGCTTCTCAAACGCAACCGTCTGCTTACCCGCAAACAGGCTTCCGTCCACTGTGAATACGACAGTGGCGGTGCCGTTCGGTGTCTCCGGCACAAACACAGCCGTGGAAACAATCTTGGTGCCGTTTCCGTCTTCGAGCGGCTTACCGGTTGCCTTATCCATCAGAGTTCCCTCAAGCACGTATTCCTTACCAGGCTTGAGATTCTGGTAAGAGACCGTATCGACAAGCTCCACCTTGTCGGTATTCGGCGCCACGTGCGTGTTCTCATGCGTCAAAGTGGTGTGAATCGACGGCTCAGGGGTGATGGTGAATTGCTCCGTCACGTCCTCGACGCTCGTCGTGAGTGGCTGGACGCGGTCATCACCAGCAAACGACGAAACGAAAACATAGGTGCCCGGCAGATTTTTACCATTAGCGTCTTGCTTCACCAACCAGGAAATTTCACCCACGCTGGGGTAGAAGCCGTTGCGGGCGGGAATTGTGACCGTTTCGCCGATCTTTTCTGCCCTATCGCGGTTGGCCTCGGTAACGGCAAGGCCGTGGGGGAAGAACAACACCTCATGCGAAATGGTCGCGGTGTCGGCCTTGAAACCCATCCCACCCGCGAAATCCGGATGATTAGCAGGGAGTCCCGTCACCCACACATCATCGACCAAATAGGTACCCGACTTGGTGTCGCGGATAGACAAGGTGGAGTCGATCTGTGCGGGGTAACGCACCGACGTGGTCTCGTCCGGCAGGCCAAACTGGTCGGCCCACCCTGGCTTAATCCACTTCGCGGAATCCGCGGGCTGGTCTTCAGCCTTGACTTCCCAAACCCAGGTGACAAACCCGGCCTTTACTGTGGGCTGCGAGAGCGTGGCCTTGATCTGGCCCGGCCCATTAGCTACGACCGTGACAGATTCAATCAGCTCCGCACTGGCCGGCACAGAGTCCGTGGTGGTCGGGAGTTCGGTCGGGGAAACATAATATGCGCTCGCCCGGTAGGTCACCGGCACGAAGGTGCCTTCATCAAACGACGCGCCAGGCGCAACGATGCGTGTCCATTCACCATCCCGATAAGCCGGGTCGGCCTTAGCCTCGAACGTATCGGACAACATTGTGCCCTTGTCGATTACTTTCGCGTCAGCCACGTTCGAGGTGCCGAGGGGGCGGAAGTCGAAATTCTCTGATGTCGTTTCTGCTTCCAGTCCGTAAGAATCCGCCCAGTTCTGGTGAATATACTGGCTGTTCGCGCCTTGCTTGGCTTTATCGACCGACCAAACCCAGCTCACGTAACCACGCTTGGGTGTGGTTAGCTTCGCTTCCAGCTTCTGGCCCTCACCCGTGGCTGTAACGTCCACGCTGCCGAGGACTTCGGCACCTGCTGGGATGGTGGTGCTGGTGGTGGGCTTTTCACGGCCCGCCCAATACGCGGTCGCGGTATAAACCACAGGAACCGGCTGGTTGTTTACCTGCGTCCACTGCCCATCACCATAGGACTTATCAACCGATGTGGTGAGAGTGTCCGAAATGGTGCCGTCAAGGTTGATCTCCTGGCTGGCGGCTTGGCTGGTGCCGGTGGGTTGGAAGTCAAAAATCACACGCCACGACGGCCCAGGCCCTGTGATGGTCTCAGGATCGTTCGCCGGTCGGTTGCCGTACGTGATCATGTCCTGGATGGAGCCATCTGAGCCGTACTTTGTGAGAGTCGTGCGGAACTTGGTTTTGTAAGCGTAATCCGCTTGAACAACGCCATTACCGCTGGCTTTCCATTCGAGAGTGATAGGGCGATCTTGTGTAACGCCCTCCCATACCGTGCTGCCGCTCTCCTTGAAAACGGCAGGCCCTGTGAGCGTGATTTTTACGGGGATATTGGGAACCCAAAAATCAGCGTTATCAGGATGAATACCGATGTTGAATAGCTTTCCCTCGCGTTGGCTCTCACCCTCTACGCGGCCGGCTTCGTAGCCGACGGCGGCACTGTTACGGGCCTCGGCAACGTATTGAATGGCTCGTGCCCACACGTCCGGCTGTTGGGTTTGCGTTGCCCCGGCGATTTCATGAGCCACCGAGGCGGTGTTCTCGAAGTTCGCGTGCATGAGCAAACCCAACGCCGCGAGATTTTCGTTATCTGTGGTGTTGCCCTGGTACTTGTTCAAAAGCCAAGCGGCCTGCGGTGTCGTGAGCGCCAGCTCGGGCACGTGCTGCGCGGAATCCGTCAAGGTCGCAATTGAAGTCAAATCATTCGGCCCCGGGTCGGCCTTCTTCCCATCAATACACCACTGAGGCGAAGCATCAATCCCTACCCCGCCAATCTGCGGAGTCTGGTTAATATGCGGCCCAAGCCGCAAAGCACCCGAGGCATTGATACCGATGAGGTCAATGCCGCGCCCAACCGTGGAATCGTAAGCCGCCATGGCACTCCCGCCAAGCAAGCTTGAAATTATCAGAGTAAATACCGCAAGGAGCGCGGCAAGCGTCCGGCCTCCTGGCCGGGCATGTGTGGTCGCTGCCATAATGGTAACGAGTCCTTTCTATATCGAAATGTTTAAGGTCATTGCGAAAAACTGGAGGGATTCACCGGCTCGGTGCTTGTTGGCGCAAGCACCGAGCCACCTTTTGGTTTTAGGGGCATTCGTAAGTCCAGCTATTGCCATTGGAATCCGTACCCGCGCAGAAATTACCTCCGGTCGAGGTGTCTACCCATCCGTCATTGTCAGCAGGGGCAGGCTCGGGAGCTGCGGGAGCAGGTGCTGGCGCCACCGGAGCCGGCGCAGGAGCTGCCTCATAACCAGAATCCGAGTTGTCGCTCCCCCACGAAGACGACACCGACGACGAAGACGCTGACGAGCCAGCCGAAGAAGCGGCCTGTTCGGGCTGGACTGCCTGGTCAGGCAACGCAACCGTCCCGATAGCGGCGCGAGTCTTATTCATCGCATCCTCCAAGTCATGAATCTGGAAACCCAAAGCCGCAACACGCTCTTGAACCTCACGCCACCGCATCTCACCGTGCTTATCTCGCACCCGAGCGCATTCTTCCTCTAGGCCGGCTGCTTTCTGGTTCATCGAGGTGATAATCCCACCATCAGCAACCTTGCCAGTCGCCTCACCAGCGAGCTGACGCGCTTCGCCCAAGACCTTCTCACACCGCTTCAAGACCGAGGTACCGTCCTCGCCCTTACCAGTCACATACCGAGTGACCTTCTTAGAGAAAGCCTCATCGAGTTCGGCCATCTTGGTTTCGAGTTCGCTACCCCACCCGCGCAACACGCTCACACGCTCGGAAATAGCGGTCGCAGCCGCGCGTGCCTCCTTAGCACCAAGAGTCTCGGCCTTGCGAGCATCTATAGGCTTGGCCAGTTCGCCCTCAATCGAGGCACGCAACTCAAGCGCCCTAAAACAGCTCTCGGGATTACCCCCGTCGTTAGAGCACTGGACAGGCTGGAAATCAACCGTCTTGATCTGTTCCTCCAGGGAGGTCTTCACTTCCGCATACTCCGCCGCCGCTCGCGTGTAGTCAGCACGGGCATCCTTAGTGGCCGATACCCCACGCAAATACAGCGCGATACCGACGATGAGCGCGATAGCGATAATTCCTATACCGGCAAGCACATACGCCTTCCGGTTCTTGATTCGGGTGATGTCCATGGTCTGGTTCTTCCTCGTAGTTTGCTTCTTCTCTTGTCTCTAATGGTGCCTTACCGTTACGACACTTTAAACACCCCGAAGCGTGTTTATGCGTTCGCGTATCGCGCGGAGGTTTTCCTGCCCGCCAACCTGGGAACCCACGCCACTCTTAGTGTCTGGTGGCTGGCGGGCAGGAAGACTAAACACCGCCAGCGAGGCCGCGCCCGGCTTTTCTTCTGGAGCCGGCGCTACCGGCGCGGGCGCTGGTGGTTGTTTGGTGCCGCGTGGCTGTTTAGACGCAATATGCCGGATCCGATAAATCACCAGACCCACTGGATTCTTCGCGTCCGCCGGGAATGGGTTGTTATTCAAAGCGTTGTAGATTGCGTGTTTCGTCCAGCCGTGATCGAGTGCTTCCTCGAGATACCCGGTGGCACGCTCACGACCCACCCCTTTCAGCAGATTCGCTAGCGGTGCGGGTACACACTCATCCACCACATCAACACCCGCAGGGACTTCGCGGCGTTCCCGACGCTCACGCACCATCCCCTGGCCCGTGCCGGTTGTGCTTGCGGTATCTGCCGACGCGGCTGCTGTGGCTTGCGTTGGAGAGGTTGTCATGGGAGTATCCGAGATCACCACCCGACCATCCGCGCCCCGGAACCGATAACCCGCGGCTTCCAGCTCCGAGAGGGCTTTACGGGTGCGGGCCTCACTCAAACCACGCCCCGCCAGTGCCCGATAACCCGCCGAAGCATTCTCACCCAGCCCCAGGCAGTAAACCGCCAACGCTAGAGCATCAAACGAGAGCCGCTCATCTTCCAGCAGTGCCTTGGGCACGCCGACGACACTGCGTTCAACGTGTGTGTCCATAACAACCTCCCTCCAAAAACCTCAAAAACCTAGTGTGTGGCTACCGCTACCGTTTGGGGTAGTTCGGCCAAGATCATTTGCCGCCACGCCCGAGAAAGCCGCGGGTCATCCCGAATCCGAGCCTCAAACACCCGAGCCTCACCCGGCGCAACCCTTTGCGCCTCGGTGAGCAGGCCGGTGAGTTCGTCCATCGAATACCCCCGCGCCGCCCGCTGGTTGGTTACTGGCGGGGAGGCAGCGATCTGGCGAATCCGATACGCCACCAAACCCCCAACATTCCGGACATCGCCCGGAATCGGGGAGCTATTCAAGAGCCGGTAAACCTGGCTTGCAGTCCAGCCCGCATCTAACGCGGCCCGCAAATCACGGGCCACCACTTGCAAGCGTGAAGGAGCAATAAACCCGGCCAGGCGCTCGGGAACACAAGACGCCACCACAACCGCATCCCCCGCCGCATCCACGCCCGGCCCCTGTGGCGTCGTCGAGTCCGGCCCGGCAGGTGCTGGCGTGTGGGTAGCCACGACAGTGGCACCCACCACGCCTTGCTGGCTTGGGTCACCATCCACACCAACCACACCCAAACGAGAATCATCTGCTGGCGTTTCAGGCCGGGCTGGTTGGTTGGATTTAATCCCTTCTGAACGTAGTGAAGAAGGGTATTGGTTTAAGGGGTACCGCTCACCGACGGACGATAACCGGTACCCCGGAGAACAATCACCTGTGGATAACCCGGTGTCGCCAACAGACACCCCCACGGTAGCGTTTTGGTTTTGGCGGTTTTCCGCCACTTCACTCCGAGGTACCGGAACCGGTACCCCGGCCACACCACCTATGGATAACCCAGGCATGTCGCTATGTGTATTCTCGTCACTGGAGGCTTCGTCCGTGCCGTCGGCGATGGTGATCGGATGACCGTCCACGTCCAGCTGGACGACTTCCTCACCATCGGGCCGCGGGGATACACACGCCACCACATCGCCGCGCACACTCTCCGGAACTTCAAGAAAAGCTTCCTCAAGACTGATCGGCTCACTAGAAAGCACCGTGACCGTCGCGAATGTTCCACGCCCACCAGCAACACGGAACCGATACCGCAAACCGGCAACCTCGAGTTCTTTGAGCGCGGTAGATACCGCACGCCGGCCGAGTCCGAAATGCCCGCTCATCGAGTCCCGAGTCTTCGGAGCGTGGGGTGGCATCGAGAGCATATAGACGAACAAGCCGAGCGTCGGGGCAGACAAGCGCACGCCCCACACGACATCATTCGTCATCCAGGTGCCGCCGCGGTTTTTCCGGGTAACGAAGAGATCACTACTCACGGGTGTTCACCTCCCCCGCTGTTCGTGTTGAAGAATAGGGCTGGCTGGCCCTCTAGGAGTACCGAAGGCCAGCCAAGCCCGCGCGCCAATGGGAAGCGCGCCCCCAACCAACCCACGCATAATAGAAGAAGCAAACCAACTATCAGCGTCGATGGAAGGGAAGAACATAGAACTACTGGCGGTTACCATGGGATTATCTCCAGCCACTCGCTGAGATTTTCCGCAGCGATCTGCGAGGACGCGGGCGGGAAAACCGTCTCTCGGGTAAGGATGCCCGGCGACGTGAAAGCCGCGACCTTCAAGCATTCCCCACCAAGCCACGTACCAATGCAGGTGTCCGTGCGGTTCGCGACTATAAGCCCCACAAGCGGGTCAATCTGGGAGTGGGAAACATACACATCCTCACCCTCGCTAGCGTTGGGGCCAAACGCCGGAGTCGTGCGGTAAGCCAGGCCGCACACCAGCCACGGCAAACACCAACCCCACAGCTCCTCCGGGAGTGCGTTCAGGTTGTAGCCCAGGCGAATCTCGCCGCCCTCCACGCACACCTTAAAATGCTCAAGCACCCGACACGCTTTATCGAAGTGTTCTTCGGGTACGCAGTCCACATCGAAAGCTACATACACCCACGGGTCACACACCCGCATGCCCAGTTCTGGCGAATACACGCCCTCATCGCCGATATTCAAATTCCAGCACTGAATAACAACCGACTGCCCCAACTCCAACGTCGTGTCCATGAGGTGCCTACCCGAAAATTTCCAACTGGCCCGGCAGAGCCGCGCCTGACACCTCGCCGGCATTATCCGGCGAAGCATCCTCCGCAACCGGCGCAAGAATACGATCAACCTCCGACTTAGGGATGCGCCATTGGCCGGACGGAAGTCTTACGGCGCGGATATCGTTCTCGGAGCACCAGCGTGTGACAGTAGTACGGCTTACACCCATAAGAGAAGCAACTTCTCTCGTCGTCAAAATCCGTTTAGGCACCATACCCCCTAGTTGCGCTACGCTCATCTGGTTGCAAGCCTATATGGTGCGGCCAGATGCGTCAAGACGTGCCAGTTGCGCGTGATGCGACTGGATGGTACGCTATAGGCATGTCAATCGCCGCTGAAGAACTAAATCTCACGAGCGACGAGGCCGTTGGCATTAATGTCATTCTCTGGCTTCGCCGTCGCGGAAAACAACAAATGGAGCTAGCGAACTGGCTCGGGCTCAATAAGGCAAGTGTTTCGCGGAAAACTTTGGGTAAAACTCCATGGTCAGTGCAAGACCTTGTTTCTACCGCAGCTTTTCTGGATGTGCCTATCTCCGCACTTCTTCCCGACTCCGTTGTAGAGGAAGAGCAAAAGAAAAAGGCCCGCACATCCGAAGATGCACAGGCCGTTCAGAGCCACCTGAGAGAATCGAACTCTCGACCTATTCATTACGAGTGAATCGCTCTGCCGACTGAGCTAAGGTGGCACGCTACCTGCGGCTAGCCACGCGCGCGGCCAGTTCACAAGGCAACAGATGCATACTACCCGGCCGGTGCGCTGGCACGCAAACCCGGACACCGTGAGCTAGCGAACGTTGAGAGCGGGGTGGGGCCGCCCTGCGGCAGGAGCGGCGTCGTCGCAAAAAGTAAAGGAACGGAAAGAAAAGTGTTGCTCCCCGGAGCGAGAGTCACATGAACTCGCCTCGGGGAGCAACATGGGGATTACAACATCCCCAGATGAGCACACCGACCACCACAACCGGCGGCTCAGGCCTATAAAGTTTTTCGACGATCAGCCCTGCTCGAAAGCCTATTCAAGCCCGGCCGCGTCAGCACATACAAGCATAACGCCCCGCTGCTAAGGGAGCAAAGAATTGCGTTCCCTATTTATGTGTACAACTTCACTACGGCACCGTAACATCGTGAAATATGCAGTAATTCCATGATGACCTGGGACGATAGGCCGATAATACGCACCTACCCCGGCTATCATCACCACGCTAGCGCGCCGGGCAATTCAGATTTTCCGGAACCGCCCCGGTGAGGTAAAACTGCCGAATCGGATCGTCAATACACCGCCCCGCGGTCCCGAAGGCGGTATGCCCATCACCTTCCCAGGTCACCAGCACGCCGGATTCCAAATCCTCAGCGAGCGACTTCGCCCACGCCTGCGGGGTAGCCGGATCGTACTTCGTGCCGATCACGATAATGGGCGCCGCGCCGGCTGCACGGAAGGGCCCCGGATTATCTTTCGCCTGGGTCGGCCACACCTGGCACAGATCCGAACCCGCGTAAGCATCCCCAAGCAACGGGCCGCCCTTAGTGGCCCGCGAAGCTTCCTCAAGCTCCGCATCCGTGGCGGGCCGATAATCCGCACAATTAATAGCCCAATTCGCCTCCGTGGAATTATCCAGGAAATGCCCGTCGCCCGGATCGCGGCTCTGCCCGGTTAGGGCGATGAGCTGGAGAACCGTGCCCTTATTCTGCTTATCAAACTCGGAAATACCCTCCATCAGCACCGGCCACAGCATCTTGCTGTAGAACGGAATGGTAAATGCTGACAGGGCCTGAGCTCCCGTGAGCGGCATACTCGGGTTCCCGGTGGGGATGGGAGTGGCGATTGCGGCGTCGATAATACTGCGCATATGCGCGATGCCTTCATCCACGCTCCCTTTCAACGGGCACCGTGAGCCTTGCTCCTGCTGGCACCATTCCACGAAACGGCGCGCGGATTCTTCGAAACCACGCGTTTGATCGGTGGCGAGGCGGGCCGTTCCCAGGGTGGTGTCGACGGCGCCGTCGAGCACCATGCGGCCTACCTGAGCAGGGAAAAGATCCGCATACTGCGCCCCGAGGAACGTGCCGTACGAGTAGCCCAGGTAGTTGAGCGAACGATCCCCTACCAGGTGGCGCAGCACATCCAAATCCCGCGCCGCCGAACGGGTATCGACATACTTGAGGTATTCACCGTTTTTCTCCTTGCAGCGCTGCGCCACCCGCTGCGCATCCGCGGCTTGCTTAGCATCCGCCTCCGGATCAGAATCCGGGTAGGTAGTATCCACGAGCTGCTGCAATTCCGCATCCGTGAAACAGGTAATCGGGGTGGACTCGCCCACCCCGCGCGGATCAAAACCAATGACATTATATTTTTCGACGACATCCGCACCCAGGGAAATCGAGGCCGTGGGCAATAAATCAAGACCCGAACCACCCGGGCCACCAGGATTAATAAAAATAGAGCCGACGGCGCTACCGCTCGCCTCTTGTTTACGCATCGATAATTCGATGGTCGCCCCCTCCGGATCCTCATAATTCATGGGAACCTGGACGCGAGCGCATTGATCTTTACCGCAGGAGCTCCATTCCACCCGCTGCTCATAGAACCGGGCGAGCTGCGCCGGGTACTCCGGCAGCGCACCGGTGGAAGTATCGGGGGTGCCGCCACGCACCAGGGCATTATTGGCACACCCGGAGACTAAAAGCAGCACGGCGCCGAGAGCAGCAAGAGTTCTTTTCACGTGTCTAGCGTACGGGAGCAAGCTGGTAATAGGCAGGAGGCCGCGGTAATTTCGCTAGCCGTGCAATTACTGCATATTCGCGTCCGAGGCATTGCGCGGGTGCACACACTCTGACACACTGAATGTGATGCTCACTACACGCCTTCGGAGTATCGCGGCCGTTTATCTTCAACGCCACTGAACGGTGTCCACTGGCGCCTCCGTGAAAGGCCGCGGATGCAAGGGGCGTGCCGGAACGTCCCGGCAGGTAGATGGGTATCACGTGCGCGCTATGCAAGCGTGCTCATACAAAGGAGGAAGAATGAAGGCTATTCGCTACTACGGCAAGGAAGATGTCCGGCTTGAGGATATTCCTGAACCTGAACTCCAGCCGGGAACCGTGAAGATTTCCCTGGCATACAACGGTATTTGCGGCTCTGATCTGCATCTGTATTTTGATGGAGTCATGCCACCGGCTCCCTCGGCCGATGAACCGCACCCCCTTTCCGGGGAAACCCTTCCGGTGGTTTTCGGTCACGAATTTTCCGGTGTGGTCGATGAAGTCGGCGCGGGTGTGACCAAGGTGAAGGCCGGGGATCGCGTTGCCGTGGAACCCTTTATGGTGTGCGGGGAATGCCCGGCCTGTAAGAAGGGCATGTACAACCTCTGCGAAAAGATGGGATTCATTGGAATTTCCGGGCGCGGCGGTGGCCTGGCTGAGAAGATCGTAGTGGAAGAACGCTGGGTTCATAACGTTGGTGATATTCCGCTGGACCAGGCCGCTCTTATTGAACCGCTCTCCGTTGGCCATCACGCGGTCGCGCACGCTGGCGCCGCTTTCGGGAAGGCTGCAGGCAAGGTCGCCGTGGTGGGCGGGGCCGGACCTATCGGGCTGCTCACCGCCGCGGTTCTCAAGGCCTACGGCGTGAAAACCATCGTTTCCGAGCCCTCCGAAATTCGCCGCGCGAAGCTCACGGAAGTGGGGGTTGCTGATCTTATCGTCAACCCGGCGGAAGAAGATCTGCTGGAGAAGGTGAAGGAATTTACCGACGGCGTACTCGCGGACTTCGCTTTCGATTGCGCCGGCATTGCCGCGGTGGCCGATCAGCTTCTCAGCGTGCTCACCACCGGCGGGCACCTCGAAGTGGTGGCGCTGCACGTCCATCCCTTCGAGCTGGATCTTATGGGCGCCATTATGATGCCCGAACGCTCCATCAGCGCGTGCATTGGCTACTGTGATGATCACGAACCGGCCATCAAGCTGGTGCAGGAAGGCAAGGTCAACCTGGAGCCGCTCATCACCTCGAAGATCACCGCTGATCGCATTGTCGAGGATGGCTACCAGCGCCTGCGGGGCAACCCGGGCGAGGTGAAAATCCTCGTCTCAATGAAGTAACCCGATGAAATAAGGGTAACGTCAAGCTGGCGGGCCGGTACAGAACCGATCTCTCACGGGAAGATGAGGAAAGGTTGCTGCCGGCCCGCTAGTTTGTTTGAGATGGTTGCGCTAGCAACGGCGAAGCGAGCTCGATAAACATCGCTTCGAGGGCAAGCTGCGGAGCAACGTTCGCGGCCAAGCGCCGCCGCGCCCGCGCCACCGCGTCCATCCGCGCCACCGAGAGTTCCGGGGTGGAGGCAGCCGCAGCCGCGATGATCTGTGTTTCGAAATCGGCATTAATGAGGTCGACGCCGGCATCGACCTGCACCGCTAGCACATCACGATAGAGCGCCAGCACATCGAGCATGGCCCGGTCCAGATAGTCACGATCCTCCCGCACCGCCCGCTTTTTTCGCTGTTCCTCAAAAGCGCGGATCTGGGCACGTTGCGACGCCGAACCGCTATCCCTCTCCCCCAACCCAATACTCGCCCGGAATTCCGCAAGCTCGGTATCGGGTTCAGTTTCCGCCTTCGCCCCTTTTTTCGACGCGGTGCTAGAACCTGCGGATTTCGACGCCGCACCCACGCTGGCCGGGTAGTGCTCGAGGAGGTGCTGAGCGGCGAGCACCGCATCTGATGTTCCACCCAAATCGAGAGTTTCCCGCAGCAACGCCGCGCGTTCTGCCGCAACCTGCGGGTCCCGTAGTAAGGCACGCGCACGCCCAATATGGCATTGGGCAATGCGTGCGGTTGCGCGAGCCGTGCGTTCATCAACGCCGAATTCTCCGGCCAGGAGCTGGGCAACCGCCTCCACGCTGGGAACCTGGAGGGCCACGTGGCGGCACCGGGAGCGAATCGTGGGAAGCATATCCTCGGGCGAGGCGGTAATAAGAATCCACACGGTATCGCGCGGGGGTTCCTCAATTGCTTTGAGAAGCACATTCGTGGTGCGTTCCAGCATACGGTCCGCGTCTTCAATAATGATGATGCGCCGCCGGCCCACCGAGGGGAACGTATAGGAAGAGGCCACCAGCGACCGGGTTTCTTCCACCGAGATCGTCACCGAGCGCGGGTCCATTCGGATCACATCAGGATGGGTACCGCCCAGCGTGGTGGTACAGGCGTGGCAGTACCCGCAGCCGGGCACCGCACCCGTGCATTGCACGGCAGCCGCGAAGGCCAGCGCCGCAACCGACCGCCCCGATCCGGGCGGTCCGGTAACCAACCATGCTTGGGCCATCGCCGCGCTGCTGATATCCGCCGTCGTACTAACATCCGGTGCCGTAGTTAAACCCGCAGCCGGATCCGCATCCACCGCGCTCGTCGCATCGGTAGCTCCGCTCGCATCGGTAGCAGCGGTCACATTGGCTGCGCCGCTCGCATCGGCCGCGGCGACTACCGGACCGGGCAGCTGCGGGTCACCGATCCGCGAGGCCCAGGCCGCCCGCTGCAAGAGCTCGGCAACCGGACGCTGGCCAATAAGCGCATCGAAAACGCTCATAAGGATTCTCCCGCGGCCGGCTGACACGCACCGCAATCAGCCAGATGTTCCCGATCTTCCAGACCTGCCAGCAGAGTTTCCACCCGCGCAATAATCTGCGCGGCAAGATCAGCAACAGTCTCGCGCGCATTGAGCACCAGGTAGCGCTCCGGATTAGCCGCCGCGAGCGCGAGGAAATTCTCACGAACCGCTCGGTGGAACTCGCGGCCTTCCGCCTCGATGCGGTCATACTGGCCGTCGTCCGCCCGCGCTAAACCTTCGTTTTCCGGGATATCGAGGAGCACGGTGAGGTCCGGCCAGAGTTCTTCGGTAGCCCACTCGGACATCGCCCGGATGCCCGCGCCGAGCTCGCGCGCCCCACCCTGGTAGGCCAGGGAGGAATCAATATAGCGATCCGAGAGCACCACCGCCCCAGCCTCCAGGCCTGGGCGAATAACAGATGCGACGTGCTGGGCGCGATCCGCGGCATAAAGAAGGGCCTCGGCGCGCGGGCTGACCGCACCCCCGTGCAGGAGCAGCTCCCGAATCTGGGTTCCGAGCATGGTTCCCCCCGGCTCCCGGGTTTGCACAACGGTATACCCCCGCTTGGAGAGCGCCGCGGCAAGCAGCTGCAACTGGGTTGTTTTCCCAGCTCCATCCCCACCTTCAAAGGTAATGAACACCCCGCGCATTTATGCCTTCTCGGTGGTCGATCCGGAAGCGGAATTTTTCGAGCTGGACTTTTTCGCCGTGCTCTTCTTCGCCGTCGTTTTCTTCGCGGCGGTGGTCTTCGCCGTGCTCTTCTTCGCCGTTGTACGCCGTTTCACCGGGCCCTTCGCGCGCCGATCTGCGAGCAGCTCGTAGGCACGCTCGGGAGTAATGTTCTCTACATCATCGCCCTTGCGCAGAGAGGCATTCGTTTTCCCATCGGTCACGTAGGGCCCGAAGCGCCCCTCCTTGAGCACCACCGGAGCTTCGCTCACCGGATCGGTTCCCAGTTCCTTAAGCGGGGGCTTCGCTGCTGCCTGCCCGCGGCGCCGCTTGGGTTGAGCCAGCAAAGCCTGCGCTTCCTCCAGGGTAATCGTGAAAATCTGCTCCTCGGTTTCCAGCGAGCGGGTATCTTTCCCGTGGGTGATATACGGACCGTACCGCCCGTTCGTTGCGGTGATATCCACCCCGTCTTCGCCCTGCCCAATCACGCGCGGCAGATGCAGCAAACGCAGAGCATCTTCGAGCGTAACAGTTTCCGGTTGCATAGATTTCAAAAGCGACGCCGTGCGCGGCTTAGGTGCTTTTTTGGAGATTTTTCCGGTGGGGGTAAGCGCGACTTCACCCTCGCGAATAATTTCAGTCACGTACGGCCCGAAACGCCCGGATTTTACGACGACGCGGCGCCCGGTTTCGGGATCCTCGCCCAGTTCACGCCCATCGGAGGATGCCTTCTCCAGGATGTCGCGGGCGGCCTCCACCGTCATTTCATCGGGTGCCATGCCTGCCGGCACCGAAGCACGCTTATCGGAGCCTTCCACTTCCAGATAAGGCCCGTATTTCCCATTGCGCAGGGTGATCCCCTCCCCGATGGCGGTGGAGTTAATAGCACGCGCATCAATATCTCCGAGGGATTCCACCCGGCCCTCCAGGCCCGGCTTATCGCCATCTCCGCGCCAGAATTTCGACAGGTAGGTCACCCGATCCCCGCTGCCCTCCGCAATCCGGTCGAGGTCGGTTTCCATCTGGGCGGTGAAATCGTAATCCACCAGGTCGGGGAGATTTTCTTCCAGGAGACGCACCACGGAGAAAGCCGTCCAGGTAGGAACAAGCGCCTGACCGCGATGCTCCACGTACCCGCGATCAGTAATGGTGGAAATCGTAGAAGCGTAGGTCGAGGGACGCCCGATACCCAGTTCTTCCATCTTCTTCACCAGCGATGCTTCGGTGTACCGCGGCGGAGGGAGGGTTTCGTGGCCGGTGGCCTGCGGGGCGCTCACCGGCAGTTCCTCCCCTTCTTTCACGTCCGGGAGCCGGGCCGCATCCGTGGCTTCGTAGCGATTGGCATCCCGGCCTTCTTCGTACGCGGCAAGGAACCCCGGGAACGTAATCACCGTGCCAGATGCGGAGAAAGTGGCCGTGCGCGCTCCGGCCGCACCGCCGACCGGCACATCAATTTTCAGAGAGACCGTCTGCCCGCGCGCGTCTTCCATCTGGGACGCAACGGTACGTTTCCAAATAAGTTCATAAAGTCGGAAATCCGCCCCCGAGAGTTCACCGGCCACCATCTGCGGAGTGCGGAAATGATCGCCGGCCGGGCGGATAGCTTCGTGTGCTTCTTGCGCGCCCTTCGCCTTCTTACCGTAGAAACGCGGCTTTTCCGGCAAGCTGGCCTGCCCGTACAATTCCTTGATTTGGCTACGGGCCGCGCTGATTGCCTGCGCGGACAGGTTCGTGGAATCGGTACGCATATAGGTGATATAGCCCGATTCGTAGAGCGACTGGGCGATACGCATTGTTTGACGCGAAGATAGGCGTAGTTTACGCCCGGCTTCCTGCTGCAAAGTCGAGGTGGTGAAAGGTGCGGCAGGGCGACGGCGATACGGCTTTTCCTCGCGGGTGCGTACCGTACCCCTCGCGCCTTCGAGTGTTTCTGCCAGCTGGCCAGCCAGCTCGGCGTTGAGGGCCCGTACACCTTCCTTAGTCGCCTTGGCGGATAGTGCGCCGTCGTCGCCAAAATCTTTACCGGACGCGATACGCGCACCGTCGAGGGAATGGAGGGCTGCCTCGAATTGTTCGGCGGAACCAAAGGTGGCGGTCACATCCCAATACGATGCGGAAACGAAAGCCATGCGTTCGCGTTCGCGTTGCACAACAAGGCGAGTGGTGGCCGATTGGACGCGACCGGCGGAAAGCCCCGCGGCGACCTTGCGCCACAGCAGGGGCGAAACTTCGTAACCGACCAGGCGGTCAAGGATACGGCGCGATTCCTGGGCGTCTACCAACTGGGTATCGAGCGCGCGGGGTGTTTCCAGGGCACGGGAGATCGCTTCGGGAGTGATTTCATGGAAGACCATGCGCGAGGTGGGAACTTTCGGCTTGAGCACCTCGTAGAGATGCCAGGCGATCGCTTCTCCCTCGCGGTCCTCATCGGTTGCCAGGAAGAGTTCATCGGCGTTCTTCAAAGCTTTCTTCAGCTCGGCAACCGTTTTATTCTTCCCGGCAGAAATAACGTAGTAGGGCGAGAAATCACCGTCCACATCAACAGCGAAGCGCCCGTAGGGGCCCTTCTTCATATTGTCGGGTAATTCCGAGGGCTGCGGCAGGTCTCGAATGTGCCCTACGGACGCCAGCACCTCGAAATCTTCACCCAGGTACCTGCCGATCGTGCGCGCCTTGGCGGGAGACTCCACGATAACCAGCTTCGTCACAACTGCATCCCTCACTACTCACGGCGTGACCAGACCACGCCTCCGACACATATTTTGTGCCCTGTTGTCACACGGTAGCACGCCCGCGCCGAAAACCGATGCTCGTCACGGGAGCTCTCAACCTATCTCCTAGATCTCGGTTCCCGTTCCCTCGGTCAATAGCCCGGTGGCGATCAGCTCGCGCACCATCTCAAGGAGACGGGCTTGGACCGACGCGCTTTCCTCTCCGTAAATACGCGCAATCGCCTGGCACAGGGCACCCACGCTCAACTCGCCATCGCAGGCGCCCACGAAGGCCGCAACTTGGGAATCGGCCGGGAGGGTCTGCTGGAATCCACCCGTGTGGGCGAGAACAATGCGCAGCGGATCTGCCGCCCCCGGATCGTAAAAACGGTGTTCGATCACCTCGGTTCGAGTCAGGGTGCGCTGTGCTAAGTCCTCATCGGAGGCGGCCACCAGGTGCCGGTTCTTCCAGACCCGCTGAATATGCTGGCGGATATCGCCCTGGGGGCGGCCCGGTATTTCCTCGGTGCGGATCATGGGTTCGCGAGCGGCAGCCGGGTGTGACAAGATCCCGTAACCCAGGCTGATCGCGCGTATCCCCCGCGCGGCAAAATCATCGAGCCAGGTGCGGTAGGCATCCTCGTATCCGGTATCGCGCGGGCGCAGGCCACCATCGCGGAGCCACATCTCTACATAGTGGGCTGGATCGACTTCATCGCGCGCAATGAACCAGGCATCGAGGCCCGCCACCCGGGCCCACACCTGCGGGTGAGTATCCCAGGAACAGCCATCTTCCACTTCCCAATTCCCCAAGATATAGGCAGTGCCGGTATCTGTGAGGTGGGCGGGAAGGGCGGAGATGAGTTCGGACAGGAGTGTATCCCCACCGAATCCACCGTCACGGTACTCGAAATCGACTTTCTGCCGGACGGCAGCGGGGGTGATAACAAAAGGCGGATTGGACACGATGGTGTCGAAACGCCCCTCCACCGGATCGAAAAGGGAACCCTGGAGCAACTCGACCCGCACGGCCGCGAGCGCGATATTTAGGGCGGCGAATTGCAAAGCTCGCGCAGAAATATCGGTGGCGACCACCTCGCAGCCTTGCAGCGCTGCGCTAATGGCATGGATTCCGCATCCGGTTCCCACATCTAGAACCCGGCCCCCGGTATAGGTGACGATATTTGCGAGAGTGCGGGTGGCCCCACCCACCGGCATAACGTGGTGGGCTCCGGGGACCCGGCCGGCTAGTTCCCCAAAATCGGAGGCGATGAGCACCTCGGTGCGGGTGATCCGGCGGGTGCCCTTCCGAGTAATGTCTAGCGGAACGGGAACCACTTGAAAACGGGCCCGATATCCCGCGTTGCTGACCGCGAGCAGCGCATCGCGCGTTACCCGGTCACCGAAAGTGGCGGGAAAGGCACCCTCGAGTTCCTCCGCGCTCAAGGTATCCCCGAGAATAAGGAGGCGGACTTGGCAGGCCAGTATTTCCGCTTCGGTATGCGGCGTAGCACCCTGGTGACACACTTTTTCACATGCGAGAAGTGCACACATGCGCTGTTCACGGCACATGGCGGCGGTAGCCTCGGGGCCGAGCAGGGTAGAGATATGCGCGGTGGTATAACCTGTGAGATCTTGACGTAACGTGGTGGCGAGGCGCTCGGGGGCGCCCGGGACAAAGAGCTCCATGCCATAACAGTAAACTGCCCGGCCGCGTTGAGGAAAGCCCCGGGTAGGGAAACGGGAACTCGGGCGGCTTTCTTTGGTCCTTAGATCTCTGGCCCTCAGCTCTACGGCTCGCAGTTCTTTGGCCTTCAATTCTTTGGTCTTGGGTGCTCCATCGGGCACACTACACATATGCGCCTCCTTTCCGTTCTTGAAGAATCCGCCACCGCGGGACAGTTGGTGGCGCTGCGCAAACAAGATGCTCGCCCCGCGCGAGTAGCCGGGTGGCCCGCGTGGGTCAGCCCGCAGGTGATGCGTGCCTGCGCTAACCACGGCGTGCCACACCTGTGGGAACACCAGGTCCGCGCTGCGAATCTCATTCACGCGGGTACCCACACGGTGGTGGCGACCGGAACCGGTTCGGGGAAATCTTTGGCGGCGTGGGTGCCTGCACTCACCGAGATGCTGGTCCCGCGTAGCTCGACGAGTTTGGCGCGGGTGAGCGCTCCTCCCACCGTGCTTTACCTTTCCCCAACCAAGGCTTTGGCCGCGGACCAATACACCTCGCTGCGGGCCCTGGCGCGAGATGTCGATTCCCGGATCACGGTGGCGACCGCGGACGGGGATGCCGACGCGGAAGAAAAAACCTTCGCGCGCGACCATGCCGATATTGTGCTCACCAACCCTGATTTCGTGCATCACGCGATGCTTCCCCAGAAAGACCGCTGGCAGCGGATCTGGCGCGGGCTGCGGATGATCGTCGTCGATGAATTTCATTCGTATAAGGGATTGTTCGGGGCGCACGTTGGCCATGTGGTGCGCCGGATTTTGCGTATCGCGGCGCTGTACGGCGCCCGGCCCACCGTTGTTTTCCTGTCGGCAACCGCAGGCGAGCCCCAGGAAACCGCCACCAGATTCATCGGAACAGCCTTTGGCCCTATCGAAGCGGTAACGGATGACGCCTCTCCGCGCGGCGAATGTACCGTGGCCCTGTGGCAATGCTCTCCTGTGGCCGACGACGAAACCGGCCATGTTCTTTCCGGGGAAGTACAGGGAAGTGAGAGAGATATCGCGCGACGCTCGGCCACTGTGGAGGCGGCCGCTCTCACCGCTCGTTTCGTGGCGGAAGGGGCGCGCGTTCTCACCTTCGTGCGTTCGCGGCCCGGAACCGAACGGGTAGCCGAGCTGACCCAAGATTTTTTGCGCGAGGAACACAATCCCCTGGCTCAGGCGGTGGCGGCTTACCGCGGCGGGTATCTTCCTGAGGAACGCCGTGATGTGGAGCAACGACTGCGGTCCGGAGCGTTGCGAGCCGTGGCAACAACCAATGCCCTGGAATTGGGTATCGATATTTCCGGGCTGGACGCGGTTATTATCACCGGGTGGCCTGGAACCACGGCTTCTTTTAACCAGCAGGCGGGGCGCGCCGGACGGGCGGGAAGTTCGGGGCTGGCTGTTTTTATCGGAACCTCGAATCCTTTGGATCAGTATCTTCTGGCCCATCCGGATACGGTACTGAGCGCGGGGGCGGAGGCCAGCGTTTTCGATCCGCTCAATCCGAATGTTTTGACCGGGCAGGTGTGCGCGGCCGCCGCTGAGCATCCTCTTAGCGAAGCAGATGCCGCAATTTTTGGGCTCTCCGATACGTCGCTTTTCGACGAATTGAGCGAACAGGGGCTCTTGCGCCGCCGTCCCGGCGGGTGGTTCTGGGGGCATGCGGGGCTGAGCGCCCACGACCTGGTGGATCTGCGCGGTGAGGCAAGCACCGTGTCCATTGTTGATGAGGAAGACGGAAACATTCTGGGGACCGTGGATGCCGCACGGGCAGATACCACCGTGTACCCGGGGGCTATCTATATACATCAGGGTGTTCCTTTCGATGTGCAAACATGTGACGGCGAGGTGGCTCTCGTGCGGCATCGCCCCCGGGATGATCTGCGGACTTTTGCCTCCGAAGAGACAACCGTGAAGATCCTCCATTCGCGTTCCAGTACCGCAACCCGGTTTGGGACCTGGGCGTGGGGCGATGTGGAGGTATTCAATCGGGTTGTCGGATACCACCTGCGCCGGGCCCGTGATGGCATGTATCTCGGGTTTCACCCCATTACTCCGCGCGAGCGCAGTATGGAGACGTGCGGGACATGGTGGACGATGTCATCCCAGGACCTGGAGGCGCTCGGTATCCCTCCCGCGGATGTTCCCGGTGCTCTGCATGCTGCTGAGCATGCCGCAATTGGAATACTTCCCCTCTTCGCGATCTGCGACCGATGGGATGTGGGAGGACTATCCACCGCGTACCACCCGGATACCGGAGCTGCCACCGTGATTGTCCACGATGCTGCGGCCGGCGGTTCGGGCTGTGCCGAACGGGGATATCGGGCCGGCCGGGAGTGGATCCGCGCCACACGCGATGCCGTGGCCGGTTGCCCGTGCCAGAGCGGATGCCCGCGCTGCGTCCAGTCCCCGAAATGCGGTAATAACAATGATCCCCTGTGGAAAGAGGGCGCGGTGCTGGTGCTCAGCGCCCTGAGTTGCGCACTGGATGAGCTGGAGGGCACGGCGCCGGAACCGTGACCCCGATCAATGGGGCCTGCGCGCGATGTCACCCGGACCGCGACCGGCACCGCGCGAGCGCGGGTGCGAACCCGAATCGAAAATATTTCTTCGGATTCACTGCATTCTTCGATAACCGCGCCGTTGCGCTGCGCACTGCGTTCGCTCTTGGTGCAGGCTTCGGCTAACGACCAGCCCTGGTTGATCACCCGCTCGGCTGTTTGCAGGGCAATAACGTCCGCCGTGGCACGGGCATCCATTCGTGCAATGACCACGGTGAAAACGGTGAGCACCACCCCACTCAAGGCAAGCACAAGAGCCATCGCCCCGACCGCGAGTACCGTTCCCGCTCCCCGCTCAGAGGCCCGGGGCGGATCCCGGTGCCGGGCGCGGCTTTCCCTCCGGCACATCAGATAGAGCCGGTGCCATTCCCGCCAACTATCCCGCCAGGAGACTCTCATGTTCCCAGCACTCCGGGTTCCACATCCACCGAGGTACGTGCTTCCATGGTGATACCCAGGGCCCGTAGCGGACCGGCTGCCTGGGCCCGCACCACCACGTTCACGTGGTCTTCCGCGCGTTGCACGTGCAGCATGGCCCGGGGTGGGAGTTCGCGAGCGCGCAATGCCTCTTCACTTTCTCCGCGTGCGGCAAGGACTGCAATATCGTGGGAGGCACCGCGCAGAGAGAGATATTGGGCGCCGGCACTCAGCGCCCCGAGTGCGAGCAGCACGATAATAAGCGTGCTGACAATCCCGAGGGCGACTTCTACCGTGACCATGCCAGCTTCCCGGTTCTCAGCCCCGTAAGGCCGACGCAAGATGCGGGAGAGTTTGCGGGAACGGATCTCTCGACGGCGGCAAGCACAGGGAACCGCAATGTGCCCGCGTGCCTCAATGACCTCATGGCATTGCGCACACAAACGCCGGCGTTCCCGCGACCGGTGGGACCGGAGGGCCCGGTGGGGCCGCTGGGTGGGCTGGTTGGCGATAAGAGCACCCTCACCTGCCCCGCCCCGCGGGAAAGAAGGTAACTCCTGGCATTGCTCGGGGAATTGCTTCGATATCATGACGGATCTTTCTCTTTTCGGTGGAGCCGCGGGCCTCCCACCGGCACCGGTGGATACCCGGGACTTTGGTTTAGGCGATATTGAGTCCGCGCCGGAAAATCCCCGCGATAAGCTCACGCATCCAGTCCTGCTGGGAGAGCCAGTAGAGGATGCCGGCAATAGCGCAGGCGCCGAGCGTTCCGACGGCGTATTCGGTGGTGGTCATCCCCGCTTCCGGATGGGATTTCCCCTCGCGGAAAATGCTGCCCGGGTGGGTGGGGAGAGCTGGTCTGAGGGTGCTGACTGCCGTGGTCATAATGGTTCCTTTCTTATTTGCGACGAACTACGCCGTGGTTATGGCTAGGTGGTGCCGGACCTCGCCGCCCGCCGCCCGGGGGTGGGTTGCGGGCTGCTCGGAACGTGCTAGATCCGGCGCTGTCAGTCTCCCGCGCTGCGCTCCCTCCCGCATCCAGCGCCCGCGTGCCTGTGGATAATTGCCCCGTCTGAGCGTCCTGGGGATACAGGGGATGAAGCGGGAACGAGCCTGGCACCCCACCACGCCCCAGCTTCGTCCATATGGCTTTCTTTAGCCGGCTTCGTTCGCCCTGTTTTTATTGGAAGAGACCGATGGCTGCGCCAGCCACTGCCGGAACAATTCCCACGAGGATAAATGCCGGTAGGAAACACACACCTAAAGGCACCACGAGGCTATTTCCAAGTTCGGCCGCCGCGCGGCGCGCTTCTCTAGAACGACGACGCCGGTAGCTGCGGGCAGCTGTGCCAAGCAGGGTGAGCGGAGCTACCCCATTTTCCCAAGCTGGCTGGAGGGCCTCGCGCAGCAGCTCGGCGCGTGGGTGTATTCCGTCCCACGCTTCGGCCCAAGGGGCGCCCAGCAGAAGGAGCTGCGCCGTCGTACCGATATCAAGGTGGGCATATTCTTCAGCGACGGCGAAAGATACCGCTTCGAGCGCGGCCGGAAGTGAGGCCCCGGAGGAGAGAGCCACCCGCGCGAGATCGGCCAGAAACGCCGGGTCGGAGGGCGGTAAGCGCCGCCCGGATCGCTGCGCCACACCCGGCCGGGATGAGGCATCCTGCCTACCCGCCCCCTGCCCGGCAGCGGGCATCCACACCCGGGCAAGAAGAAGAACCAGGAGACACAGGATTAGCCCCATTGCTCGGCTTTCCGTACGAGACGACGCATCCATACGATTCCGGTCACCTCGCATATGAGCGCCAGCGCGAGGCAGCATCGCCCGATCACGGTACCGACAAGGAAAGTCACGGGATTACCTCCAAAGAATGAACCCAATAACATGCCGAAAAGTGGCATGGCGGCCAGCATTTTCACGGCTGAACGCGGTCCGGCTAGCGCGATGCGGCGCTCGCCTAGCGCATCGCTGGATTCGGAGAGCGCCGCCGCGCAGTTCTCGAGAATGCGGGCTGCAGATGCTCCGGTGTGGTGGGTGAGTCGGCACACCGCTATGAGTGCGGGGATACCGAGGAGGCCGCGGGCGCGGCGCGGATTGCGGGGCGCCCGTTCCCATAGTTCCCGGAGGAGTACCGGGACTCCGACATCGTCAATCTGACCGGCAGGGTCACGCCGAAGCTCACTGTCCCCACCGGCTCCTGAGCTTTCCCTATTCGGCTCGAAGCGGGCGAGCGCGGTGAGCCACGCGCGGCGGTGATCAGCGCCCGAATCTATACGGGCCGCGACTTCCACCGCGAGCAGGCCGGCGTCAAAACCGGGTAGGGGGTCACGCTTGCTCCGGCCCCGTGGCACGCGCGGGCCGCGCCTGACACGGCTGCCACGCCGGCGACACCCGCCACGCCTGCCGCACCGGGATATGTCACTTCTCCGAGAGAAAAGTGAGCGAAACGCCGTCTTGCTGGCGCGGCCCCGCGGCACGCCAGCATACGTGCAGACGCTCAGAAGAACGCCGAGCACCACCAGAATTACCACGGTTCCTCCAGCCCTAAGCGTGAGCCCAGGGTGGCCCATCCGGGACCGGCACGAATAGTGCCATCGGCACTGATCGCCAAGGCATCCGGGGCTTCAAGAACGCCATTGCGGCTGTGGAGGATCGCCACGCGGGTAATGCGCCGGATTGGCCCGTGGCGTTCAATGGAAATAACGGCATCGAGGGCCGCGACCGCCTGAGCGGCAACCACCGCGGCGGACATTCCTGCCAATGCCCCGAGAGCGACGAGCCGGGCGGGAACATCGCGCGCCGAATTTGCATGGATGGTCGCCCAACCGCCTTCGTGCCCGGTATTGAGCGCGGTGAGGACTTCACGCACTTCTTCTCCGCGGCATTCCCCCACCACGATCCGATCCGGGCGCATCCGCAAGGCGGCCCGCACCAATTGGCTCATGGTAATTTCACCGTGGCCTTCCACATTGGGGCGGCGGATTTGCAGGTGCACCACATGCGGATGTGCGGGCCGTAATTCCGAAGCTTCCTCAATAATGATGAGCCGTTCCGTGGCCGGTACGCAGCTGAGCAGCGAGGCTAATAATGTGGTTTTCCCCGATCCGGTAGCGCCGGCCACCATGACGTTAGCGCGCTGCTCCACCAGGGCTCGCAATACCGGCATAAGCGCTGCGGGGAACGTGCCAGCGGCCTGAAGCTCAGCGAGCGTAAAGGTACGGGCCCGTTGGGTACGCAGCGAGATCGCGGCTCCTTCCGCGGCCAGTGGAGCGAGGACCGCATGCAGGCGCGTTCCATTGGAGAAGGTGCCATCGGCAATGGGCGCGGCGTCGTCCAAACGCTGGCCGGCACCGGCAGCTAAACGTACCGCGAGCGCGCGTACTTCCCCCGCGTCGGAAAGCAGGGTGCTTAATTCTTCGTCACGTTCCAGTCCATTTCCGCGATCCAGCCACACCCCGGTACCACCGTTGATCAAAATATCGGTGACGGAGGGGTCCTCAATCACGCGCCGCAGCTGCGGGCCCCAACCGCGGGCCACCGCGTCTAGATCACGCGCCGCTCCGAGCACATTTTTTATCCCAACGGCGTGTGGTGCCACGGTGGTGAGCACCCCGGGCACGCTGATGCCGCGGGCTAGCTCCCGGCGGGCACGAGCCAAGTTCCCACGGGTACGGGCAATATTTAACTCCTTCGTGTTGTCCATTGATTCACCCCTGAGCCACCTCCCAGCACCGCATCGAGATGCGCGACGAGCTGCGTGACGTCACGCGCGGTCCCGGATCGCCGCTGTTCGCCCACAACAACTCCGTGCGCGAGGTCCTCATCCAAACCGCGCAGGCGCCGCACGGGGATCACCTCCTGGCCGATATCTACACCGAAGGCTTGTGCCTCCACTTTGTGTGCGCACCGCGCTGCGATCACCACCGGAGTACTCTCCCCCAGATCACGAAGGATTCTGGGGATGGCCTGGGCATCGCGGCCAGTCACCTCGGTAACGAGCACCACCGCATCACACCAGGCCCGCCACCGTGCCGGCTCACTCCCGAGCAGCAAGGCGCTGCGCGGGAGATCCACATAGGTGGTGTCGCTAGCTTGGGAAAGCGCATCGATGGCATGGGGCACCGCATCTCCATTCGCGGGCGCCCCGCCGCGCACATCCGCGCTGAGAAGACTCAGTTGCCCGCGTGCCGGCAGGGCCGCCCGGAGCCGTTGCGGAATGAGCATGCCTTCCGCTTGGGCGATATCAGCCCAGCGCGCCCCGCGTTTTTCCTGAAATCCCATGAGGAGTTCGAGCCCGGCCGAGAGCGGATCCGCATCTACCACGGCGGTGCGCGTGATACTCAACGAGGCAAGCCAGGCCGTCAGCATCGATACCCCGACCCCGCCGCGCACCCCGGCCAGCCCGATAATGCGCCCGCGCCGAGTTTGCCCGGCCGCCAAAACTAGTTCGAGCAGATCTTCGGCCTGGCGCGGAAGTTCCACGACCACTGATCCGCGCGGAAAATAACTGGCGAGGACCGGGTGGAAACGCGCGCGGACCGTGGGCAGGGCCGCCGAGAGTTCCTCTAATTCGAGTACGGCCGGCGGCGGAGCTACCCCCGGCGAACCGCGCGCCACCTGTATTCCTGCCAATTCCGTAACGGCCTCCACCTCGCGCACCGTCTCCTCATGCTGGTAGGTCAGGGAGACGAGTTCGCGGGGGATCGCGGAGATGAGAGGTGCCGGCGAAGCACCAGCGGAGCCCGAAACATCGGAGAGGGAAACGCTGGAAACAGGAGCACTAGGCGCCGAAAGGCCAGGGGATAAATCACGGGAAGAAGTCATACTCCGAGCGTGCCGCGTTTGAGTCCCGCCCGCATCCGAGTAGCACTCCGCTGTGGATAACCCCCTACGCGAACAGATCTGTGGATAAGTACCGCCTGATTCGCGGCCCACAACCCGATTCGCGGCGCACAACCTGATTTGTCACAGCACGCCCGATTCGTCACGCCGCACCGTTTTGTGACGCGCCGCCCGGTTTATGGCACACCGCCGAAATTCTCCACATCCGCGTGATTTCTGGCATATCTTTGAGAAAGAACTATCAAGGGAGGACCCATGTCTACGCCAAATGACCCGTACAATACCGCGTCGCGCCGGCCACTGGATGATGACGATATTCTCGAGCCCATTGCCGAGGACCATCTCGCGGACCAAGAAACCGCTTACCTCCCCACCGCGCAGCCTCCCGCTCCCGCCCCCGTTTTTTCGAACGACGACGCCGCTCCCTTCCCGCCGGCTCCCCCCGCTGCGGAAGCCGCTAGCGAGCCCTCCCCTCTGAGTGATTCCGCTCCGGCAAGCACCGCCGTGAACGAACCCGAAGGCGAATCCGCGCACCAGCCCGAGCTCACGCCCGAATCCACGGACCAACCGGCTCCGGCTCAGCCCGCTCCGGAACAAGGCGAGGCTGAACAGCCAGCCGGTGCGGAATCCGCCGGTACCGCTACTCCCGCCGCCTCCCTCGGGGAATCCACCGGGACCACCACTCCGGAAGCACTCGCACCGGAAGAATCCACCCCGGAGCCAGCCGCGCCGCGTCGTCGTTCCGTTTCTGAATCGCTGGCGGCAGGCGCTTTCGATGATGGCTACCACACGGGAACCTCCCCCGCTCCGGATCGCGAATACGCGAACCTCGCGCAGGCAGCCGGCGTAACCGCAACCGTTCCCGCAGCGCCCGCAGGCCCGGAATCCAGCGCCACCGCGGCTGTTGATCCCTACGCCACCACCAACACAGACCCGTACGCCTCCGGGGAAGCAACCGCAACCGCGCTCTACCCGCAGGCCGGTGAGCTCGGTGCACCCGCCGCAGAACCGGCAACAGCGCCCACCGCAGCCCCCGCCGCGGCGTTCGACGGCCCGGTCTTTCCGGCCGTACGTGAGGAAAGCCTGGAAGATCAGCGCACCTGGGGAGACATCGCGGAAGTGGAGCCAATTCCCGACGCTCCGAAGGGCCGGGTCTGGACCCATATCTGGACCTCGGTGGTCACGTTGCTCCTGCTTCCACTGATCTGGTATCTCATTTCGGACGCGGTGGCACGCCTGCACCTGGCTCGCCCCTTCGCGCTAGAAACAGGCCAGGTCAATGTGGCGGCGCTGGTGGAAATGGCCGGCGGCGTCGCCCTGCTCGTCGTTATTGCACTGCTCGCGCGGCTCTCCTCCCTGGGGGCGCAGCTGTGGGGCTGCGCTCTGGTGCTCGCCGGTTTCGTGGGGCTCGCGTTTCCCGCTGTGGCGCTGCGCGGGGTGCACTGGGTGGATTCGCTTATCGGCGGCTACAAGCCGATTACGGATAATATCGTGCACCATTTCGCCTACGATCTTGCTTTCGGCGGGTTCATCGTGCTGGGCGCGATCCTCGCGACTATTGGCTTCGCGGCGCACGGGGCACGCTCCCTCGGTTCGCGGCGCGCCCGGGCTTTCACGGTGCGCGAATACCGCCTCCCCGAGGGCGACGAATAAAAACCGGAGCGTAACAAGGTATCGCATGAGCTCACTTCCCGCCGATAATTCCTGCGTCTGGATCCCCGGGCCGTGGGAGCATCGTCTCGTGACCGCCAACGGTGCGCAATTCCACCTGGCCTATGCCGGGAGTCACTCGACTCGCACCCCGCTGGTGCTGTTCGTGCATAGTTACCCGGAATACTGGTACGCCTGGCGCCACCAGATCGAACCCGTGGCGCAGGCCGGTTACGAAGTTGCCGCCGTCGACCTGCGCGGGGTGGGTGGAAGCGATAAAACTCCGTCGGTGCAATCCGGGCCGGAACTCGCCCAGGATCTTATTTCGCTCACCGAATCCCTGGGAGCAAGCTCGGCGGTGATCGTGGCGGCCGGCTCCAATGTGGCCCTCGGGTGGGCGGCGGCGGCGATGGCCCCCGATATTATTACCGGACTCGTGACGGTGGCCAGCCCACACCCGCTCGGGCTGCGGCATTTTGGGCGTGGTATCCGCCCGCGCGGCCTGCTCGGTTTACTCACCTCGCGGTTGGGGAATCGCTCCCCGCGCGCGCTCGGGGATGTGCGCAATATGCGCCGTTTGCTCCTGGAATGGTCCGCCCCGCACAGCCACGGCGCGGCGGAGGAGTCCGAACAGTACGCCGCTGCGATGCGGCTCCCGGAAGCCGCGGCGAGCGCCGTTGAACAATTACGCTGGACCGCCACGTGGCGGCGCCGCCCCTCCGGGAAGGCCTGGCGCGATATCCTCTCCACTCCCGTGGACGCACCTGTCTGGGCGGTGCGCGGCCTGGCTGATCGCATGATTAATGAACGGGCCTGGGCGGATGACCGTTCTTTCGCCACCGGCTCCTACCGGCTCATCGCCGTGCCGGGCGCCGGGCATTTTATCCCCGAAGAGTCCCCGCGTGAATTTACGAATATCGTGCTGGATTTCCTTTCCCAGCTTGAAAGGTCCGCACGGCGCTAGGCCGCCGCTAGACATATACAGCCCAGGTATGAGACATTTTCCGTGAATAATGGCAAAATGTGACATGAGACTACTTCAGGAATATTCTGAATACATCGGAGGAAGGCTAGAGATGGATACCAGCGTTTTACGAACCGTGCCCCTTTTCAAGGACATGGATGAGGAAAGTCTCGCCGCTCTCGGCGCGATGATGAGCGACACGTCCCTTAAGCGGGGCGAGTCGCTTTTCCACGAAGGCGACCAGGGTGATCGCCTTTATATTGTTACCGACGGCAAGGTGAAGCTCAGTCACACGTCTGACGACGGGCGTGAAAACCTGCTCGCCGTGCTCGGCCCCGGGGAAATCATCGGAGAACTTTCGCTCTTTGACCTGGGGGCTCGTTCTTCCACGGTCACCGCTATCGCGCCGACGCATCTGCTTTCCCTCGCGCATCGCGATATGAAGAATTTCATCGAAGAGCACCCCGCGCTCGCCATGTCGATGCTCCGTGAAATGGCGCGTCGCCTGCGCAATACCAATGAGAATCTTGCCGACCTGGTGTTCTCCGATGTTCCCGGCCGCGTGGCGAAGGCGCTGCTCGACCTAGCCAATCGTTTCGGTGAGCGCACCCCCGAAGGCATGTACGTTGCGCACGATCTCACGCAGGAAGAACTCGCGCATCTGGTGGGAGCTTCGCGCGAAACGGTCAATAAGTCTCTCGCTGATTTCGTTTCCCGCGGGTGGATTCGGCTCGAAGGTCGCGCCGTACTGCTCCTGGAGATTGGCCGGTTGCAGCGCCGCGCCCACTAGTCTCTACGTTTCATACTCACGTTCAGCGCGTCACGCGGGTGGCCGGGCTCTTTCTGGGGTTTCGGCCGCCCGCGTTCGCGTTCCTGCCTGCGCGTTCCCTTGCGTTCTAGTACGACGGCGCAGCTGCTTTTCCGCGCGGTTCCGATCATTGCGGCACAGCTCTTCTGATACGACGGCGCAGCTGCGGCGAGAGCTCAACTTCGACAGCCGCGCGTAATTTTGGCAGTTGCCCCGCCACCCCGAAATTTTTGAAAGGCTCGCTCGCAAGATTCTCGCACGGAGCAAGAAGTGACATCACTAGATACCACGGTTACCCGTGACGGAGATTGGTGGGGCGCAGAATTCACCCTCCACGGAAAGGAATATGGCACGCAGGCACGCCGACTTGATCAGATTGAAGAAATGGTAAAGGATGCTGCGGCGCTTATTACGGGAGAGTCTCTCGACAGTTTCACCGTTAACATCACTGTCGAAACCTCTGAATTAGCAGAATATGATGTCCCGCGTCACAGGCGGACCTATGACGCGGGACATCACAACGTCGGGGTAGCGGGATTTGAACCCACGGCCTCTTCGTCCCGAACGAAGCGCGCTACCAAGCTGCGCCATACCCCGTGCTTTGGCAACTCAATAATAATAGCCCTCCGCAGCCAAAAAAGCTAAATTCGATCTAGTGATCTGGCGTACAGCCAGGATAGTTCCGCTTCTTCCCGGCAAACCACCCCGGCGCCCCTCCGAGCAGCACACGTAGCCAGCCCAATCGTTTGACACCCTCAGTCCGCGCCACCGCGCACCCGCAGCAAAATCGCCTCGGGAGGCCGGAGGAACCTGACCGGCGTATACGGCGATGTCCCCAGGCCGGCAGACACATTCACCGCCATGCCACCGCGGAGCACCCGCACGCCGTCGCCGCGCAGGGGCAGACGTTCTCCAGCCCGGCCCCCTCCCGTATCGCGGTCAGAACCCGCGCCGCCCGCGCCGCGCTCGGCACCGGCATCCTCACCGCAGGGCCAATCGAAAAGCCCGGAATCGTAACGCAGCGGAAGATCACAATTCGTGGTCAAAGCACCGAATCCAGGCACGGCCAACTGCCCGCCGTGGGTATGTCCCGCCAGCGTCAGAGCTGCGCCGTCGTTCATTAATGCGGCGAGAGCGGCGCGATACGGTGCGTGAACGACGCCGAGTCGCAGATATCCGCGCCCACTGTTTTTGCGCCCCTCACGTCCCGCGCCCGTGTTTCCCTCCGCAGCCGCGCCACCTTCCAGCGCATCAGTAGCCTCGCCGGGGCGAGGCATCCGGGCCCGGCCGATATGCGGGTCGTCCATACCGACCGCGTCGATATCCCAGGCGGCCGCGCGCAACCGCGCCCGCTGATTATTGAGATCGATCCAGCCGAAAGCTTCCAGCCCAGCGGTCATCTCTTCCCACGGCAAATCCGGTTCGCCCTTCTCAACCAGCGGCGGGAAGAGGCCCGGCGCTACGTAACGCAACGGGTTCTTGAGCACCGGGGCGAAATAGTCATTTGAGCCATACACGAACAGCCCCGGAATATCAGCAAGCGGCGCCAGGGCGTCCAGGAGAGGGCCGACGGCGCCCGCTTCGGAAAGATGGTCGCCCGTCAGGACCACAAGATCCGGGCGGCAACGCTGGCCGAGCTCGCGCAAGAATTGCTGCTTGGCCCGGTGGCGGCGCAGCAGGTGCATATCCGAAAGATGAAGAATACGTAGCTCACCGGCGGCGTTCGCAACGTGCGGCAGCACCAGCACCCGCTCGCGCAGGATATAGCGGTGGGCTTCGTGCAGCGCCCAGCTCAGGCACCCCGCCCCCGCGGCTGCACCCGCACTTAACAAGCCCAGCGCGGCGCGCCGAACTCGGTGTTTTTCAGCTTCGCTCACGGTATCCACCTTCCGTCTCGAGTGATGTGCGGTTTCTACAAGGGCATCGGTCCGAGCTCGCCTGGCAAGCGTGGGCCCGGCCGGCCCCCCCCCGCCCCCCAGCCCCCCCCACAAAAACAAAAAAAAAAAAAAATATTTTTAAAATTTTTAAAATCCCAACAGAAAATCGACCGGCCGAACACCCCCCCGCAA